>NZ_JBITKL010000001.1:0-74312 GCF_044460945.1 Micromonospora sp. NPDC049903
TCCCGGTTGACCCCCATCGAGTACGAGACAATCATGATCCCACCGGCCAGTCAGGCCGCGTGACTGAAACTGTCACCTATCGGTGCAGCAGACCCACGCCGAGAGCAGGGCCTCCTGGTTGGAGGTGATGAACTCGGTCAGCCCTGCTGGCTTGAGATCCACTGCGCGCAGCTTGTCGATAGTCACTCGATCAAGCTGATAGTCACCACGCGATGCATCATCGAACTCCGGCCCAGTCCGAGCAGTCTCCCGCAGCTCAACTAGCCGGCAGACGAAGAAGTGCTGCACAGAAACGCCCTCACCAGCCGGGGCCGTAGACAGGAACACCTGGACGAACCCGTCGGCCTCTGCGCCGAGCTCTTCATGCAGCTCCCGACGAAGTGCCGCCTCCAGGGAGACGTCCGTCGACTCCAGGCCACCGCCCGGCGTCGTCCAGTACGGCGCCTGGCCGGGCTTGATCCGCTTGATCAACACGAGGCGGTCGTCTCCGTCCAGCAGAATCGCCCGCACCGACCTACGCACGATCCGACGCACGACCGCCCCCTATCCACACCCGACGGAATGCCCTGGCGGCAACACAGCCATTTGATCTTCGGGCCTGACCGCTGACATCACACCGCGTCCCACCGACGCCGACCCGGTCCAACGGCTCCCGAGCACCCAGCGAGCCACCATCCATGACGACAAACACGAAAAAGGCCCCGACCGGCAGAGATCTGCCATGTCAGGGCCTTGCTGCTTGGTGCGCCGCCAGGGACTCGAACCCCGAACCCGCGGATTAAGAGTCCGCTGCTCTGCCAGTTGAGCTAGCGGCGCTCGGTGGCAACGGGGGAAACCCTAGCACGCACCCCGAGGCGGGTTCCAATCCGATACCCGGGTCCTCCCTTCGGTCGAGCTTTCCGGACATTTGGCAACAAGCACGCACAAGGCGTGGGACGGGTTCATGTTGGGCGGGTGGGATGGGGCACGATGTGCGCCAGGTGCGCTAGGACAGGGGTGGGGATGGGCAGGTTCGCGCGGGCCGGGGCGCTGGTGGGCACCCTGGGCCTGGTGGCGTCGCTGGCATTGTCGGGTTGTCGTGAGGAGGGCTCGGCCGCCGAGTTCGTTCCCGGGCCGTCGACCAGTGAAGCGGTGGCACCGGACACACCGCCGTCGAGTGGGCCGCCGTTGGCGGTGAGCCCGGCCGACGGGGCGAAGAAGCGGCCGGTGAGCGTGGAGATCGGCGCTGAGCTGCCGGACGGCGCGACGGTGTCGAAGGTCAGCCTGACCACGGCCAACGGCAAGGAGGTCAAGGGCAAGCTGCGTACGGATGGCTCGTCCTGGGTGCCGTCGGCGCCGTTGAAGTGGTCCACCGAGTACACGGCCACGGTCACCGCGAGCCGGCCGGACGGCTCGGTCAGCGAGGGGACCAGCACGTTCACCACGATGGCCAAGCCCGGCTCGATGATCACCTCCGGGCTCTACCTGTTCGACGACCGGACGTACGGGGTGGCCATGCCGGTGGTGGCGGAGTTCCACCCGGGCATCCCGAAGAAGGACCGGGCCGCCGTGCAGAAGCGAATGTTCGTGCAGACCGACCCGCCGCAGCCGGGTGCCTGGCACTGGGTGAGCAACGGCACTCAGGCGTTCTACCGGGCGCCGGAGTACTGGAAGGCCGGCACGAAGCTGTCCGTACGGATCGCGTTGGCCGGCATTCCGCTGAGCAACGGCCGGTTCGGCAACGTCGACCGGAACGCCACCGCGAAGATCGGTTCGGCCTTCGAGATGAAGGTGGACAACGCCGACAAGCAGATGCGGGTGTACGAGGACGGCAACCTGATCAAGACCCTGCCGGTGAGTCTGGGCAAGAAGAAGACCCCGTCGTCCAGCGGCACGCTGGTGGTGATGGAGAAGAAGGAGGCGACGGTCTTCGACACGATGGACGATCCCGATCCGGAGAACCGCTACGTCACCGACATCCAGTTCGCCCAGCGGCTCACCTGGGGTGGCGAGTACATCCACGCGGCACCCTGGTCGGAACACGTCCAGGGACGGCAGAATGTGTCACACGGTTGCGTGAACGTGTCCCTGGCGAACGCCCGCTGGCTCTTCGAACGGACCAAGGTCGGTGATCCGATCACCATCAAGGGCACCGAGCGGAAGCTGGCCGCCGGCAACGGTTGGACGGCGTGGGATCTGAGCTGGTCGGAGTTCGTCAAGGGCAGCGCGCTGCCGGTTCCGGACGGTGGTGCGGGCGCGGCCTTGTGACCGTGCCAGATATGTCACCATCCGGACATCCCGCTCCACGTGTTTCGGTTCACCTTCCGCAACGGGTACGTGTTCCGGTGCGTCTGTGATGTGGACGGGCAGCGGACCACGACTGTGAGGACACCATGCGAGTTCGGGACCAGCGCAACCGCCGGCGGGGGGTGCTCGCCGCGGGGATGCTCGCCGTGGCGATGGTGCTGACCTCCGCCTGCACCGGCGGCAAGGGCGGCGACAACGGGCCGGGCTGGCAGGACGGTGCCGACCAGCCGGCACCGAAGGCGTCGGTGAGCATCAGCGAGCCGGCCGCCGACGCGAAGGACGTTCCCGCCTCGACGGCGATCACGTTCGCCGCCGAGCAGTCCGAGGAGACCACCGTCGAGCTGGCCGACGCCGGCGGGGAGCCGGTCAAGGGCACGCTGGCCGCGGACGGTAGGAGCTGGCTGCCGGCGAAGGCGTTGGGGTACGGCGAGTCGTACACCGCGACCGTCACCGCGACCGGCGACGACGGTGTCCCGGTGACCGCGACCAGCGCGTTCACCGTGATGAAGCAGCCGAGCAACCAGGTCCGGATCACCAGTTTCCTCGGCGACGACCAGACCGTCGGGGTCGCCATGCCGCTGATCGTGAAGTTCGGCCGGGAGATCCCGGAGAAGTACCGCGCCGACCTCCAGCGACGGATGACGGTCAAGTCCACGCCCGCCCAGGAGGGCGTCTGGCACTGGGTCAGCCCGACCGAGGTCCGTTACCGGCCGAAGGAGTTCTGGAAGACCGGCAGCAAGGTCTCCTACCGGGTGCAGGCGGGCGGGCTGCCGCTGGGCGACGGCTGGTATGGCCGGGCCGACCTGACCGTGGACATCACGGTGGGCCCGAAGCTGGTCATGACGGTGGACAACCGGACCAAGCGCATGGTCGTCACCCGGGACGGCGAGACGATCAAGACGATCCCGGTGAGCCTCGGTAAGAAGACCACGCCCTCCTCCAGCGGCACGATGGTGGTGATGGAGAAGCTGCGCAAGACGGTCTTCGACACGTTCGAGGAGTTGGGCCCCGACGAGGGATACCGGACGAAGATCGACTACGCCCAGCGGCTGACCTGGGGCGGCGAGTTCATCCACGCCGCGCCCTGGTCCGAGGGGCAGCAGGGCACCACCAACGTCTCGCACGGCTGCGTGAACGTGTCGATGGTCAACGGCGCCTGGCTGTTCGAGAACACGAAGGTCGGCGACCCGATCGTGGTCAAGGGCACCGAGCGCAAGCTCCAGAACGGCAACGGCTGGACGGACTGGAACCTGAGCTGGGACGAGTACGTCAAGGGCAGCGCCCTGCCGTACGAGCCGGCGGGCGAGGAGTCCGCACCGGACGCCGACACCACCGAGTGAGTCGGCCGCCGGGCCGCTAGCGGTCGGTGCCGAGCGCGTGTGCCAGGACTCGGTGCACGCGCTCGGTGTCGGCGGGGACGTTCTCGATGAGGATGGCGGTGCAGAGGCCGTCGGAGGCGGCGACCAGCGCGTCCACGGCCCGGGGGTCGTCGGTGAGGGTGGCGGCGAGCGCGGCGACGTTCTCGCGCCAGTGCCGGGCGATCGGGGCGAGGGCGGGTCTGCGGGCGGCGAGCGTGGACAGTTCGCGTTCGGCCAGCGCCTTGTCGCGTCCCGGTCCGGCGGACTCGACGATCAGCTCGGCGAGGCCGCGCAGCTTGTCCCCCGGGCCGTCGATGATCTGGCGGATCCGGGCCGTGTAGCTGTCGGCGACGCTGGACAGGGCGGCGACGAGGAGGTCGTCGAGGGTGGCGAAGTAGTAGATGCTCAAGCTGGTGGCGACGCCGGCCTGCGTGGCGACCGCGCGGTGGGTGACGCCGGCTGCGCCCTCGCGGAGGACGACGGCGAGGGTCGCCTCGATGATCTCGGCTCGGCGTTTCGCTCCCCTGGCGCGTCGACCGTCGACGGGTTCCTCGCTCATGCTTCCTCCCCTGGCGCCCAGGGTAGTCGAGCCGGCTCAGTGACCGTCGGCGTCCTGATCCGCACCGAGGGGAGGGACGTGCCGCAGGGCCACCAGGCACAGCAGGCTCGCCCCGACGATGGCGACGCCGGCCACGGCGGAGGCGACGTTCACCCCGGTGGTGAAGGCGTCCCGCGCGGCCCGTACGGCCTCGGTCGGCACCTGGTCGGCGACGGCGAGCGCGCCCGCGAGGCTGCCGGTGAGCCGGTCGGCGACCTCCGGTGCGGTGCCGGCCGGTGCGACCATCCGCGCGGTGTAGAGGGCGGTGCTGAGGCTGCCGAGCAGCGCGACGCCGACGGCGATGCCGAGCTCCTGGACGGTCTCGGACATGGCGGCGGCCGATCCGGACTTGGTGGCCGGTGCGGCGCCGACGACCATGTCGGTGCCGAGCGCGGCGATCGCCCCGAGCCCGAGGTAGACGGCGGCGAACCCGGTCACCACCGTCACCGTGTCGCCGGGACCGGCGGCGGCCAGCAGCGCGTAGCCGAGCACCGACGACCCGAGCGTGGCGGCCATGACCAGGCCCGGCCGGACCCGCCGGGCGACCAGGGGTGCGCCGACGGCGGCGGCGAACATCGCCAGCGCCGGTGGCCCCATCCACAGTCCCGCGGTGAACGGGCTGAGGCCCTCCACGAGCTGGAGGTACTGCGTGACCATGTACATGGTGCCGCCGACACCGACGAGCCCGATCAGCAGGACGGCCAGTGCCGCGGAGAAGGCCCGGTCGGCGAAGAGGGTGACGTCCAGCAGCGGCGCGGCCAGGTGCCGTTGCCGGCGGACGAACGCCATCCCGGCGATCGCGCCGACGACGAGGAGGACCGGTGTGCGCGCACCGGCACCGTGCGAGGCGGCGTGCTTGACGGCGTAGACGACCGGCAGGATCGCGGCCAGAGACAGCGCGACGCTGATCATGTCCAACCGTCCGGCCTGCGGGTCGGCGTACTCGGGTAGCAGTGTCCGCGCGCCGGCCAGGACGGCGATCGCGACGGGAACGGCGAGCAGGAAGGCCGCACCCCACCAGAACGTGTCGACCAGGGCGCCGCCGACGACGGGACCGGCCGCCATGCCCAGGGCGAACATGGTCGCCCAGACCCCGATCGCCATCGCGCGCTGCCGGACGTCGACGAACATGTTGGAGATCAGCGACAGCGTCGAGGGCATCAACGTCGCGCCCGCGATCCCGAGCAGCGCACGGGCGGCGATCAGCAGTTCCGCGCTGGGCGCGAAGGCCGCGAGCACCGACACGAACGCGAACGCGGTCATCCCGATCCGGAGCAGACGTCGCCGACCGATGCGATCGCCCAGGGTGCCCATGGTGATGAGGAATCCGGCGATGAGGAACCCGTAGGCGTCCATGATCCAGAGGGTCTGCGTGGCCGACGGGTCGAGCGCCTCGGCCATGCTCGGCAGCACCAGGTACAGCACGGTGACGTCCAGGCCCAGCAGCAGCGTCGGCAACGCCAACAGCCCCAGGCCCGCCCACTCGCGCCCGCCCGCACGGCGGATGGCGACCTCCGACACGACGACTCCCGAAGGTATTTGAACGGCAGTACAAGTAGAACTATCGTTCAAATATCTGCTGAAGGCAAGGCCGGGACAGGCGCACGGGAGGCGCGGCAGGGAGAGGTCGGGCGAGGAGGGACCGGGCGGCGTGGTGGCCCGAGGGGAACGACGGCCGGTACGGGAACGAGGCCCGGACCGAAGGGTCCGGGCCTCGCTGGTGTGGGGTGACTGATGGGAATTGAACCCACGACAACCGGGACCACAACCCGGTGCTCTGCCAACTGAGCTACAGCCACCATGCCGCCGCGCCCGAACTCATCGCCCGTGCGGGTGCGGGGAAATCATACCCCCACCACGGCCGACCGCGTCCAGCGGGTTGCCGGGGTGGCTCAGAGGTCGGCGGCGATGGCCTTCGCGCTCTCCACGTCCGGCCCGGGCAGCGGCACGAAGACGGTGCGGCGGTAGTACTCCAGCTCGCGGATGCTCTCCCGGATGTCCGCCAGCGCTCGGTGGGCGAGGCCCTTCTGCGGCTGGCCGAAGTACACCCGGGGGTACCACCGGCGGCACAGCTCCTTGATCGAGGAGACGTCGATCATGCGGTAGTGCAGGTGCGCGTCGAGGCGGGGCATGTCCCGGGCGATGAAGCCCCGGTCGGTGGCGATCGAGTTGCCGCAGAGCGGCGCCGTCCGTGGGTCCTTGACGTGGCTGGTGATGTAGTCGAGCACCCGGTCCTCAGCCTCGGCAAGGCTGACCGTGGAGCGGCGGACCTCCTCGGTCAGCCCCGACTTGCCGTGCATCGTGCGGACGATCTCCGGCATGGCGTCGAGCGCCGCGTCGTCGGCGTGGATCACCACGTCCACGCCGTCGCCGAGCACGCGCAGATCCGGGTCGGTGACCAGCGCCGCCACCTCGATCAGCTTGTCGCCGCCGAGGTCGAGCCCGGTCATCTCACAGTCGATCCAGACGAGAAGATCAGCCATCGGCACAGCCTACGCGCAGCCCACGCACCGTGGCTGCGCGCCGCCGACCCGACCGACCGCTAGGGTCTCTCCCGTGCCCGCCGAACCCGCCACACCGTCCAGCGTCGACCTCGAAGACCCTGGTGGCCGCAGTGCACGGCGGATCGTCGGGGCGCTGGCGCTCGCCTCGGTGTTGCCGGTGCTCTATCTGCCGGGCACCGTGCACGACTTCTTCGACCTCAAGATCTATATGGCGGCGATGGACTGGTGGGCCGCCGGCAATCCGCTCTACGACTACGCCCAACCCGACCGGGTGCAGGGTGAGCTGTTCTTCACCTATCCCCCGTTCGCCGCGTTGCTGCTGCTGCCGTTCTCCCTGCTGAAGCTGGGCGCCACGGTGGCGATCTTCACCGGGCTGACCGTGCTCGGCGTGGTGGTCACCACGAAGTGGCTGCTCGACCCGGTGATCCGCCGGCACCGCCTGCCGTACGCGTTCACCCTGGCCGTGGGCGCGCTGCTGGTCCTCGGCGTGGAGAGCACCCGGGAGACGATCACCTTCGGACAGATCAACATGCTGCTGGTGGTGCTGATCCTCGCCGACCTGCTGTTCGCCGTACCCCGGGGCAGCCGGTGGGCCGGGGTGGGCATCGGACTGGCCACCGCGCTCAAGCTCTTCCCGGGCATCTTCATCGTCTATCTGCTGGCCACCCGACGCTGGCGGGCGGCCGTGGTGGCGAGCGCCGCCGCCGCCGGAGCCACCCTGCTCGCCGCGGCGGTGGCACCCGGCGACTCGTGGCGCTTCTGGACGCACGAACTGTGGGCCACCGACCGGGTCGGGCGCACCGACTACACCGGCAACCAATCGCTGTTCGGGCTGCTGAGTCGGCTGACCGCGCCGGAGGAGCCGAGCCGGCTGATCTGGCTGCCCCTGGTCGCGGCCGTCGTCGCGTACGGCCTCTGGCGGGCGGTACGCGCCACCCAGGCCGGCGACGTACTCACCGCCCTGACCCTGACCGGCCTGGTCGCCGCCCTGATCAGCCCGATCACCTGGACGCACCACATCTACTGGTTCGTCCCGGCGGTGATCATCCTGGTCGACGCGACCTTGCGCACCGATCCCCGAACGCCCGAGGGAGCGCGGCGGCGACGCCGGTTGGCCGGACTCGCGCTCGGCACCTCGATGATCATCGTGTACGGCGTGGTGTCGTTCTACGACTGGGGCGTCACTCCGACGCCTACCCAGACGCCCTGGGAGTTCGTGCTCCGCAACGCGTACGTGCTGCTCTGTCTGCTGCTGCTGGTCGTGCTGCCGGTGCGCCCACGGGCGGACCGACCGCTGACCGAGTCGCGCGAAGCGGACACTCTTCCCGAGACGACCATTCACCGGTAATCTGCCCTTAGAGGCATCATCCTCCGATGGGCACCGATATCCCCCGGTGATGGGCGGCCCTCCGCGTCGGCAGCGCGGAGGGCCGCCCCACCCGTTCCGGCTCCGGTGCTCGCCCGACGGACCACCGCTGCGGCGGCCGCCTGCGGGCGGTCAGGACGGCGGGGCGGGCGGGCGCAGCGGGTGGTGCGGGGCGGGCAGGTCGGCCAGGGTCTCCGGGCGCGGCACCGGGGCGATCGCGGCCCGGGGCGCGGCGGCCACCGACACCAGCTGCCGCTCGGGCGTCGGACGCGGCGACGGCGGCGTGCCCAGACCGCTGAGCGAACTCACTCCCAGCCGGCCGGCGAGCACCGGCACCTGGTCGGGTTCGACCACGAAGACCACCTCGCGCGGGCGGACCGGACGCAGCAGCACCAGCGCTGCGAGGACCACCAGCAGGATGCCGCCGGTCAGCGAGCCCCAGGTGGCCGGGGCGACCCATCCGGCCCGCAGTTCGGCGCGCAGGTCCAGGGCCAGGTCGGCCCGACCGTCGGGATGCATCAGCACCAGACTCAGTCGTTGACCGGCCAGTTCCCCGGGACTCCATTCGAGGGCACCGGCACCCGCGCGTACCCAGAAGGTCTGTGCGGCCGGGGCGGCCGGCACGGTCGGCGGCGTACCGACCTCCGGGGTGCGGTGCTCCAGCCGGACCGGCAGTGGCCCCCGGGCCAGTGCCGTGCGCTGCACCACGGCGTGCGGCGCACCGGCCAGCCAGCGACGTGCCTCGTCGGCCGGGGCCAGGCCGACGAACGCCGGACCATCCGGGGTACGGGCGTCCAGCCGCAGCCGCGCCTGCCCGAACCGGCTGAACGGCACCTCCTGTCGCAGCAGTGCGTCCAGATCGGTCACCACCACCGCGTGCCCCGGTGTCCGCACGGTCTCGACGCGGGCGGTGAACCCCCCGCCCGGGTCCGCGTGACTGGTCAACAGGCCGAGCCCGGCGGCACCGAGCAGCGCGGTGGTGCCGGTGATCAGCAGCACCATGCCGGCCAACACCCACACGAAACGCATCCGCCTTGTCCCCCTCCGTAGCGAGATACCCGGCCGACCTTACCTACGCCGAACGGCTGATCTGCGGATATCCACGGCACCGGGTTCGAAAGCGGACGGGCCCGCCGGGAACACCCGGCGGGCCCGTGACGCGGGAGCGGTCAGGAGGTCGTGGTCGCCTCGCCGCCGTCGGTCGGGTCGGCGTCCCGGCGGGTACGCGAGAACGCGAGTCCGCCCAGCACCAGGCCACCGACCCCGGCGACCAGCCCGGCGACGCCCAGCCCGACGGCCAGCCCGGTGCCGTCCTCGTCGTCGTCGGCCACCGCCTCGGGTGCGGGCGCCCCGGCCGGTCCCTCGGTCGCAGTTCCGGCGGCGGTGAGGGTCAACACCGGCGCGGGGGCGGCCGGCTCCTCACCGCCCGGCTGCGGCTCGTCGATCCAGCGCACCACCCCGCCGTCCGAGTAGGTCTGCAGCGCCTTGAAGACCATCTGGTCCACCTCGGGCAGCGGGCCCAGCATGACCGGGAACTCCTGGAACGTGCCCGGGGCGATCGCGGCGTCGCCGCTCGCCGTCCAGGTGACCTTGGCGACCACGTCCGAGATCTCCGCACCGTGCACCAGGATCGGCGGATCGACCCGGCGGTTCTCCACCTCCACCGTCCAACCCGGCACCGGCGCGGTGGACACCGAGCCGATCGCGGCGTTCTCCGGCAGGAAGATCTCCAGCTTGGTGGTCGACGCCGTGTCGCTCTCGTTCGGCACCCGGAACGCGAACCGGCCGTAGTCGCCCTGCTCGGCCTCGCTCGGGCTGATCGAGACGTGGGCCGACGCGGGCGCCGCGAAGCCGAAGACGGCGGTGGCGACGGCGCCGAGCGCCAGGGCCGCGGCGGCACCCACGGTACGCCGGTGACGGATCATCGGTATGGAACCTCTCTAGGCAACGGGCACGGTGGCGGTCACCGTGGCCTGGTCGATCTCGGTGGTCCGGGCGGTGACCCGCAGCTCCCA
Source organism: Micromonospora sp. NPDC049903 (assembly GCF_044460945.1). Lineage (NCBI taxonomy): Bacteria > Bacillati > Actinomycetota > Actinomycetes > Micromonosporales > Micromonosporaceae > Micromonospora > Micromonospora sp. NPDC049903. Next base: position 10,128 of record NZ_JBITKL010000001.1, read on the forward strand.
CTCACCCGGACCCGGCAGCGTGATCTCGCCGGTCGCGTGGTTGTCGGTCAGCGGCAGCAGCGGGATGTCGATCGCCTCGATCCCGGCCGACGGCAGCGCGATGGTGGCCTTCCACTCCACGACCGGCTGCGGCCGGTTGTCCGGCGTGTACGCGTAGAAGTGCACCGAGTTGTTGCCCCGTCGGGCCGGGGACATCTCGATCTGCAGCGAGTAGAGCGTGCTCTCCACCCGGGTGGTGAAGTAACCGGCGTCGACGGCGGCGACGTCCGAAGAGGCGGTCCGCGCGGGCGTGGTCTGCACCAGGACGGCGGTGACACCGAGCACGACCGCGGTGACCGCCAACTCCGCCCAGACGGCCCGGCGTACCGGTGCGGGGCGACTGGCGGCGACCCGTTTGCGGATCAGGTTCCGCGAGTACGCGGCCAGCACGATCACCACGGCGAACAGCCCGACCTTGGCGAGCACCAGACGGCCGTACGTGGTGTTGACCAGCGCTGCCGGGGTGGCCACCTCGATCAGCGCCTGGACGATGCCGGCGAGCAGCAGCGCGGAGACCGACAGGGCGGCCCAGCGCGACCAGATGGGCAGGATCGCGCCCAGCTCCCGTTCGTCCGCCCGGGGCAGCAGGAAGGCGGCGAGCATCACCAGGCCGCCCAGCCAGACCGCCATGCTGCCCAGGTGGACCGCGTCGACGATCACCGACACGGCCGGGGCGGGCGAGGCCGCCGGGTGCCCGGACAGCGGCCAGGTGAGCAGCGCCGCACCGGCGAGCAGGCCGAGGATGATCAGGTCGGCCCGGCCGACCGGCCCGGCCAGCAGTGGCCGGAGCAGGAACGCCGCCGCCGCGAGCAGTCCCAGCCGGATCAGGTGAGCGGCGCCGAACGTGCTGCCGAGCACCAGGCTCAGCCCCTCGCCGCTGATGTCGAACGGCCCGCCTCCGCTGGTGTAGGGCACCTGCAGCAACGCGACCGCGACGGTGGCCACCGCCACCAGTCCCAGGCCGGTCCAGGCCAGGCGGGCCGGTCCCTGCCGGGACAGTCGGCGCGGCCAGAGCAGCGCGAGCACCAGTGCGGGACCGACGAGCAGCAGCAGACCGACGTACCCGACGAACTTCGCGGCCTTGATCGCGTTGGTGACCAGCGGATCGGCGCGACCGTCGTCGCCGCTGTCCACCGGCGGCTCCGAGGGCGCGCCGACGGAGTAGGTGAACGCACCGGAGACCGGGTGGCTGTCCGCCGAGATCACCCGGTAGGTCACCAGGTAGGTGCCGTTGCCGCCGGAGGTGTCGACCGCGATGTTGACCACGCTGTCGGTGAAGGTCGGGTCGCCCCGGTCGACGCGGGACCCGTCCGGTGCGATGACCCGGATCCGGTCCGGCACCCGGCGGACCGGCTCGCTGAAGGTGAGCACCACCTCGGCCGGCGCCGCGGGCACCACGGCCGACGCGGCCGGGCTGCTGCTGGACAGCACGGCGTGGGCGGCGGCCGGTCCGGCGGGGACCAGCAGCAGGGCGACGACGGTGACCAGCAGGCCGGCGGCGGCGGCCCATCGGACGGATCGGCGGCGAGGGACGGCAGTCATGACCCACATCGTCTCTGACCGGACCCCTTTCCGGCGAGTCGCGACCATCGATTGACGGCTGTCACCCGCGATCGCACGCGGACGCACGGGCGCCGGGCCGAGGTCATGAGCGGGTAGTCGGCGGGGACCCGCAGAAAGTTCCCGGCGTGGCGCAGCCCATGAAGGGCCGAAGGACCCTGCTGCTGCCGGTGGGGCCGCGTAACCTGGGTTGTCGTGATCCCCGCCCCGCGCGACACCCGCGCCGCCGCCGACACCGGCGGTGTCGACGCGCACGCCGGGCCGGACCCGGCCACCGACTGGGCGCTCGCCGCCCGCGACGGCGACCCGGTCGCCCAGGCCGCCTTCGTCCGGGCCACCCAGGCCGAGGTGTGGCGGTTCACGGCGGCGCTGTTGGACCCGGACAGCGCGGACGATCTCACCCAGGAAACCTACCTGCGCGCGTTCCGGGCGCTGCCCGCCTTCGAGGGCCGGTCCAGCGCCCGCACCTGGCTGCTCGGCATCGCCCGGCGGGCCTGCGCCGACCACCTCCGTACGGTGGTCCGGCGGCGACGCCTCGACCAGCGACTCACCGCCCACGCGCACACCGACCTGGCACACCCCGACCCGGCCGGGCAACTCGGCACGGCCGACCTGGTCAGCCGACTGTCCGCCGAGCGGCGCGGCGCGTTCGTGCTGACCCAGTTGCTCGGCCTGTCGTACGCCGAGGCGGCGACCGTGGAGGGCGTGCCGGTGGGCACCATCCGCTCCCGGGTCGCCCGGGCCCGCGCCGAACTCGTGGACGCGGTCGGTGAGGCGCTGGCCGGGTGAACGGGCGGGGCGCGACGTCGAGGTGGACGCGGTGGCGGCCCTGGCTCGGGCTCGCCGTCCGGCTCGGGCTGGCCGCCGTCTGGCTCTACGCCGGCGCCTCCAAGGTCGGCGACCTGGCCGCCTCCGGCCGCAGCGTGCACGCGTACCAGGTGATGCCGTACGACCTGGCGGTGGTGATCGGCGCGGTGCTGCCCTTCGTCGAGCTGGCGTTGGGCGTACTGCTGCTGCTCGGGTTGGCCACCCGGCTGACCGCCGGGGTCTCGGTGGTCCTGTTGCTGCTCTTCGTCGCGGGCATCGCCTCGGCCTGGGCCCGTGGCCTGGCGATCGACTGCGGCTGCTTCGGGACCGGCGGCGAACTGCCGGCCGGGCAGCGCCCCAGCTACCTCCCGGAGATCCTCCGGGACGTGGCTTTCCTGGCGATGGCCGGGTTCCTGCTGATCTGGCCCCGGACCGCCGTCTCACTGGACGGCGTCCTGACGGGCGTACCGGTGGAGGACGAGGATGAGTAGTCGCAAGGGACGCAAGGACGCGGCCCGGGTCGTCCGGGAACAGATTGCCCGGGAGCGGCGCCGCAAACAGACCCTGTGGATCTCGCTCGGCGCGGTGGTGGTGCTGGTGATCGCCGGCCTGGTCGGATGGAGTGTCTGGTCGGGCCAGCGGTCCGGCGACTTCACCCCGCCGCCGGGCGCCAACGACGCCGGCACCGGCGTGGTGGTCGGCTCCGGGCCGGTCACCGTCGACGTGTACGAGGACTACATCTGCCCGGCCTGCAAGCAGTTCGAGCAGACCAGCGGCGCCACCCTCAAGCAGCTCGTCGACGAGGGCAAGGTACGGGTGGTGTACCACCCGGTGGCCTACCTGAACCGCTTCTCCAGCACCCAGTACTCGACCCGGGCGTCCGCCGCCTCCGGGTGCGCCGCCGAGGGCGGCAAGTTCACCGAGTTCGGCGCGGCGTTGTTCGAGCGCCAGCCGCCGGAGGGCGGCGCCGGTCTCAGCGACGACCAACTCGTCGACATCGGCACCGAGGTCGGTCTTGACCGGGACGCCTTCGGCACCTGCGTCCGCGACGGCAAGTACACAGCGTGGACCGCGCACGTCACCGAGGAGGCGAGCCGCGCCGACGTCACCGGCACCCCGACCGTCCTGGTCGACGGCGAGCCGGTGCAGCAGTGGACGCCGGAGAACATCACCGCCGCCGTGGAGGCGGCCGGACAGTGATCCGTGCCCTGGCGGCCCGTACCGGGCTGTTGCTCACCGGCGTGGTTGTCGCGCTGCTGGCGACCGCCGCCCCCGCCGCCGCGCACGGCGCGGACGCGCCCGACGGCACCGACTACCGGGTGGCGGTCGGCGCGGTCGCGTCCCGCCCGGACCTGCGGGTCCGAGTGGTCGAGGCGGGCGCACGCCTGGAACTGACCAACACCGGTGACCGGGCGGTCGAGGTGATCGGCTACTCGGGCGAGCCCTACCTGCGGGTGGGGCCGGACGGCGTGTTCGAGAACACCCGCTCACCGGCGACCTACCTGAACCGCACCATCCTCGCCGACACGCCGCTGCCGGACGAGGTCGATCCGGCCGCCGCCCCGCAGTGGCGACGGATCGACACCGGCACCACCGCCCGCTGGCACGACCAGCGGGCGCTGTGGCGCGAGGCGGGTCCGCCCGCCCAGGTCCGCGCCGCACCCGACCGCGAGCACCGGGTACGCGACTGGGTCGTCCCGCTGCGCGACGCGGACGGGCGCACCGAGATCCGGGGCACCCTGGACTGGGTGCCGCCGCCGGACGCGTACCCGTGGTGGGTGGCGATCACGCTCGGCGCGCTCGCGGTGGGCGCGGCCGGGCTGCTGCCGGCCGCCTCGTCGCCCGGCGGCCGGGCCCGGACCGGTCTCGGTGCGCTGCTGACGGTCGGCGGGGTGGCGGCGGTCGTGCTCGCCGTGGGCCGGGTGCTCGACGCCGGGGCCGAGGGAGTCGGCGCGGTGCTGACCGGGCTGCTGACCGGCCCGGTCTGGACCCTGGTGACCGGGCTCGGCGCGATCGTCGCCGGTGGCTGGGCGGTGACCCGGCGCGACGGCGTGGACTTCGTGATGGCGCTCGCCGGGGCGTGCCTGGCGCTGTTCGCCGGGGTGTCCAACGCCGCCGTGCTGTCCCGTGCCGTCCCACCGGTGCCCTGGTCGGCCACCGCCACCCGGATCCTGGTCGTGGTGGTCCTCGTCGCCGGTGCCGGGGCACTCGCCGCCGCCGTGTTGCGCCTGCACGCCACCGGCCGAGCCGCCGCACCGACCGGCCCGACCGAGCCCGCCGAGCCGACCGGGCCGACCGAGCCGGTCACTCGATGACCGGGTGCGGGACGGGGCGGAACGGGTAGGGCAGTTCGAGCCGGTGCCGGGCCAGCAGGTCCGGGTCGGCCAGGAGCGTCGAGGTCGGGCCGTCGGCGACGATCCGGCCGTCGTCCAGGATCACCGACCGGTCGCAGAGTTCGTAGGCGTACGGCAGGTCGTGGGTGACCATCAGCACCGTCACCGGCAAGGATCGCAGGATCCCGGCCAGTTCCCGCCGAGCCGCCGGATCCAGGTTGGACGAGGGTTCGTCGAGCACCAGGATCTCCGGGCGCATGGCCAGCACGGTGGCCACCGCCACCCGACGGCGCTGCCCGAACGAGAGATGGTGCGGGGCGCGCTCCCGGTGCGCGGACATGCCGACGGCGGTCAGCGCCTCGTCCACCCGGGCGGAGAGTTCCGCGCCGCGCAGCCCGAGGTTCGCCGGCCCGAAGGCCACGTCCTCGGCGACGGTGGGCAGGAAGAGCTGGTCGTCCGGGTCCTGGAAGACGATGCCGACCCGGCGGCGGATCTCCGCCAGCGCGGCCCGGTCCGGGCCGACCGCCAGGCCGCCCACGGTGACACTGCCCTCGGTGGGCACCAGGATCCCGTTGAGGTGCAGCACGAGCGTGGTCTTGCCGGCGCCGTTCGGGCCGAGCAGGGCCACCCGTTCGCCCCGGGCCATGGTCAGGTCGACACCGCGCAGCGCGACGTGCCCGTCCGGGTAGGCGTACCGGACGCCGTGCACGTGCAGGCTGGGCGGCGGCCCACCGGCGTTCACGTGAGCACGGTGGCGGTGGCCGCAACGGTGCCCGCCAGCACCGGGACCGTGGCCGCGAGCAGCCACTGACCGGTCGTCGCCGCACCCGTACCCGACCACGACACCGGCATCCGACCGGTGTACCCGCGCGAGCGCATCGCCAGGTACACCCGCTCCCCCCGCTCGAAAGCGCGCAGGAACAACGCACCGATCCCGACCGCGAACCCGCGTACCTGCCAGAGAAAACGCGGGTCGTCACCCCGGGAGATCCGGGCGATCCGCATCCGGCGGGCCTCACCCACCAGCACCTCCAGGTACCGCAGCATGAAGGTGGCGATCTGGGTGAGGATCTGCGGGCAGCGCAACCGGTCCAACCCGACGATCAGGTCGCGGGTGGTGGTGGTCGCGGCCAGCAGCAGCGACGCCCACACGCCCAGGGTCCCCTTGGCGAGGATGTTCCCCGCGCCGTACAGCCCGTCGACCGACAGGGCCAGCCCCAGCACGTCGACCCGGTCCCCGGTGCCGAGGAACGGCAGCGCGACCGCGAACAGCACGAACGGCAGCTCGATCGTCGAGCGCAGGAGCAGCCACCCGGCCGGCACCCGGGCGAGCGCGGCGACGGCGGCGACCAGCAGGGCGTACACGCCGAAGGCCCAGAGCGCCTCGCGCGGCGTGGCGACGACGGCGACGGTGAACGCCACCATCGCCGCGATCTTGACCTCCGGCGGCAGCCGGTGCACCGGTGAGGCGGACTCCCGGTACAGCACGTGCGCGGCGGCCATCCCCGTCGCTACCCGCGACCCGACGCGGTGGCGCCGGTCCGGTCCGCCTCGCCGTCCGGGCCGGGGCCACGACGGCGGACCAGCCAGAACCCGCCACCGGCCACGGCGAAGGTGAGCAGTACGCCGAGCACACCGGCCAGGCCGGTGGAGACGAGGTCGTTGTCCAGCCCGGCGATGCCGTAGTCGGCCAGCGGCCCACCGATCTCGTGCTCCTTCTCCTGCCGCGCCGGGCAGTCCCCGCCGACGATCTCGTCGTCGGCGTCGAAGACGCAGCCCTCCCGCAACGACGAGTCCAACCCGTCGGGGTGGGCCGAGGCCACGTTGCTCACCAGCCCGGCCAGCAGCAGTGCGACGAGCAGGCCGACGACGACGAAACTCCGGGATCTCGTGCTCAACGGACACCTCCGGCGGCCGGGACGGACGTCGACGCGGCCGGCGACAGGGCCCGCAGCGCGTACACCAGGTCGGGTCGGACCTTCGCCACGGTGACCACCGTGGTCGCCGTGATCACGCCCTCGCCGACGCCGATGAGCAGGTGGGACACGGCCATCGTGCCGGCCAGGCCGGCCAGGTTGCCGCCGAGGTCGGTGGTGCCGCCGAGCTGGTACTGCAGCACGAAGCCCATCGCCGCGACCACCACACTGACCACCGAGGCGACGAAGGCCGCCACCGCCAGCCCGGTCGGCGTACGCGGCAGCACCCGCAGCAGCAGCGCGATCGTCAGGTACGCCACCGCGATGCCGATGACCGCCATGTTGGTGACGTTGAGCCCGAGCATCGCCACCCCGCCGTCGCCGAAGACCAGCGCCTGCACCGCCAGCACCACCGCCACGCAGAGCGCGCCGACCCACGGGCCGACCAGCATGGCGGCGAGCGCGCCGCCGAGCAGGTGACCGCTGACTCCCCCGACGAAGATCGGGAAGTTGAGCATCTGTACGGCGAAGATGAACGCCGCGACCAGACCGGCCATCGGTGCGAGCCGGTCGTCCAGGTCCTGTCGTCCACGCCGGACGCAGAACGCCATCGCCGCCAGCGCCACCACCCCGAAGAGCGCCGCGACCGGACCGTTGATGATTCCGTTGGCGATGTGCATGGCCAGGGTTTCCACGTGACCTCCCACGTGACGGCGGGCCCGCGCTCGCCGGCAGGAGTGAGCGTATTTCTCGACATAGGCTGTTGCCAATACCTGGCAGGAGTGTGATCACGGGTGCGGCGTGCCGACCGGGACGGCCCGGGGCGGCGGTAGGGTCGTGCCATGACCGCACCCGCCCGTCTCGCCGCCGGTGACCCGGCGCCCGAGTTCACCCTCCCCACCGACGCCGGAGGGCAGCTCACCCTGGCCGACCTGCGCGGCCGCAAGGTCATCCTGTATGCCTACCCGGCCGCGATGACCCCCGGCTGCACCAAGCAGGCCTGCGACTTCCGCGACTCGCTCGCGTCCCTCCAGGCCGCCGGCTACGAGGTGATCGGCATCTCGCCGGACAAGCCGGAGAAGCTGGCCACGTTCCGTGAGCGCGACGCGATCACCTTCCCGCTGGTCGCCGACACCGACAAGTCGGTGCTGACCGCGTACGGCGCGTACGGCGAGAAGCAGTCCTACGGGCGCACGGTGACCGGGGTGATCCGCTCGACGTTCGTGATCGACGAGAACGGCAAGATCGAGCGGGCGCTCTACAACGTGAAGGCCACCGGCCACGTCGCCAAGCTCCGCCGCGATCTCGGCCTGGACTGACGCGGTCGGACCGCCCGCCGACTCGACACGGTCCCGGCGCGACGCTCTAGACTCTGTCTCGCTGGCGGGAGTGGCGTAAGGGCAGCCGCGCAGGTCTTAGGAACCTGTGTCCGAAAGGACGTGGGGGTTCGAATCCCCCCTCCCGCACCGACCGATCCGTCGCCTTGGTCACGATCGCAGGTGATCGGGGTGCGGTTCGATGACGATGGGCACCGTGAGTCTGCGCTTCGTCCTGGATCCCGAGCTGACCCCCGATCTGCGTACCCGGATCGTCGCGCTCTGGGTCGACGTCACCAACGCGGGCGGGGCGGTCGGCTTCGTCGCCCCGGTCACCGCCGACCAGGTCCGCACCATCGCCGACCCGACGCTGGCCGGCATCGCAGACGGGCCGGACCGCCTGCTGGTGGGGTACGACGGTGACCGGCTGGTCGCCATGGCGATCTTCACCGACCCACGGTTCCACCTCAAGACGCACCTGCGGGTGCTCACCCGCGTGATGGTGCACCCGGACACGCAGGGGCGCGGGCTCGGCGAGGAGCTGATGCGCGAGGCCGAGCGGGTGGCCCGTGGCCTGGGGCTGGCGGCCCTGCACGTGACGGTGCGGGACGGGCTGGGACTGGACCGGTTCTATCGGCGGCTCGGATACCGCGAGGTGGGCCGGTGGCCCGGCGCGCTGCGGGTCGGCCCCGGTGACGACCGCGACGAGATCCTGATGTGGCTCGGGTTGGCACCCGACCCGACCGGCTAGCGCTGAACGGCGAGCGGGACGTCAGGAACCGCAGCCGGGCGACGTGGCGGCCACCGGTACGGGCGGCAGGTCGGCCGGATCGCTGGTCGGCGCGGCCGGGGTCGCCGTCTCGGCCGACGGGGTGGTCGAGACGGACGGGGTCGGGCTTCCGGTGGCGCTGGCGCGCGGTTTCGGACTGGCCGACGGTGACCGGGACGCGGTGGTCGTGCCACCCGTGGTGCCGCCGTACATCCGGACCGTGGAGCGCTGGACCTGGCCGGGAGCCATCCGGATGCCGGTGGCGGTCACCCGGTGTCCGCGCGTGTCGGTCACCCGGATCTGGTACGGCCCGGGACCGGCGCCGGAGTCGATCAGCCAGTAGTTGTAGCTCTCCCGGGCGGCCGCCCGCCAGTTGCCCGAGCTGCCCTGGCGCACCTCGACCGCTCGCAGCGGGTTGCCGTGTCCGGCGACCAGCACGGCGAACCAGTACTGCGACGCGCCTTCCTTGATCCGGAAGGTGAGCGGACCGGCCAGCGGCGGGTCGACCACGAGGCGGTAGCTGACGTTCACGATGCCCTGCACCGGGTCGGCGATCCGGGCGAACGCCTCCCGGGACAGGTCGATGTGGCCGGGCGCGCACTCCGGGCACTGATCCATGATCATGACGCGTACCTTGCCCTTGGGCCCGGTCACGTCGAGGTAGCCGCCGCAGGCCGCGCCGTCGGCGTACTCGCTGGGGCCGAGGGCGACGTAGAGACGGTCGGCGGGGGCGGACGGGTAGGAGCAGTTGCCGCCCTCGCCCTTGGAGTCGTAGAACGTCGACTTTCCCTTGTTCAGGGTGCCGGCGGCGGGTGGGGCGAGCAGCGCGGCGGCGACCGGTGCGGCGGCCCGGGGCGGTGCGGCGCAGGCGGGTGCGGCGCCCGAGCGCAGCGCGAGGGTGAGGCCGAGGAGCGTGGCGAGTGTCGCCACGGCCCCGCCGGCCAGCCAGCGGCCCAGCTTCGGACGCCGGGTGCGGGCTCGGTCGGCGGGGCCGTCGGTTCCGTCGGTCACGTGGACCGATGCTGCCGGACGGCCAACGGATCGGACAAGCCACCTAAGCGAAAGCTAAGACGAAGATCAGCGCGGCCGGTCGACCCTCCTCAACCGGTCGGTTCCACCCGGTCACCGACCGTCAACCGCCCGGACTCCAGCGGCACGACGTTCAGCCCGAACAGCAACTGACGCCCGATGTTGCGGTGCCGGGCGAGGGTGCGCAACGGTTCGCGGCCGCGTACCCCGGTCTCCTGATCGGTGGTGGTGACCAGGCAGCGGGCCGACGGGCCGGCAGCGCGGAACGCCACGCCGCCGATCCGCAGCGGTCGGCCCTCCCAGCCGTCCTCCGCCCAGGCCGGGGCGCCGTCGACGACCAGGTTGGGGCGGAACCGGGTCATCGGCACCGGCTCCGCGCCCGCCGCGGTGAGCCAGTCGCCGAGCGCGGCCAGCGACGCGGTGCTGGTCAGCAGCACCGGGTACGCGTCGGCGAAGCTCACCCGGTCGCCCGGGTCGTGCTTCTTGCGGCCCGGTTCGACGTGTCGGGCCGGCGTGGCGAGCCAGACCAGCCGGACCGGCCGGTCCAGTACCGTGCCGAGCCAGGCGTCGGCGGCCGGGCCGGCGGGCAGTGCGTCGACCCGCAACAGCCGTCGGCGGAAGGTGCGTACCGGCACCGGGTCGACGTCGACCGGTTCGGGCACCGGCAGGTCGGGCTGCCCGTCGGCGCGCAGCAGCAGCCCGCCGGGGCCGGGCCGGGCGTGCACCCGGACCAGCGCGGTGACCTCGCGCTGGGTGACGCCGACGCCCTCGGCGTCCACGACCATCCAGCGCCGGTCCCCGTCGAGACCCCACGGCGCCACCCCGACCTCGGTGTGGCCGATCCGGTGGCAGCCCTTGATCGGATAGGTGCTGATCTCGGTCAACCGCACCCGGTCACCATGCCACCCCGATGCCGTCGCCGGGGTACCAGTGGTCGGCCGGCGTCTCCCGGTAGGCGAGGAACCGGCGGCCGGTCCGCTCGGCGTGGTCGGCCAGCACGTTGGTGTGCGTGACGTTGTCGGTGAGCAGCATCGCCCCCGGCGCCAGCTTCGGCTCGACGGCGTCGAACTCGCGCTTCTCGTAGACGCGGCTGTGGTCGCTGTCGTGCAGGAACAGGTCGACCGGCCGGTCCAGGGCACGGATCGACTCCACCGAGTCGCCGACGACCAGGTCGATCACCTCCGACCAGGGCGCGACCCGGGCCAGATAGCCGGCCTCCGGGTTGATGTCGATCGAGCTGAGCCGGCCGGGGTGCCCCTCGGCGGCGTTGCGCAGCAGGGCGGCGGCCAGCACGCAACTGCCCAGCCCCTTGTCCACACCGGTCTCCACGATGTGCTTCGGCCTGCGGGCCCGGACGATGGCGTACCAGCCGACCCGGCGGGCGTACCGGACCTGCTTGTCGGCCAGCCCGCGTCGGGCCGCACCGGCGGTGGCCGAGGCGATGTGCCGGCGCAACGCGTCGTCCGACTCGATCTCCTTCAGGTAGCCACGCACCTGCTTGACCGGCAGGTCGCAGACCACGCTGACGAACCAGGCGAGATGGCTACGGCTGAGCTTGGTCAGCTCGTACGTGTAGTTGTGGTGCTCCCGCGAGGCCACCAACCAGCGGGCGGACTTACGGAACACCCGCGCGTCGTGGCGGGCGACCGCGACCAGTCGTTTCGGAAAGGCGGCAACGGGGGCGAGGCGGGTCCGGGCGATGGCCCGACGCAGCTTTACGGCGTCCACGGCAGGGTTGTACCAGACTGACGGAAACTCGTGGGGGATACGACGGGACGGTCAGGCGAAAGTCGGCACCGGGCGGGGATTCCCCGAGAACGTGAAATCAGTACCATCTCCGCCATGTCGAGTGGAGAGCAGGCCGGGACCACCTCCCCGGGGGAGAACCTGCCGGCGGGGGGCACCGACGGAGCCGAGCCGACGGCCGCAGGCAGGCCGCGCCGCCGATGGCTGCGGATCACGCTGATCAGCGTGTTGGTGCTGGCGTTGGTCGGTGTCGGCGGTGTGGTGGCCGCAGGCTTCTATCTGAAGTCGGTCGAGTCGGACATCGAGCGGGTCGACGCCTTCGAGGGCGTACCCGCGGAGACCCGGCCCGAGGTGGTCGCCGGGGACGCGCTCAACATCCTCGTGCTGGGCAGCGACTCGCGCGATCCGGAGAGCACCGGCGGCTCGCGGACGGACACCATCATCCTGGCGCACCTGCCGAAGGACCGGTCCAGCGCCCAACTCATCTCCATCCCCCGCGACACCTGGGTCGCCGTGCCGCGAAGCAAGGAAGGGCGCGGTGGCCGCGACGCGAAGATCAACGCCGCGTACGCCTGGGGCGGTGTGCCGCTCATGGTGCAGACCGTGGAGCAGTTCACCAAGGTCCGCATCGACCACGTCGTGATGGTCGACTTCGCCGGCTTCAAGGAGATCATCGACGCGCTCGGCGGCATCGAGGTGAACTCGGAGAAGCAGTTCACCTCGATCCATCCGCCGTTCCGCACGTTCCAGGCCGGTCCGCAGAAGATGGACGGCGAGGCGGCCCTCGACTACTCCCGTCAGCGCAAGCAGTTCGCCGACGGCGACTTCGCCCGGATCCGGCACCAGCAGCAGGTGATCAAGGCGATCCTGGACAAGGCCACCTCCGGCGGGTTGCTCACCAACCCGGCGCGGCTGAACTCCTTCCTCCAGGCCACCTCCGGTTCGCTCTCGATGGACAACGAACTGTCCCTGGTCGACATGGCCACCGAGAACCGCAACCTGCGCGGCCGGAACCTCACGTTCGTGACCAGCCCGACCAGGGGCACCGGACGGGTGGGCTCGGAGAGCGTGGTCTTCGCCGACGACAAGCGGGTCGACACGTTCTATGCGGCGGTCCGCCGGGACGCCGTCCGGGACATCATCGACGGGGCCGACAAGAAGTGACCGGTGATGGTGCGGCGCTCCGGTCGGGGCGCCGCACCACCGGTGTCCGTGCTCAGTACGCCCCGCGCCGGGCCAGCACCACCCGGACCGTACGCCAGAGGATGCCGAGGTCGTAGACCAGCGACCAGTTGTCGACGTAATGCAGGTCCAGCCGTACGGCGTCCTCCCAGGTCAGGTCGGACCGGCCGGAGATCTGCCAGAGGCCGGTGATGCCCGGACGGACCAGGAGCCGACGCCGGACGTCGCCCCGGTAGTCGTCGTCCTCGGTCGGCAACGGGCGCGGGCCCACCAGGGACATCTGCCCCACCAACACGTTGATCAACTGTGGCAGCTCGTCGAGCGACAGGGCCCGCAGGTGCCGACCGATCGGCGTGACCCGGGGATCGTTCTTGATTTTGAAGAGCAGGCCGTCGCTCTCGTTGCGGTCCCGCAGAGCCTCCAACCGCTGTTCGGCGTCGGTGTACATGGTCCGGAACTTCCACACCTTGAACGCCTTGCCCTGATGACCGATCCGGCTCTGCCGGAACATCACCGGACCGGGGTCGGTCAGCCTGATCGCCACCGCGATCCCGATCAGCAGCGGGCTCAGCACGATCAGCCCGGCGAGCGCCGAAAGCCGGTCCATCACGCTCTTGGCCAGCAGGGACAGGCCGGAGATCGTCGGTTCCTCGACGTTCAGCAGCGGCAGACCCTCGATCGGGCGGACGTGGATCCGGGGCCCGGTGATGTCCGTGACCTGCGGCACCACGACCAGGTCGAGGCCGGTGCCCTCCAACTGCCACGCCAGCTTGCGCAGCTCGTACGACTCCAGGCTGGCCGGACCGCAGACCGCGATGGTGTCCGCCCCCAACTGCTGGACCAGCGGCACCAGGTCCCAGCCCACATAGACCGGCACCGGCGCCTCCACCCGCTCACCGGCCCGGGGGAACTGGGGCAGGTGGATGGCGACCGGACGCAGGCCGGCACCGGCGTTGCGGGTCACCACCTCGTGCACCGCCAGGGCGTCGGATAGCCGCCCCACCAGCAGCACCTTCTGCGAGGCCCGCTGACTGCTGCGGCGGATCCGGCGGAGCACCACCCGGGCCACGAAGCGGACGAAGACGGTGTACACCAACAGGCCGATGATGATCGCGGCGACGGTGGCCCGGGACAGGTCCTTCTTGAAGCCCAGGGCCAGGAAGGAGACGGCGGCGGCCATCGCCACGTTGGCCCGGACCACCCGCTTGAGTTCCTCGGTGCCCCGGCCGAGCGCCCGCCGGTCGTACGCGCCGGCACCGGCGAGGATGGTCAACCACATCAGCGGCACGATCACGTTGGCCACCAGCGCGAACGTGCTGACACCGAGCAGCCGCTCGTCCCAGAAGCCGGCGTCCGCCTCCTCGAACACTGTGACGACCGTCTGGCTGGCCGCCCACGCGGCGAGGAAGTCGAGCGCGATCAGCCAGGCCATGTAGCGCCGCCGCCACTTCGCCCGGGGCGCGACCGGACGGCCGAAGACCGACCGGGGCATGCCGTTGGACGGAGGTGTGATCACGCCGAGGTCGGGGTCGAAGCGCGGGGTCGGTAACGGTCCCACCGTCTTGAGGAACTGGGTGTGCGCGGACACGACTTTCCTTTCACCAGCCTCGTCAGCCGTGACGATAACGAATGCCACGAGTGCCCCACCGTACGGTGCACGGTGGACGAAGGTTCACGGTGTCTCGGCAGGGGCCGCTGTCGGCCCGGTCAGCCGACCGAGCTCGTCGGCCAACGCCGAGTACGCCGGTTTGGGTCGCAGGTCCTCGTCGAACAGGCAGGCCGCCCCGTAGCCCCGGTGGTAGCCGGGAATCCAGCTCCGCGCGTCGGTGAAGCCCCACACGGTGAAGGAGACGCAGGCGGAGAGGGCTAGACAGGACCGCAACACGTCCCGATAGACCTCGGCCTGCCGCTTCAACTTGGCCGGGGTGACCGGCAGTTCGATCCGCACGTCGAGTTCCGTGATCGCCACCGACAGGCCCAGGTCAGCGAAGCGTCGTAGGTTCGCGGTGAGATCCGGCGGCGGTGCGTCCCACGGCAGGTGGCTCTGAAACCCCACGCCGTCCACCGGTACGCCGTCCCGTCGCAGCTCCCCGACCAGCTTCAGCAACGCGTCGGCCTTCCGGGATCGGCCCTCGACACCGTAGTCGTTGATGAACAGGCGGGCACCCGGATCCGCCGCGTGCGCCCACCGGAAGGCGTCCGCGATGTAACCGGGCCCGAGCTTGCGCAGCCACAGCGTGTCGCGCAGGGAACCGTCCTCGTCCAGTACCTCGTTGACCACGTCCCACGCCCAGACCCGCCCCCGATACCGCGACACGACCTCGGTCACGTGGTCCTTGAGGGCGGACCGGACGCGTTCGGCCGGCCACTGCGGCGACACCCACGTCGGCACGTCGCTGTGCCAGACCAGGGTGTGGCCGTACACCTCCTGATCGTGCTGCTCGGCGAACTCGACGAGTTGGTCGGCGCCGGCCCAGACGTACACCCCCTCGGACGGCTCCAAGCTGCGCCACTTCATCGCGTTCTCGGTGGTAACCGCGTTGAACTCGGTGCCGAGCAGGGCCCGGTAGGCCGGATCGAGGCTCAGCGGCCGACCGTCGACCGCCGCACCGATTCGTACTCCGGACGGCATCAGTTCACGAAGTGTCGGGCGATCGGGCGCGGCCGGGGCCGACGGCGGGGGTGCCCCGGCCCTCGGCTCGTCCTCGACACCGTCGCCAGTACCGGCGACGACCGCCAAACCGGTCACCACGAGTACGACCACCAGGACGGCGGCGACCATCAGGCCGAAACGTCGTCGACGGCGCGCGTCACCACGGACGCCGGACGGCACTGCCGTCCGGTCCGCCGCGACGACGTGTCGTCTGCCAGAGAGCAGGTCGGTCATGGACGATCCGGTCCGGGGAGTGCCCAGGGTGCCCGTGTGAAGTTCTGCCGGGCCCGCTCCGCGAACTCCTCCTGGGACAGTCGCGGCACCGCGTCGTCGTGCAGCAGCCTGGCCAGCATGCGGGTCACCTCGATCGGGTCCTGTGGCACCCGGTCGAGCCGAAACGACGCCGGTTGACCGATCTCGTCCAGGAAGTCGTCACACTTCTGTTGGTACGGCACCAGCGTGAACGGGACTCCGGCGAGGTACGCGAAGACCGCACCGTGTAGCCGCATGTGCAGGCCGAGGTCGCAGCGCTTCATCTCGTCCCAGCAGGCCCGTACCCCGTCGCGGGCAGTCACCACACGGACGTCACACAGCCCGTCGAGGGCGGCTCGCAGCCGCTCGCTGACTCGCTCGTCACCGTGCTCGGGATGGGTGTTGAAGGCGAAGACGGTGACGTCCACCGGCTCCTTGCGTACCAGGTCGACGACGCCGCCGACGAGGGCGTCCTCCCTGCGGCGTACCTCCGTGGCAGCGGCCTCGTAGTCGACGCCGAGCAGCGTGACACCGAGCCGGGCGCGGGCACCTGACCAACCGGGCGAGCGGGACGGCATCGGCTCGCCGAGTGCCTCGGGCAGAAGTCCGGCGAGATCGCCCGCGGTCACCAGCACGCCCGGATAGCCGGCGCGTTCAAGAATCTGCGCGGAGGCGTGGTCCCGCACTCCGATGAAGTCGACCTGCCGGAGAACCTCGATCAGCCGGCGTTCGGCTGCCGAGGAGAGGAACGGCCCGACGGACACTCCGACCGCCGCCATCGGATGCCCCGAGAGTCGAGAGAACAGCGAGAAGAGTCGCTTCTCGCTCAACGGACCCATGTCCCGGAAGACCGATCCACCACCGAAGACGACCATCGACGAGCGACGCAGCAGCACCGCCTTGTTCACTACCCAGCCCACCCGGTCCGGCACACTGCGCGACCGGTACCAGCGGGGGTTCATGCCGGTGCTCGTGGCCGGTAGGTCGACCATGGGTGGCGCGGCGAAGACCGGGCTTCTACTGCCCCAGTAGGTCCGGGTGGCCCACTCCGTCACCACACAGAAGGCGTTGTCACCGACGTTCTCCATGCCGTAGTAGCCCACCACCAACGGGCTTCCGGCGACGGCGTTCGGCTCAGGACTCACGCGGGCCTCCCCTCGTCAGCCGCTGCCTCAGATCGTGCCACGACGGCAACGTCGCCCCGGCAACCACTGTGCGGCGGACCGCCACCCAGAACAGCACGGCCAGGACGACTTCGGCCACGACCGTGGCGAGGGCGGTACCGCGTACCCCCCACAGGGGGGTGGCGACGGCGAGACCGGCCACCAGCACGAGCGCCCCCATGCCCTGAAGAATGACCTTGCGTCGGAGCAGGCCGCCGCTGGTGAGCAGGGCTGCGGCGGCAGCCCCGCCAAATCGGAAGGGAATGGCCACGGCTAGCAGCGCGAGTACCACCGCCGCCTCGCCGTACCCGGGCCCGAGCAGGCGTGGCAGCGCCTGCCCACCGAGACCGACCACCCCGGCCACCAGCAGGCCGAGCGCGACCATGCCGGGCACGCCGAAACGGTACGCCAACAGCATCGCGTCGCGGTCCCCGTGCGACCAGCGGTGCAGTTTCGCCAGAAAGTACTGCTGGTAGACGACCCTCGGCACCAGATAGGCGGCCGTCAGCACCGCCATCGGCACGCTCAGCACGGCAGCCGCCTCCGGTCCCAGCGCCTCGGCGGCGACGATCGTTCCGAGGTAGATGCCCATCAGATAGAAGACGTTGCCGAGGACGAAGGGGGTGGCGGCAGCGGCCACCCGTTTCGTCGGCACCTCCGCGACAGTCCGGTCGTCGTCGGTGGCCGCGTGACCTTCGAGCGGCATGGCGCCGCTCAGGAAGGGACGCATCACGACGACACAGGCCGCGACGGTGAGTACCGCCACGACCGCGTAGCCGAGGGCCACCGCGACCACGGACAGTCCCGCCATACCGACGGCGAGCACCACGCCGAGCCGACCGAGATGCGGCGCGACCTGGAGCAGCGAGAGCCCCCGATAGTCACCGCCCAGCTGTTGGACCGAGGCGACCAGCATCAGGCCGGCCTGCGCGACCAGCACGCTCACCAGCAGGGCGCGCACCGAAGCCGCCGTGGTGTCGGGCCACTCGGCGACGCTCCACACCCCGGTGACGGCAACGGCTACGGCCGTGCCGGCGCCTACCAGACGCAGCGACGGACGCAGCCAACGCCGGGCGCGCACCCCTTCCCGACCGAACCGTTGCAACCACAGTTCCGAGACGCCGAACACCACCAGCGGTGCGGCCAGGGACATCGCCGCCAGCGCCGCGCTGAACGTGCCGAAGTCGGCCTGCGGCAGGCTCCGGGCCAGTAGTACCTGGGTGCCGAACGCGGCCAGGGTGACACCGACCTGGCTCAGTCCCAGCATGCCGAGCTGGAGGAGCATCCGGGTCAGCCGGTTACCTCCGCCCGCCGGGCGCTCCGGATCGTCGGTACGCTGCTCAGCGGCCACGGGTGACAAGCCACTTGCCCGTCTCGCTCATGGTCCGCAGCGTCTTGATCGACAGCGCCACGCCGGGCCACCGCACCGGCCGGTACATGTCGATCAGCCGGAACCAGAAGACCAGGCCGCTCAACCGGCCCCGGGTCACGTTGCCGTCGTGTCGGTGGAATCGCACGATGGGGTGACTCAGGTGACGGGGATGCACCCCGGACTTGAGGGCACGCAGCACCAGCTCGATGTCCTCGAAGAGGCGGAAGCTCTCGTCGTAGCCACCGATCTGCTCCAGAAGTCGCCGGTCGATGGTGGTGCCGGAGTGCTTGAACGGCAGTCGTGGACGGGTGAGCACACCGAGCAGCATCCGCCGGGACGAGGCGTACTCGGGTAGCCGGATCAGTCGGGACGAGCCGCGGTCGAACTCGGTGTAGTCGGCGTACACCCACCTGCTGTCGGTGTCGGAGAGCAGGTGGTACAACCGGTCGAGCGCGTCCTCGGTCAACTCGTCGTCGGAGTCGAGCACGGTGAGATACCGGCCGGTGGCGATGCGCAGGCCGTGGTTGCGGGCCTCGGCGATACCTGAAGGCGGCTGGGTCACCACGCGTACCCGCTCGTCCATGGTCAGGTCTGCCTCGGCCAGCACCTCGGTGACCGGCACCTGCGAACCGTCGTCGACGACGATCAGCTCGAACTCCCGGTAGGTGTTCGCCAGGACGCTGCGTACCGCCTTGACCAGCAGGTCCGCCCGGTCGCGCACCACGATGCAGACGGTGAAGGTGGGACGCACCGTCGATTCGTCCACCCGATCGAGCGTCTCGTGCCTCCCTTGCCGCGGCACGGCCGTCTGGCGGGAGTCGCTGGCATCCGTGGGGCGTAGCGGCGCCGGGGACGACGAGGTCACCGCAGACCCACCCCGGATGTTTCGTCGTGCCGATCGGCTGGCTCCGTCGGCTCGTCGGCGGCGGCGAGCAGGACCATCTGCCCGAAGAGGAACAACCAGAGGAAGTACGGATAGGCCAAGGGCTTCTGGGTGAGCCCGAAGACGACGAGAGCGCCGAACAGCACCGCCAACGCCAGTCGGTGCGATCGCTGGACGCGCGCCCCGACGAAACGGTAGAGCCCCACCAGCAGCGCGGCGGTCACCACCACGCCGACGACGCCCCAGACCACGAGGAGTCGCATGACGTCGTTGTGCATGTCCCAGGGTTCGTAGCCGAATCCGGCGAGCCAGACGTCCCACCCGGCGCGTCCGAGGATCCCCATCGTGTCGTTCCAGATCGCGCCCCGGCCGTGCATGAAGGTGTCGGACCGTACGTCGAACGAGCCGACCTCGGTGAGCACGACCTCGGCCCGGTGCCAGATGGTCTCCCCCCACAACACCGCGACCACCGCCGCAGCGGCGATCGCCGCACCACCGACTCCCGCCACCGCACGCCGGTCGACCCGATGCCCGCGCCTGCGCGCGGCCAACAGCCTACGGAGCCGCTGGACCTCGAACGCGGCGACGATCAGCCCCAGGCAGAGGATTGTGAAACGGTGCAGCGACACGACCCCGGTCGCGACGAACAGCCCGATCAAGGCGTACTGCACGGCGGTCGGCACCCGCATCCGCCGGCCGAGGACGTAGACGAGGAAGACCGCGAACATCAGCAGCCGGCCGAGGGACATCGGGTGGAAGTAACCACCGGAGGCCCGGCCGATCTTCTGGTAGTCCGCCAGCTCGAAGAAGAAGGAGTACGGCATCACACCGGCGACCTGGAGCCAGGCGAGTACGGAGTGGACGACCGCACCGAGCACCACGACGCCCGCGACGAGGCCGAGGCGGCGTACCGGAAACCAGTCCCTCCGCAACACCATAAGGGCGATGAGGGCAAGTGGGGCGAAGCCGACCACCATTCGCATCGCCTCGGCCGGGATGGCCGAGGCCGGATCCTGGCCCGGCCCGTAGATGGCATGACGCCGGACGTCGAAAAACTCCAGGAGATCCGATCGGGCCGGCACCGCCAGGTAGCTGATCGCCGAGAGGATCAGCAGCACGACCAGACCCGCCGCCATCAGCAGTAACGGACGCGGCGGCAGCCGTCGGACGTCGAGCAGGAAGAGACAGAGTGCGCCGATCATCAACCCGGCGCCGAGTGCGGACAGCAGGACACCGACGTCCAGCCCGTCACCGCCGCCCTCACCGATGTCGAGCAGCGGCTTCACCGCGAGCAGCACCAGAGCGGCGGTCACCAGATGACGTGCGATCCGCTGCGGGCCGCGTGTCGCCGATTCCTGCCCGGGCTGCCCGAACCACGACCTTCGGGCCGAGGTGGTCACTGTTTCCATCGCGGGTGCGTCTCCCATCAGTTCCCGCCCGCGGCAGTGAGACGGATAACTGTCCCGTCGACGTCCCACTCTGGTCGGTCGCCGCCCCCGGCCCCGGAAAACACGAGGACGATATCAGCGCAGACGTCCCGGGCGGTGTCCCGAACGCCATCACCTGGACGGGGTGGCCCGGAACGGCGATCACGGCCTTGCGTCCGGTCTCCCGCCTGCGGCAAGCTGTAGCGCCGGGTGGCCCGATCGTCGATCGCCGACACCGACCCGCCCGACCAGGGCAGGGCTCGCCACCGGCCCCCTGCCCGGCCAGCCAGCAAGGACGGAACTGGTGTGACAGCCCGTGAAGCGCCGACCATCAGCGTGGTCATCGCTGCCCACAACGAGGCCCGTGTCATCGGCGGATGCCTGGACGCGCTGCTCGCCGACGACACCGCCGGCGATCTCGACATCGTGGTGGTCGCCAACGGCTGCACCGACGACACCGCCCGCGTGGCGGGCGAGCGCCCCGGGATCCGGGTGGTCGAGGTCGCCGAGGCCGGCAAGGCCAACGCCCTGAACGTGGGCGACAGTCTGGCCCGCTGCTTCCCCCGGATATATCTCGACGCGGACGTCGTGCTGACGCCGGGCGCGCTCCGCGAGATGGCCGCCGTGCTCACCACCGGCGAACGACCCCCGCTCGCGGTGATGCCTCGGCGCGCGATGGTCACCACCAGCCGGCCGCTCGCGGTACGCGCCTACTACACGATCAACACCCGGCTGCCGATCTTCTCCGACGCCCTGTTCGGTCGTGGCGCGATCGCACTGTCGGAGGCGGGCCGTCGACGCTTCGACCGATTCCCGGCACAGATCGCCGACGACCTCTATCTTGACTCGCACTTCACGTCGGCGGAGAAGCGCGAGGTGACGACGGCGACCAGCTTCGTGCAGGCACCTCGGCGTACTCGGGACCTGGTCCGGACGCTGGCCCGGGTACGCGCCGGCAACAACCTGCTGCGCGCGAGCCATGACGGTGTCCGGGCATCGGTGCCGTCCTCGTGGCTGCGGGACGTGGTGCTGCCCCGGCCATGGCTCGCCCCGGCCGCCGTCGCCTACGTCACGATCACACTGACCGCTGCGGTACGGGCCCGTCGCCACCCCGCCGACGGATGGGGACGCGACACCTCCACGCGCTGACCGCGCCCGGCGATCACTGCGCCGGTCAGCGTCGTCGGCGCAGCAGCGCGACCGCCCCGACCGCCAGCCCGACCAGCACCGCTCCGGCCAGCCCCGCCAGCAGGATGGTCGGCCAGTTCGACGACTCCGACGAGCCGCCTTCCAGCCGGCTCCGGTCGATGGCGTTCTGCCGGTACGCCTGTGCCACCAGGTTGCTCGGCGACGACTGCGCGACCTCGTCGAACCGGGCGATCGCCTCGCTGTTGCGACCACCGAAGAAGGCGTCGAGCCCGCTCCGGTACGTTCGGTCGGCCGCACCGAGTTCGTTCGAGGTCCCTGCCGCGCTGAGCAGGTCGGTCACCACGGACACCGGCAACAACGCGCGGTTCGCACCACCGTTGGCTGCCCGATCGTTGTCCAACACACCCACGACGTGCCCGTTGGTGTCCACCCCGATGCCGCCGTGCGAGTAGATGCCGAGGTCGTCGTTGATCCGGGCAGCCGTGACGCCGCCCTGCCTGGCGGTGCCGGACACCTGGACGGCCCGAGCCTCGGCCGTGTACGTCGCGGCTCGGAAGTCCGTGTCGGTGGTGCGGTAGCCCAGCACCAGCAGAGTGGATCCCTGCTCGGGTGCCGCCGCCTCGCTCAGTTGCACGGCGGGCAGGCCACCCTCCGCGAGCTTGACGAGGGCAAGGTTGCCGTCGTCCGCCGGGAGTACGCGTACCACCTGTCCGGGCACCGCCGGGCTCGCGGTCAGATCGCCGCGTGCCACGTTGAGCTGCCCGTAGAGCTGGGTGGTGGGCTCGCTGCCCGGCTCGTCGCCGGTGAAGACGGTGGTCGCCATCCGGGTGCGGACGTACTGGTCGAGTTCGCCGCCGGCCAGTTGCTTCTGCTCGACGAGGATGCGACCCAATGTGTAGAGCGCGCGTTCCCGCGCCGCATCGGCCGTCGGTTGCACGCACTGTCCGTTGGTCACCACGTGCCCGTCGGGATTCACCACGAATCCGCTGCATCGGCGCTTGAACGTCACCGGCGTGGCGCTGAGCGGGGTGTTGGACTTCGTCTCCCGCAGCACGCCCGTGACGACGGTCTCGACGAAGACGAGAGAGGGCGCGGCGATCGCCAGCGCGCGTTCCTCGGCGCTGTACGGCGCGACCTGCGCCCACGGCCGCATCCCCGGGTTCACCGGAGCAGCGGTGGCGACGGATCCGGAAGGCGCCCCAAGAGTGGGCGGGGCCTGCGGACCTTCCGGATCGTCGCCGGTGAGCGCCCAGACGGTCACACCGGAGCCGAGCGCCGCCACCACCACGAGCGCGGCCAGCGACACCCAGAGCCCGGTTCGCCGCTTCGGCGGCGCGGAGGGCTGGATGCGACGGGCCGGGGCGGTGAACGGGTCGCGCGCCGGCTCCTCGAAGGACGATCCGAAGCCGGGCGACGTCGGCGCGCCCGAGACCGGGTCCGCATACACCGGCTGGCTCGGGATCGGGCTGGTCGGCGGCTGCGACGCACCGGAGGTCGGTTGGGAAGCACCCGAAACAGGGTGAGGAGCACCGGAGGTCGGTTGCGGTGCACCCGAGACGGGCTGAGGCGGACCGGAGACCTGCTGAGGCCCGCCGGAGACCGGCTGGGGAGGATCGGAGACGGGTGCGGCTGGGGTGGGCACGGGTTGATAGTCGACGCCGAGTGCCCGGAACAGCTTCTCCGCAGCCGGGCCCGCCTCGGCCGAGTAGGCGACCCAGGGAGCGGCGGCCGAGAAGTCCGCGTAGGTGAAGGGCGGACCGCCTGGGGTCTGCGCGAGATTGTTCGCGATCCCGGCGAACGCCTCGCGCCAACCCGGGCTGGCTGCCACCGCAGTGTCCAGCACCGCCACCGTCACGAAGCGTCCCTGCCCGTCCACGGCCGCCCACGCTTTGCCGACCGGTGACCCGCCGAGCAGATGGGTGTACCGGTAGGGGCCGTCCGGCTGCATGACAACTCCTCTAGTCGACCGCCGTGCGGATCCTATCGACCCGCCGCACCTCGCCCTGCCCGCCGGTCGTGAGCTCCCCTCGCCCGACTCGAACCCGCAGGTCACGAACGGTTGCGGAAACGGACGGGTTGCTTCGTGAAAGTTTTCATGCATAGAGTCAGCGAATGAATGACGGAGCCACCGTCGCGTCGACCGAGCGGATGGTCGGCCTCTTCGACGGGGTGCGGCTGACCCCGACGCAGCGGCGCATCGCGCACTGCCTGGTGCAGCACGCGCCCTCCGTCGGCTACCTTTCCGCCGCCGAGGTCGCCGAGTTGGCCGGGGTCAGCCAGCCGTCGGTCACCCGGTTCGCGGTGGCGCTCGGCCACGACGGTTACCCGGCGCTGCGCCGCCGGTTGCGCGAGCTGACCGCCGCCGCGCCCGGTCCGACCACCACGGGCAACGAGCTCCAGCAGGCGGTACGCGCCGAGATGGGCAACCTCGACCGGCTGGCCGAGCAGCTCGCCGACCGGGAGCGCGTCGCCGAGACCGGGCGGCTGCTCGCCGCCAGTCGTCCGCTGCCCGTGCTCGGGCTGCGCGCCGCCGCGCCGCTGGCCGCGTACTTCGCGTACTTCGCCGCCAAGGTGCACCCGGACGTGCGGGTCCTCGACGACGGGGGCAGCCTGCTCGCCGACCGGCTGGAACAGGCGGCGGAGGCCGGTGCCGGCGCGCTGCTGGCGTTCGTGCTGCCTCGTTATCCCCGGGAGACCCTGGACGCGCTGGGCGAGGCCCGGGCCGCCGGGCTGACCGTGGTCGCGATCACCGACTCGCCGGTCAGCCCGGCGACCGAGCACGCCGACGTGGTGCTGGCCGCGGCGGTCGGCGCGCAGCTCGTGTTCGACCTGCACACCGCTCCGATGACCCTGGCCATGGTGCTGCTCCAGGCGATCTGCGACGCCGCGCCGGCCGAGACCCAACGGCGGCTGGAGGCGTTCGAAGCCTCGGCCACCCGTCGTCAGTTGTTCCTCGGTTAGGAGGAGTTCCGCAATGACGCGATCCACGTCGACCACGCCCGGACACATCCGGGCCGCGCGCGGCACCGAGCGCACCGCCCGTGGCTGGCCGCAGGAGGCCGCGCTGCGGATGCTGATGAACAATCTCGACCCGGAGGTGGCCGAGCGCCCCGACGACCTGGTCGTCTACGGCGGCACCGGCAAGGCCGCCCGGGACTGGCCGTCGTACCACGCCCTGGTGCGTACGCTGACCGACCTGCGCGACGACGAGACGATGCTGGTGCAGTCGGGCCGGCCGGTCGGGGTGCTACGGACCCACGAGTGGGCGCCCCGGGTGCTGCTGGCCAACTCCAACCTGGTCGGCGACTGGGCGACCTGGCCGGAGTTCCGTCGGCTGGAGCAGCTCGGCCTGACCATGTACGGGCAGATGACGGCCGGTTCGTGGATCTACATCGGCACCCAGGGCATCCTCCAGGGCACGTACGAGACCTTCGCGGCGGTGGCCGAGAAACGGTTCGGCGGCACCCTCGCGGGCACCCTGACGCTGACCGGCGGGTGCGGCGGGATGGGCGGGGCCCAGCCCCTGGCGGTCACCATGAACGGCGGTGCCTGCCTGATCGTGGACGTGGACCGCACCCGGCTGGAACGGCGGGTGCACGACCGGTACCTGGACGAGATCGCCGACGACCTGGACGACGCGGTCGAGCGGGTGCTGGCGGCGAAGCGGGATCGCCGGGCGTTGAGCGTGGGCGTGGTCGGCAACGCCGCCACGGTCTTCCCCGAGCTGCTGCGCCGGGGCGTACCGGTCGACGTGGTCACCGACCAGACCAGCGCCCACGATCCGCTGTCGTACCTGCCGGAGGGGGTGGAGCCGGACGACGCCCGGGACTACGCGGCGGCCAAGCCGACCGAGTTCACCGACCGGGCCCGGGCGTCGATGGCGAAGCACGTCGAGGCGATGGTGGGCTTCCTGGACGCCGGTGCGGAGGTCTTCGACTACGGCAACTCGATCCGGGGCGAGGCGCAGCTCGGCGGGTACCAGCGCGCCTTCGACTTCCCGGGCTTCGTGCCCGCGTACATCCGGCCGTTGTTCTGTGAGGGCAAGGGGCCGTTCCGGTGGGCGGCGCTCTCCGGCGACCCGGCCGACATCGCCGCCACCGACCGGGCGATCCTGGAGCTGTTCCCGGAGAACGAGCCGCTGGCCCGGTGGATCCGGATGGCCGGTGAGCGGGTCGCCTTCCAGGGCCTGCCGGCACGGATCTGCTGGCTCGGCTACGGCGAACGGGACGTCGCGGGCGTACGGTTCAACGAGATGGTCGCCGCCGGTGAGCTGAGCGCCCCGGTGGTGATCGGGCGGGACCACCTGGACTGCGGCAGCGTGGCCAGCCCGTACCGGGAGACCGAGGCGATGGCCGACGGCTCCGACGCGATCGCCGACTGGCCGCTGCTGAACGCGCTGGTCAACACCGCCAGCGGGGCGTCCTGGGTCTCCATCCACCACGGCGGCGGGGTGGGCATCGGACGGTCCATTCACGCCGGTCAGGTCTGCGTGGCCGACGGCACCGCGCTGGCCGGGCAGAAGATCGAGCGGGTGCTCACCAACGATCCGGCGATGGGGGTGATCCGGCACGTCGACGCCGGCTACGACGCGGCCCGCGAGGTCGCCACCCGCACCGGTGTCCGCGTGCCGATGTCCGGTTCCGAGTGAGGAAGGGTCCCTTGCTAACGCATACGGTAGAGGAAGGGTCCCTTCCTTTCAGGTTCCGGGAACTGTGGGACGAGATCGCGCCGGTGGGGCGGGACGCGGACAGCGGCGGCTATCTGCGGTACGCGCTCACCGCGCCGGAACTGCGGCTGCGGGCGTGGTTCCGGGAGCAGGCCGACGCCCGGGGCATGCCGGTGGCGCAGGACGGCAACGGCAACCTCTTCGCCTGGTGGGGCGACCCGGACGCCGGTGGCGCGGTGCTGACCGGCAGCCACTTCGACTCGGTGCCGCACGGCGGGGCGTACGACGGGCCGCTGGGCATCGTCAGCGCCTGGCTCGCCGTGGACGAGCTGCGGGCGGCGGGTGTCACCCCGGCCCGTCCCCTGGTCGTCGCCGCCTTCGTCGAGGAGGAGGGTGCCCGCTTCGGCGTACCCTGCCTGGGCTCGCGGCTGCTCACCGGGCAGGTCGGCGCCGAGCGGGCGGGCGCGTTGCGGGACGCGTCCGGGGTGAGCTTCGCCGAGGCGCTGGGACACCGCCCGGCGGGCGCCGATCCGGCGTTGCTGGGCCGGTTCGCGGCCTTCGTGGAGCTGCACGTCGAGCAGGGCCGCGCGCTCGTCGACCGGGACGCGCCGGTCGCGGTGGCCAGCGCCATCTGGCCGCACGGCCGTTGGCGCTTCGACGTCACCGGCGAGGGCAACCACGCCGGTACGACCCGGATGGCCGACCGCCGCGACCCCATGTTGACGTACGCGTTCACCGTGCTCGCGGCGAACAAGGAGGCCCGGCTGCGCGACGCGCACGCCACCGTGGGTCGGGTGAGCGTGGAGCCGAACGCCACCAACGCGATCCCGTCCCGGGTGACCGGGTGGCTGGACGCCCGGGCCGCCGAGCCGGAGACGCTCGCCGGGCTGGTCGAGGCGGTACGCGCCAAGGCCACCGAACGAGCCCGACGGGACGGCACCGAGGTGACCCTGACCGAGGAGTCCGCGACGCCACTGGTGGCCTTCGACGGCGGCCTGGCCGACCGGCTGGCCGGGCTGCTGGCCGCGCCGGTGCTGCCGACCGGGGCCGGACACGACGCGGGGGTGCTGGCGGCGCACGTACCGACCGCGATGCTCTTCGTCCGCAACCCGACCGGGGTGTCGCACTCCCCCGCCGAGTCGGCCACCGACGCCGACTGCGCGGCCGGCGTGACCGCCCTGGCCACGGTGCTGGCGGAACTGACGCAGGCGGTTCGGCGCGACGCGGAGGATGCCTGATGACCGCCACCCGCTGGCTCGCCGAGTACGCGTGGCTGCCCGCACACGCCGAGCCGACCCCGGACGTGCTGATCGAGACGGTCAACGACCGAATCACCGGCGTGACGCCGTTGACGCCGGGCGGCGACCCGGACGCGGGCGTGGACGTGCTGGCCGACGCGGTGCGGCTGCCCGGGTTGACGCTGCCCGGGTTGGCGAACGCCCACTCGCACGCGTTCCACCGGGCGCTGCGCGGTCGGACCCACGGCGGGCGCGGCGACTTCTGGAGCTGGCGCGACCAGATGTACGCGGTGACCGGTCGCCTGGACCCGGACACGTACCTGGCGCTGGCCCGCGCGGTGTACGCCGAGATGGCGCTGGCCGGGATCACCTGTGTGGGCGAGTTCCACTACCTGCACCACGGTCCGGGCGGCACCCCGTACGCCGACCCGAACGCGATGGGCGCGGCGCTGGTCGAGGCAGCGGCGCAGGCCGGGATCCGGCTGACGCTGCTGGACACCTGCTACCTGACCGCCGGTGTGGACGGTGCGCCGCTGGTCGGGCCGCAGCAGCGCTTCGGCGACGGTGACGCCCGACGGTGGGCGGAACGGGCCGCCGCCCTCACCACCGACCGGGACCGTGCCCGCGTCGGCGCGGCCGTGCACTCGGTCCGGGCCGTCCCGGCCGACCAACTCGCCACCGTGGCCGACTGGGCACGACAGCGGGACGCGCCACTGCACGTGCACCTGTCGGAGCAGCCCGCTGAGAACGACGCCTGCCGAGCCGTGCACGGGCTGACCCCTGCCGGGTTGCTGGCCGAGCACGGTGTGTTGGGACCGGCCACCACGGCGGTGCACGCCACCCATCCGACCAGCGCCGACGTGGCCCTGCTCGGGGAGAGCCGGACCGGGGTGTGTCTCTGCCCGACCACCGAACGCGACCTCGCCGACGGCCTCGGACCGGCCCGCCGGATGGCCGACGCGGGGATCCCGCTGAGCCTGGGCAGCGACAGTCACGCCGTGATCGACCCGTTCGAGGAGGCGCGCGCGATGGAACTGGACGAGCGGCTGCGGACCCGTCGGCGCGGCCACTTCGCCCCCGCCGAGCTGCTCACCGCCGCCACCGAGGCCGGGCACGCGGCGCTGGGCTGGACCGACGCCGGTCGACTCGCGGTGGGTGACCGGGCCGACCTGGTCACGGTGCGGCTGGACAGCGTACGCACGGCCGGGGTGGTCCCGGCGGGCGTCTGGTTCGCGGCGGGCGCCGCCGACGTGACCCAGGTGGTGGTCGACGGCCGGGTGCTGGTCCGCGACGGGCGACACGTCCGCGTCGACGTCCCCCGCGAGCTGGCCACGGCCATCGCGGAGGTGACCGGTGCCCGGTGAGCCGAACGTGCGGGCGGGCAGCCTGCTGGTGGACGACATCGGCGAGCTGGTCACCAACGAGCCCGGCGCGGGCGAGGGCGGGCCGTTGGGCATCCGTCGGCGGGTCGCCCTGCTGGTCGAGGCGGGCGAGGTGGTCTGGGTCGGTCCGTCCGCCGACGCGCCGGCCGCGGACCGGCGGATCGACGCCGACGGCGCGGCGGTGCTGCCCGGGTTCGTGGACAGTCACGCGCACCTGGTCTTCGCCGGGGACCGGGCGGCGGAGTTCGCGGCCCGGATGGCCGGGCAGCCGTACACCGGTGGCGGCATCCGGACCACCGTGGGCGCCACCCGGTCGGCCACCGACGGGCAGCTCCGCGCCACCGTGCGCCGACTGCACGCCGAGGCGTTGCGGCAGGGCACCACCACGATCGAGATCAAGAGTGGGTACGGCCTCACCGTCGCCGACGAGGCCCGCTCGGTGCGGATCGCCGCCGAGGTGACCGAGGAGACCACGTTCCTCGGCGCGCACGTGGTGCCGACCGAGTACGCCGCCCGGCCCGACGAGTACGTGGGGTTGGTCTGCGGGCCGATGCTGGCCGCCGCCGCGCCGTACGCCCGCTGGATCGACGTGTTCTGTGAGCGGGGCGCGTTCGACGCCGACCACGCGCGGGCGATCCTGACCTGCGGGCAGGCGGCCGGTCTGGGCGTCCGGGTGCACGCCAACCAGCTCGGTCCCGGCCCGGGGGTACGCCTCGGGGTGGAACTCGGGGCGGCCAGTGTGGACCACTGCACGCACCTGGACGACGCCGACGTCGACGCGCTGGCGGCCACCGAGGGCGGCACCGTCGCCACGCTGCTGCCGGGCGCCGAGTTCTCCACCCGGTCGCCGTATCCCGACGCGCGTCGGCTGCTCGACGCCGGTGTCACCGTGGCCCTCGCCACCGACTGCAACCCCGGTTCGTCGTACACGTCGTCGATGCCGTTCTGCGTCGCGTTGGCCGTACGCGAGATGCGGATGACCCCGGCGGAGGCGGTGTGGGCGGCCACCGCGGGCGGCGCGCGGGCGTTGCGCCGCACCGACGTCGGTGTGCTGCGGCCCGGCGCCCGAGCCGACCTGACCATCCTCGACGCCCCGTCCCACCTGCACCTGGCCTACCGGCCGGGCGTGCCCCTCATCCGCCAGGTCCTGCGCAACGGAGTGCCACGATGACCGTCACCATCGAACCCACCGGGGTCACCCCCGCCGACGTGCTCGCCGTGGCGCGCGGTGCCGCCACGGTCGTGCTCGCCCCGGCCACCCTCTCCGCGATGGCCACCAGCCGGTCCATCGTGGACGGTATCGAGGCCGCCGGCCGTCCGGTGTACGGCGTCTCCACCGGTTTCGGCGCGCTCGCCAACACGTTCGTCGCTCCCGAGCGGCGTGCCGAACTCCAGCACGCGCTGATCCGCTCGCACGCGGCGGGGGTGGGCGCGGCGATGCCCCGCGAGGTGGTGCGGGCGATGATGCTGCTGCGGGTCCGTTCGCTGGCGCTGGGCCACTCCGGGGTACGGCCGCTGGTCGCCGAGGCCCTGGTCGACCTGCTCAACCACGACGTGACACCGTGGGTGCCGGAGCACGGCTCGCTGGGCGCCTCCGGCGACCTGGCACCGCTGGCGCACTGCGCGCTGGTGCTGCTCGGCGAGGGGTGGGTGCTCGGCCCGGCCGGTGAGCGGCGGCCCGCCGCCGACGCGTTGCGGCAGGCCGGTCTCGCTCCGGTGGAGCTGGCCGCCAAGGAGGGCCTGGCGCTGATCAACGGCACCGACGGCATGCTCGGCATGCTGCTGCTGGCCATCCGCGACGCGGCGCACCTGTTCACCATGGCCGACGTGACCGCCGCCCTGGCGATCGAGGCGATGCTCGGCTCGGAGCGACCGTTCCGGCCGGAGCTGCACGCCATCCGCCCGCATCCCGGGCAGGGCGTCTCGGCGGCGAACATCCACCGGCTGTTGCAGGACTCGGCAGTGATGGACTCGCACCGCGACGACCTGGCTCACGCGGTCCAGGATGCCTACTCGATGCGCTGCGCACCCCAGGTCGCCGGAGCGGCCCGGGACACCCTGGACTTCGTCCGGACGGTCGCCGACCGGGAACTGGTCTCCGTGGTGGACAACCCGGTGGTGCTGCCGGACGGACGGGTCGAGTCGACCGGGAACTTCCACGGTGCCCCGCTGGGCTTCGCGGCGGACTACCTGGCCATCGCCGCGTCCGAGGTGGGCGCGATCTCCGAACGTCGGGTGGATCGGCTGCTCGACGTGACCCGGTCGCGGGAACTGCCCGCCTTCCTCTCCCCCGACGCGGGGGTCAACTCGGGGCTGATGATCGCCCAGTACACGGCAGCCGGGATCGTGGCGGAGAACCGGCGGCTGGCCGCGCCCGCCTCGGTGGACTCGCTGCCCACCAGCGGCATGCAGGAGGACCACGTCTCGATGGGCTGGGCCGCGACCAAGAAACTGCGGACCGTCCTGGACAACCTGACCAGCCTGCTCGCGGTGGAGTTGCTCGCCGCCGTACGCGGACTCCAGCTCCGGGCCCCGCTGACGCCTTCCCCGGCCGGCCGGGCGGCGATCGCCGCCCTCGGCGCAGTCGTCGGCCCGCCCGGCCCGGACGTCTTCCTCGCCCCGCTGATGGAGGCGGCCCGGTCCGTGGTGTCCGGCCCCGACCTGCGCACCGCCATCGAGGCCGAACTCGGCCCCCTCCCCTGACGCGGCTACCGGGGCGGGTCAGCCGGCGGCGGGGAGCACCTTCGCCATCAGGGTGGCCAGTTCGCGCAGGGCCTTGCCCCGGTGGCTGACCGCGTCCTTCTCCTGCGGCGTCAGCTCGGCGTTGGTGCGGTCCTGACCGTCACCGAGGAAGATGGGGTCGTAGCCGAAACCGCCCTCGCCACGCGGGGCACGCAGCACCCGGCCCGCCTGACGGCCGTCCACGAGGTGCTCCTTGCCGCCGGGCAGCACCAACGCGATCGTGCAGACGAAGGAACCGCCCCGATGCTCGTCCGGCACGTCGGCGATCTGGTCCAGCACGAGCTGGAGGTTCGCCTGGTCCTCGCCGTGCCGCCCGGCCCAGCGGGCACTGAACACGCCCGGCATGCCGTTGAGCGCGTCCACGGCCAGCCCGGAGTCATCGGCGACGGTGGGCAGGCCGGTACGCCGACAGCCCTCCCGCGCCTTGATCAGCGCGTTCTCACCGAAGGTCAGCCCGGTCTCCGGCAACTCCGGGTACGCCTCGACGTCGTCGAGCCCGACCAGGGCGACCCGATGCGCACCGAGCGCCCCGTCCAGGATCCGCTGCAGCTCGACGAGCTTCTTGCGGTTCCGGGTGGCGAGCAGAACCTTGTTCACGGTGTCACCTTTCGTTCGCGACGGCCCTCAGAGGAGAGCCGCGCGCTGGGCTTCGGCCAGGTCCAGACAGCCGGCGACGGCCAGGTCGAGCAGTGCGTCCAGTTGCTCGCGGGCGAAGACGCCGGCCTCACCGGTGCCCTGCACCTCGACGAAGTCCCCGGTGCCGGTGCAGACCACGTTCATGTCCACCTCGGCGGCCACGTCCTCGTCATAGCACAGGTCCAGGCGCGGCTCGCCGGACACCACGCCGACGCTGACCGCCGCCACCGACCGGTGCATCACCTTCTCCGGCTTGCCGGCCAGCGCCTTGCGGTCGGCGAGCCAGCTCACCGCGTCGTGCAGCGCCACGTACGCACCGGTGATCGCGGCAGTCCGGGTGCCGCCGTCGGCCTGCAGGACGTCGCAGTCGAGCACGATCGAGTTCTCGCCGAGGGCCTTGAGGTCGATGGCCGCGCGCAGGCTCCGACCGATCAGCCGGGAGATCTCGTGGGTACGCCCACCGACCCGCCCCTTGACGCTCTCCCGGTCGGAACGGGTGTTGGTGGCCCGGGGCAGCATCGCGTACTCGGCGGTGACCCAGCCGAGCCCGGAGCCCCGACGCCAGCGGGGCACGCCCTCGGTGACGCTCGCCGTGCAGAGCACCCGGGTCGCACCGAACTCCACCAGGACGGAGCCTTCCGGGTGGCTGCTCCAGCCACGGGTCAGGGTCACCGGTCGGAGTCGGTCGGGCTCCCGCCCGTCAGGTCGCGCCATGCCTGCACCCTATGCGGTGCCCCGATCGGAGCATCCCCCGGTGCCGCTGGGTGACTCAGTCGTGCCATCCGACACCAAGGGTCAGGGTGACGTACCCGTCCACCGAGCGACTGCCCGGCGCGGTGACGACACTCGCGGTCATCTCGAAACCGTCCCGCGTCCACCGGTGCACCCCGCAGGACGGCGCGCCCGGATCGGCGAGGCACTCCCGCATCCGGTCCACGGTGATGCGCAGGCCGGCGTCGCTCAGGAACGCCTGCACGCTCTGGGCCACGTCGACCGGGCAGTCGCCGCGTCGGCAGTCGAGGCGGTAGGTCGCGCCAGCCGAACGGTCGCCGGCGACGAGGTCGACGCGGTGGAACCCGGCGGGAACGCCGGCCGTCTCGACCATCTCCTCGCGCTGCTCCTGGAGTTGGCGTGGCTTGTACCAGCCGTTGTAGGTGAACACGCCGCAGCAGCAGAGCAGGAGCAGCAACGCGCCGACACCGACCAGGAGACCCACCACCAGGCCGGTGCGGGAACGCTTGCGCGGTGCGGGTACCGGCGGGAACGGTCCCGGACGCGGCGCAGGACCGTACGGCCCGGGGGCCGGCGGGGGCGGCCAGGCTCCCGACGGATGCGGCGCGAACGTCGGAGGGTACGGCCCGGCCGGTGGCCGGCCCGGCGCGGGAGATGCCGGCCGGTCGGCAGG
The DNA here is from genome assembly GCF_044460945.1 of Micromonospora sp. NPDC049903. Classification (NCBI taxonomy): domain Bacteria; kingdom Bacillati; phylum Actinomycetota; class Actinomycetes; order Micromonosporales; family Micromonosporaceae; genus Micromonospora; species Micromonospora sp. NPDC049903. Next base: position 43,793 of record NZ_JBITKL010000001.1, read on the forward strand.
GCGCGGGTCGGGGCCGGCGGAGGGGTCGCTCACCCGCGCGATCCTAGGGTCTGGGCGAGAACGCCGCTGTCCGCTCCCGACGGTGGGTCAGATGTCGTAGCTGGCGCCCGGCCGGACCACGTCCAGCGGGCCGCTGTACGCCGCCGCCGCCGACGTCACGGTGTGCGCCTCGCTGCCCCAGGCGGCCACCAGGTGGGTCAGCAGCAGGCGGCCCACGTTGGCCTTGGCCGCCGCCTCGCCCGCCTCACGCCCGGTGAGGTGCAGGTCGGGCGGATTGTCCACGCCGTCCAGGTAGCTGGCCTCGCAGAGGAAGGCGTCCGCGTTCTGGGCCAGCCGCAGCAACGCCTCACAGGGGGCGGTGTCAGACGAGTAGCAGAGCGTCCGACCACCGTGCTCCAACCGCACGCCGTACGTCTCCACCGGATGCAGCACCCGGTCGACGGTGACGGTGAACGGGCCGATCGGGAAGGTGCCCGGTTGCAACGCATAGAACTGGTACACGTCCTCGACCGTGCTGTCCTCCTGCCCGTACGCCGCGGCGAGCCGGTCCGGCGCACCGGCCGGGGCGTACACCGGCAGCGGCGGGTACGGACCGTCCGGGGCGTACCGCCGGACCACCACGTACGACGCGGCGTCGAGGATGTGGTCGCAGTGCAGGTGGGTCAGGAGGATGGCGTCCGGGGCGTGCAGCCCGGCGTAGCGCTGGAGGGTGGACAACGAGCCCGGGCCGAAGTCCACCAGGAGCCGGAAGTCCTCGGCCTCGACCAGATAGGCCGAGCAGGGGGACTCGGGTCCGGGGAAGCTGCCCGCACAGCCCAGGACGGTCAGTCGCATCGAGTTGTCTCGCTGTCACGATAGGTAGCGATCGAGCCGGTCGCCGCTCCGGAGATGATCAATACCGACGCGTACGCCACGCTGCGCAGCCTACGCCCGCCCACCTGAACGCAAGAATGATCCGCTGGAAGTTGTCACCAACGTGACACCCGTTCCGCCCATCCGATCGAGGCCGGATTACCGGACCGGCCGATCCGGACCGCCCGACGCGACGAGGGCCACCGGCATCACGCCGATGACCCTCGTCGATGTCGCTGGGCTCAGGCCCAGAGCTGCCCCTCCAGAGCGTCCTCCGCGTCGGCGAGCGTGCCGCCGTACGCCCCGGTGCTGAGGTACTTCCAGCCGCCGTCGCTGACCACGAACGCCACGTCGGCACGGCGGCCGTCCCGCACCGCCTCGTGCGCCATGGCCAGGGCGGCGTGCAGCACCGCCCCGGTGGAGAAGCCGACGAACAGACCTTCCACCTCCACCAACTGCCGGGTACGCAGCACCGCGTCGCGGGTGCCGACGGAGAACCGTCGGTTGAGCACGGTCGCGTCGTAGAGCTCCGGGACGTACCCCTCGTCGATGTTGCGCAGGCCGTAGACCAGCTCGCCGTAGCGCGGCTCGGCCGCCACGATCTGGATGCCCTCGACCTTCTCGCGCAGGTAGCGTCCGGTCCCCATCAACGTGCCGGTGGTGCCCAGACCGGCCACGAAGTGGGTGATCGTGGGCAGGTCGTGCAGCAGCTCGGGGCCGGTCGTCTCGTAGTGCGCCCGGGCGTTCGCCTCGTTGCCGTACTGGAACAGCATGACCCAGTCCGGGTGCTCGGCGGCGATCTGCTTCGCGGTGGCCACCGCCTGGTTGGAGCCGCCCGCCGCCGGCGAGAAGATGATCTCCGCGCCGTACATCCGGAGCAGCTGCACCCGCTCGGTGGAGACGTTCTCCGGCATCACGCAGACCAACCGGTAGCCGCGCAGCTTCGCCACCATGGCCAGCGAGATGCCGGTGTTGCCGCTGGTCGGCTCAAGGATCGTGTCGCCGGGCCGGAGCTTGCCGGACTCCTCGGCGGCCCGCACCATGAACAGCGCGGCCCGGTCCTTGACGCTGCCGGTCGGGTTGCGGTCCTCGAGCTTCGCCCACAGCCGCACCGGCGGCGCCCCGTCGGGCACCGTCGGCGACAGTCGGGGCAGCCCCACCAGGGGCGTGCCACCACAGGCGTCCAGCAGGCTGTCGTACCGCGTCATCGCGGCCGCCTCAGCTCGCGGCGACGGACGCGTTGCGCCCGGCGGCGGCGCGGTGCTCGCTGATCGCCGCGGCGGCCGCGAAGCCGAACGCGCCACCGGCCACGGCGGGCAGGATGGTGACGCTGTCGCCGTCGTTCAGCTTGGCGTCCAGCGCGCCCAGGAAGCGCACGTCCTCGTCGTTGACATAGACGTTGACGAAGCGGTGCAGCGCGCCGGCCTCGGTGACCAGCCGGCCCCGCAGCCCGGCGTGCCGGGAGTCCAGGTCGGTGAGCAGGTCGTCCAGCGTGTCACCGCTGCCCTCGACGACCTTCGCGCCGCCGGTGTAGCTGCGCAGGATGGTGGGGATGCGAACCTCGATGGCCATGTGTCGTACTCCTCGATCGGGTGTGCTCGGTGACGGGAAAGGGTGTGCGGGTGCTGACGGGGATCAGCGGTCCGAACACTCGTAGTCGACCGTCGCCGGGCTCTGCCCGAACATGTACGACTGCACGGCGTGCGGATCCACCCCGGCGTCGAGGATCCGCACCGGCTCCTCGGTGACCACCCCGTCCACGATGCGGAAGGAACGGATCTCCTCCGTGTCGGGTTCGCGGGTGGAGACGAGCAGATAGTGGGCGCCGGGCTCACCGGCGAAGGAGATGTCCGTCCGCGAGGGGTACGCCTCGGTGGCGGTGTGCGAGTGGTAGATCACGACCGGTTCCTCGTCGCGGTCGTCCATCTCGCGCCACACGCGCAGGTGCTCCATCGAGTCGAACTCGTAGAACGTCATCGAGCGGGCGGCGTTCTCCATGGGGATGTGCCGGGTCGGAGTGTCACTGCCGACCGGGCCGGCGACCACGCCGCAGGCCTCGTCGGGGTGGTCCCGACGAGCGTGGGCGACGATCGCGTCGACGATCGACCGGTCGATGCTCAGCACGCCGCCAAGACTAGCGCCCGGCGGCCCAGGACCGCGAGGTCGCGCCGGTCACAGTCACTCGATCAAGGCGTTGAGCAGGGACTCCTGGAGATAACCGAGATACGCGTAGACCGAAAGCTGGAACACCCGGCTGGAGGACGGGTCCTCGGCGACCGCATCGTCCAGTTCCGCCCCCAGATCGGTGCCGTCTTTGATCTCCAGCCGGACGCCCATCGCCAACCGGGCGTCGTTCAGCGCCCGCAGCCACGCCTCGGCCGCCTCGGCGTCCAGGCGCACCTCTCCGCCGCCGTCGGCGTCGTCGGGCAGCGCGGCCAGGATCGCCCCGGCCTGATCGATCTTGGCGGTCTTCAGGTCGCCCTCGGTGTAGCGGCGGAACTCCGCCGTCCCCGCCGCGTCCTCCGGATAGACCTCGGGGAAGAGCCGGCACACGACCGGGTCGGAGTGGTCGAACCCGTCGGTCAGCAGCCCGACCACCTCGGAGGCGACCTTGCGCAGGACGCGTACCTCGTCGACGGCGAACGTGGCGACATACCGGTCACCCCGGCGGCGGAACATGCTCACGAGCGGTCCACCGTCGCCCACAGCCCGTAGGCGTGCAGTTGTGAGGCGTCGTGCTCCATGCGCTCGCGGGCCCCGCTGGAGACCACCGCCTTGCCCTTGTGGTGCACGTCCAGCATCAACTGCTCGGCCTTCTCCCGGCTGTAGCCGAAGAGCTTCTGGAAGACCCAGGTCACGTACGTCATGAGGTTGACCGGGTCGTCCCACACGATCGTCACCCACGGCCGATCGGAGGCCGGCACCTCATCGGTGTCCGGGGTCTGCGCCGGTGCAACCTGCGGAGCCGCCATGCCCCCCATCGTGCCACCGGTTCGGCGGAACCGAGGAACCGGAACGCCGGACCGGGTGGGATCGCCACCGACCGCCGCCCGATGACCACGGCTGGTCGTCCTGAGCGCGCACGCGGGCACCCCGGTGGCCGGACCGCCGGGGTACGCCGCGTGACGGTCAGGCGAGCAGGATGCCGTGTTCGGCTGCATCGGACAGCACCATGCCGAGCGAGAGACGGACCACCTCGAACCGGCGCGAGATCTCCCGGGACAACTCCAGCTCGATCTCCCGCAGCGCCCGCTGGGACCAGGCCCGCGCGGCGCTCTGGTCGGCGTTGGCGGGCGTACGCCAGTGTTGCCAGCAGCCACCCGCCAGCGACACCGCGACCGGCGGCAGGATCTCGGTCCGCGGCACGGTGGGGTACGCCGCCAGCGCGTCGATCGCGGCGGGGCCGGCCAGCGACGCCACGCCCGCGGTGCTGGTGACCAACAACACCCGCTCCAGCTCCGGGCCGGTGACGTGGTCGGGCATCCCCCACCGGACCGCCTTGGTGATGCGGCGACGGACCCCTTCCGGCAGCGGCGCGCCGAAGAGTCGACCGCCGATGTCCTCGACCAGTTCCCGCACCGCGTGGTCGCACTGCACGGTGGCGAGCAGGGACAGCGCCTCCAACTCCCGGTCGAGCAACTGCGGCAGACCGGCGCAACCGGTGCCGAAGACGATCTCCTGCACCACCCGCAGGTGCAGGTTCGCCAGTTCCAGCGCCAGATGTTGGCGGATACGTCGGCCTGCGGACCCCACCTGGCGGTCGAGTCGTTCGGACCACTCGCCCGGCTCCGGCAGCACCGGCACCCGGCCGTGCAGGCCGGGCACGTCCGGCGGATCGAGGCTGGAGCGTTCCAGTCCCTCGTCGGAGGCCCACCCGACCAGCGCCCGCCGCAGGGCCAGCGCGTCGCCCTCGACGATCGGGAACCAGCGGGCCTCGGCCAGCCCGGGTACGGCGGCGAGCAACGCGGCCCGGTGCGCCTCGACGATGACCGTGATCGGATCCACCACCGTGCCGTCGGGCGCCTCGGCCGGCTCCGGCGACGTCCAGCCGCTCGCGCCCGGCGTGACCGCGAAGAAGACCTGGACCGGGCTGTCCACGACCTCGGCGAGCAGGTGCAGCTCGGCAGCGCTGAAGGACTGGTCCGCGGCGATCACGAACAGCAGCGCGCCGGCCCGGCCGACGGCGTCGAGTACGACCCCGGTGCCGGCCCGGCCGAGCGACGAGAGGTCCGGCGTGTCGACGAGGCGGTAGTGCTTGAGCAACGGCTCGGGCAGGCTCAGCTCGACCCGGCGGGGCGGCCGGGCCAGCGCCGGCCCGACCTCCGGCAGGTCCGTCCGGTACGCGAACGGCGTCCGGAAGCCGGGCACGTAGGCGGACCGGCTCGCCTCGGTCGCGTGGCGTACCACCAACCAACTTCCGGCCGGCACGGTGAGCATCCCGGCATCGAGGTCCAGCAGGGCGGCCAGCACGTTCGCCCGGCCGGCACCGGCCGGGCCCACGGCGACCACGCCGAGGGGCTCACGCGGATCGACGGTCACGCCGAGCCGATCGGGGAACGGGCGGTGGCCCGGCGGCCCGGTCGCATCGTCGGGTGTACCGAGGTCGTGGAGAGGGCCCGGCTTCATCAGGCGGCAGCCTCCGAGGCTGGGCGGCCGGCAGAGCCGGTCGCGGTGAACATCCGGCGACGCACCCGGATTTCGGAAGAGTACGGGCGTGGGCGTCGGGAATGGGACAAACGAAAGTACTCTGGGGTAACTCCGCGACTACTCAACTTCATCCGCTCGGGCTACCGGCCGGGGCACAGTTCCATCGATATGCTGCGCGAATGAGTCGGTGGAAGTTCGTGGGCCGCACGGCGGAACTCGACCGTCTGCAGGCGGCGGTGACCGGCGCCCAGGGCCGGCGAGGCATATTCTTCGCTGGAAGCCCGGGTATCGGCAAGAGCCGTCTGCTCCGGGAAGGCGTCGACGCGCTTCCCGTCGAGGAGTACGCGGTCTGGTGGATCGCGGCCAGCGCCACCACCCAGGCGGTGCAGTTCGGCGGCCTGGTGCAGGTGCTTCCCGTCGAACAACCACAGGGGCTCTCTCCGGCCGGCATCCTGCGCTGGGCCGTGGACGTGTTGCAGCAGCAGGCCGCGGGCCGACGGATCGTGCTCGCCGTCGACGACGCGCACCTGCTCGACCCGCCGTCGGCCGCGCTCGTGCACCTGGTCGCCCGCTCCGAGAACGCCTCCGTGGTGGGCACCCTGCGCGACGGCGAGCAGATCCCGCTGCCGATCCGGGCACTGTGGACGGACGGGCTGGTCGACCACGCCGAGGTGAGCCCGCTGCCACCGGCGGAGACCGCCCGACTGCTCCGGGAGATCCTGGGCTGCCAGGTCGACCACGCCTCGTCCGAGCGACTCGGCCGACTCAGCTCCGGTAACCCGCTGCTGCTGCGCGAACTGGTGCACGCCGTCACCAACAGCGGCGAGTCCAGCACGAAGTACGGCGTCTGGACCTGGACCGGGCGGCTGGAGCTGGCGCCCAACCTGACCGAGCTGATCGACATCCGGATCAACCAGCTCACCCCCGGCGTACGCACCGTCGTCGAGCTGGTCGCGTTCGGCGAGCCGCTCGGCCTGCGGCTGCTCTATCGAGCGGCGGAACAGGCCGATGTGGAGACCGCCGAGGAACGCGGCCTGATCACCGTGGCCCCCTCCGACCGGCGGGTCGACGTACGCCTGGCCCACCCGCTCTACGGCGAGGTGGTGCGCCGGCAGTGCCCGGTCAGCCGGACCCGCCGGTTGCAGGCACACCTCGCCGAACTGTTGGAGGGCGTGGGCAAGCGACGCCGGGAGGACCTGCTGCGGGTCGCCGTGTGGCGGCTGGACTCCGGCACCGCGCAGGATCCGGCGATGCTCGTCGACGCGGCCGGTCAGGCGTTCGCGCGCTACGACGTACCGCTGGCGACCCGGCTGGCGCGGGCCGCGCTCGACGCCGACGGCGGGTTCGACGCGGCCGAGCTGCTGGCCACCATCCTGATGTTCGCCGACCGCCCGGCCGAGGCGCTCGGCGTGCTCGACGCCGTCGCCACCGACACCGGTGACGAGGAACGGCTCAGCCGGTGGCTCACGGTCCGTGGCATGGTCAGCTACTGGGGACTCAGTCAGCACTCGACGGTGGAGGAGATCGCCAAGCGCGGCGGCGACCTGAAGGACCACGCCGCCCAGGCCCGGGTGCGCTCCTTCGAGGCGATCATGCGTCTGCACCGGCTGGACGCGCCGACCGCGCTGCGGCTCGCCCAGAACGTGCTGGACCGGCCGGCCGCCAGCATCGCCGCGCGGGAGCTGGCCCGATGCGCCATCGCCCACCTCCAGGCGGTGCAGGGCCAGCTGTGCCGCAGCGCCACCGCGGTCGACCTCGTGCAGGCGAAGGTGGCCAGTTGGCGGGCGGACATGCCGTACCTCCAACTCGCCGTCGAGCTGGCCCGGGGCACCCGGTTGGCGCTCTCCGGCGACCTGTCCGGCATCGACGCGCTGGTCGCCGACGAGTTCGCCGACCTGGCCGACGCGGGCGACTTCCGGCTGGGCAGCGGGTACCTGGCGATCCTGCGCGCGTACGCGGCCCGGCTGCGCGGGCGCAGCGACGCGGCGTTGCAGGCCGCGCTCGGCGCCTGCGCGGTGCTGGCGACCAGCCGGGTCTACGCCGGTCTCGCCCAGGCCGAACGCGCGCAGGCCGCCGCGTTGCGCGGCGACGCCCGGCAGGCGGCCGAGGCGATGGCCGAGGCGGACCGCATCCACGCGCCGAGCATGGCGGTGCTGTACCCGTGGCTGGAACAGGCCCGGGCGGCGACGTTCGCGGCCGGCGGTGACCTGGCCGGCGCGACGGCGCACCTGCACGGGCTGGTCGACCGGCTGCGGGTGGACGGCTTCGCCGGACACGAGACCCTGGTGCTGCACGATCTGGTACGCCTCGGCGAGGCCACCGCGCCGACCGGCCCGACCTGCTCCGACGGCAGCCGCCGCACGGTCGCCCAGCGGCTGACGGAACTCTCCGAGCAGGTCGACGGCAACCTGCCTCCGCTTCTGGCCCGGCACGCCCGCGCCGCGGCGGAGAGTTCCCCCGAGCAGCTGCTCGCCGCCGCCGACGGTTTCCTGGACCTGGGGTTGGCGCTACCGGCTGCGGAGGCCGCCGCCGAGGCGGTGCACCTGCTGCGCCAGCGTCGCTCGCCGCAGCTCGCCAGTGCCGGCGAGCGACTCGCGGTGATGCTCGGCTGCTGTGACATGGTGCACACTCCGGCGCTGCGCGCGGCCACCCCGACACTGAGCGACCGGGAGTGGCAGGTGGCCCGGCTGGCGGCCCACGGTGAGACCAGCCGCGCCATCGCTGAGCAGCTCTTTCTCTCCGCACGGACGGTGGAGAACCACCTCCAGCGGATCTACACCAAGCTCGGGGTGACCGGGCGCGTCGAACTGAGGGCGGCGTTGCGGACGATCCCGGGCCACGACGGCACGGCTACCGCCTGAACCCTAGGCTGGGGCTGTGCACAGCTTTCGTCCCGCCCTGCTGACGGACCACTACGAGCTGACCATGGTCAGTGCCGCCCTGCGCGACGGCACGGCGGACCGCCGCTGCGTCTTCGAGGTGTTCAGTCGGCGGCTGCCGATCGGCCGCCGGTACGGCGTGGTCGCCGGCACCACCCGGCTGGTGGAGATGCTCCGCGAGTTCCGCTTCGACCAGGCCGACCTGGACTTCCTGCGCCGCACCGGCGTGGTCGACGAGCAGGGCGCCGCCTGGCTCGCCGACTACCGGTTCACCGGCGACATCGACGGCTACCCCGAGGGCGACCTCTTCTTCCCCGGCTCCCCCATCCTCACCGTCTCCGGCGGCTTCGCCGAGTGCGTGGTGCTGGAGACGCTGGTGCTGTCGGTGCTCAACCACGACTGCGCGGTGGCCGCCGCGGCAGCCCGGATGGTGACCGCCGCCCGGGGCCGGGCCCTGATCGAGATGGGCTCCCGGCGGGCGCACGAGGAGGCCGCCGTCGCCGCGGCCCGCGCCGCGTACCTGGCCGGGTTCCGGTTCACCTCCAACCTCGCCGCCGGCCAGCGCTACGGCATCCCCACCGCGGGCACCGCCGCGCACGCGTTCACCCTGCTGCACGACGACGAGCGGGCCGCCTTCGCCTCGCAGGTCGCCACGCTGGGCAAGGACACCACGCTGCTGGTCGACACGTACGACATCAGCCAGGGCATCCGGAACGCGATCGAGGTGGCCGGGCCGGAGCTGCGGGCGGTCCGGATCGACTCCGGCGATCTGGCGGTGATCGCCCAGCAGTCCCGCGAACTGCTGGACTCGCTCGGTGCCACCGAGACGAAGATCATCGTCTCCGGCGACCTCGACGAGTACGCCATCGCCTCGCTCGCCGCCGAGCCGGTGGACATGTACGGCGCCGGCACCGCCGTGGTCACCGGCTCCGGCGCGCCCACCGCCGGCCTGGTCTACAAGCTGGTCGAGGTCGAGGGGCGGCCGGTCGTCAAGCGCTCCGAGCACAAGGCCACCATCGGCGGACGCAAGGTCGCGGTGCGCCGACACAAGCCCACCGGCACCGCCACCGAGGAGATCGTCGTCCCGCAGGGCGTGCCGGACCGCCGCCCCAACGACCGGCTGCTGCAACGGTCGTACGTGGTCGACGGCGAACCGGTGGAGCTGCCGACGCTGGACGAGTCGCGCGAACACCTGCGCCAGTGCCTGATCTCCATCCCGTGGGAGGGCCTCAAGCTCTCCGCGGGCGACCCGGCCATCCCGGTCACCGTCGTACCCGCCGAGTGAAAGGAGCCCGTCGGTGAGCAACGCGCTGATCATCGTCGACGTGCAGAAGGACTTCTGCGAGGGCGGTTCGCTGGCCGTCGCGGGCGGTGCCGGCGTCGCCGCCGGGATCTCCCGGCTGCTGGCGGGTGAGCCGGACCGCTGGGACCACGTGGTGGCGACGAAGGACTACCACGTCGACCCGGGCAACCACTTCGCCGACGCACCCGACTTCGTCAGCACCTGGCCCAGGCACTGCGTGGTCGGCACCCCGGGCTCCGAGTTCCACCCCGAGCTGGCCACCGACCGGATCGAGGCCGTCTTCCACAAGGGCGAGTACGCCGCCGCGTACTCCGGCTTCGAAGGGCAGGGCCCCGACGGCGAGGGACTGGCCGACTGGCTGCGTCGACGCGGGGTGGACCGGGTCGACGTGGTCGGCATCGCCACCGACCACTGCGTCCGCGCGACCGCCCTGGACGCCGCCCGCGAGGGCTTCGCCACCACCGTGCTGCTGGACCTGACCGCAGCCGTCGCACCGGACACCACCGACGTCGCGTTGCGCGCCTTCGACGGTGCCGGGATCACCGTGCACGGTGCCCCTGTGATCAGGGACGCATGACCCGCTAATTCGCTGGCGTCGGCACCAGCCTCCGTCGAGGATGTCCGGCGGAGGTACGGACCGACGTGAACATGAAGCCTTACCGGGAGGCGCTCGCCCTACCCGGTCTCCGGTCGTTGCTGCTGGTGGCGGTGCTGGCCCGTATCCCGCTGACGGCGACCGGGGTCACATTGACCTTCTATGTCGTGCAGGATCTCGGGCGCGGCTACGGCGCCGCCGGACTGGCCGGTGCCGCGATCACCGTCGGTGCCGCGATCGGCGCCCCACTGCTCGGCCGGCTGGTGGACCGCCACGGGCTGCGGCCCGTCCTGGTCCTCACCACCGTCGCCGAAGCCGTCTTCTGGTCCACCGCGCCACAGTTGTCGTACCCGCTGCTGCTGCCGGCCGCCTTCCTGGCCGGCCTGCTCGCGCTGCCCATCTTCTCGGTGATCCGGCAGTCCGTCGCCGCGCTGGTGCCGCCGGAGAAGCGCCGCCCCGCGTACGCGCTCGACTCGATGTCCGTCGAGCTGTCGTTCATGATCGGCCCGGCGCTCGCCACGGTCGGGGTCACCACCATCTCCGCGCGCCTCACGCTCTACCTGGTCGGCGCCGGAATCGTCACCGCCGGAATCGCGCTGTGGCTGCTCAACCCGCCGGTCCGCAGCGCCGGTGAGGCAGCCGCCGGTCCGCAGCCGAGGATCGCCCGACGCCAATGGCTCACCTCCCGACTGATCGCCGTCTTCGCCGTCAGCACCGCGGCGACCCTCGTACTCGGTGGCACCGACGTGGCGGTCATCGCGGTCCTGCGCGAGAACGGCGACGCCGGGTTCACCGGCGTGGTCCTCGCCGTCTGGGCGGTGGCGTCGCTGGCCGGCGGTTTCGCGTACGGCGCCGCCCGCCGCTCCTTCTCCACCGTGGCGTTGCTGGGCACGCTGAGCCTGTGCACCATCCCCGTCGGGCTGGGCGGCTCACACTGGTGGCTGCTCTGCCTGGCCCTGATCCCGGCCGGAGCCCTCTGCGCGCCCACCATCGCCGCCACCTCCGACGCGGTGAGCCGCCTCGCCCCCGCCGGGGTACGCGGCGAGGCGATGGGTCTGCACGGCTCGGCCGTCACCGTCGGCATCGCCGTCGGCGCCCCACTGGCCGGAGCGGTCATCGACGCCTCCACCCCGCTGTGGGGATTCGTCGTCACCGGCGCGATCGGCACCCTGGTGGCCCTCGCGGTCCTCCCGATCGAGCTACGCCACCGCCGCGCCGACCGCGCCGCCCTCGACACCCCACCACCTACCGTCACGCCTGTCGCCGCCACACAGGTCACCGTTGCCGGGCCTGCGCCGACGCTGATCGCCACGGTCCAGACGGGCCCGGACCACGAACCCGCAGCAGCCCTCTCCACCACCACCCCCTGACCTCGCGCCCCTTGCGTCACCTCACATCAACCGAGGCACCCGCAACCGCCGCACCCCGCACCCCTAGACCTCGCACACTTGGCTCCTCGCCCCTCGCCTCGTCTGCCCACGGCGCCTGGCACCCGCCGAGCGGATCTCCGGCAGAGCGGGGTGGGCGAGCGCGGAGCTTGCGACGTCCGGCCACGGCAAGGTGATCAACGACCCGCGGAGCAGGGCGGAAAGGGCGACGGGCGCCGACCCCGGGTGTGGGGTGGCGCCCGTCGTGGTGCGTGCGGTGGTGTCAGCGGCGGTCGATGTCGCTGGAGGTGTCCTCCTGGTAGCTGGCACCGCCGTCGGACTCGCTGGTGAGCGGCTTGGAGCCACCCTCGGGCGGGCCGGCCAGGCTCTGCCCGGCGGCCAGCTCGGGGAACTTGGCGTCGAAGGCGGGACGCTCGGAGCGGATCCGGGGCATCCGGTCGAAGTTGCGCAGCGGCGGCGGGGAGGTGGTCGCCCACTCCAACGAGTTGCCGTGGCCCCACGGGTCGTCGACCTCGACCACCGGACCGGCCTTGTACGCCTTCCAGCAGTTGTAGATGAACGGCAGCGTGGAGATACCGGTGATGAACGCGCCGATCGTGGAGATCATGTTCAGCGTGGTGAAGCCGTCGATGGCCTGGTAGTCGGCGTACCGCCGGGGCATGCCCTCGTTGCCGAGCCAGTGCTGCACCAGGAACGTGGTGTGGAACCCGATCATGGTCAGCCAGAAGTGAATCTTGCCGAGCCGCTCGTCCAGCATCCGGCCGAACATCTTCGGGAACCAGAAGTAGATGCCGGCGAAGACCGCGAACACGATCGTGCCGAAGAGCACGTAGTGGAAGTGCGCCACCACGAAGTACGAGTCGTGCATGTGGAAGTCGAGCGGCGGGGCGGCCAGCAGCACGCCGGTCAGGCCACCGAAGAGGAAGGTGACCAGGAAGCCGACGGACCAGAGCATCGGCGTCTCGAAGCTGATCTGGCCGCGCCACATGGTGCCGATCCAGTTGAAGAACTTCATACCGGTCGGCACGGCGATCAGGTAGCTCAGGAAGCTGAAGAAGGGCAGCAGCACCTGGCCGGTGGCGAACATGTGGTGCGCCCAGACGCTCATCGACAGGCCGGCGATGGCGATGGTGGCGGCGACCAGACCCTTGTAGCCGAAGATCGGCTTGCGGGAGAAGACCGGGATGATCTCGCTGATGATGCCGAAGAACGGCAGCGCGATGATGTAGACCTCGGGGTGCCCGAAGAACCAGAACAGGTGCTGCCACAGCATCGGGCCGCCGGTGTCCGGGCTGTAGACGTGGGCACCGAGGAGCCGGTCGGCGGCGAGCGCGAACAGCGCGGCGGCCAGCAGCGGGAAGACCAGGATCACCAGGAGGCTGGTGACCAGCATGTTCCAGGTGAAGATCGGCATCCGGAACATGGTCATGCCGGGCGCGCGCAGGGTCAGGATCGTGGTGATCAGGTTGACCGCGCCGAGGATGGTGCCCAGACCGGAGATGGCCAGACCGACCACCCACATGTTGGCGCCGACGCCGGGAGAGTGCTCCACGGTGCTCAGCGGGGTGTACGCCGTCCAGCCGAAGTCCGCCGCGCCGCCCGGGGTCAGGAAGCCGGCGGTGGCCATGGTGCCACCGAACAGGTACAGCCAGTACGCGAAGCTGTTCAGCCGCGGGAACGAGACGTCCGGCGCGCCGATCTGGATCGGCACGATGTAGTTGCCGAAGGCGAACACGATCGGCGTCGCGAAGAACAGCAACATGATCGTGCCGTGCATGGTGAACAGCTGGTTGTACTGCTCGGGCGAGAGGAACTGCAGCCCGGGCCGGGCCAGCTCGGCCCGCATGATCAGGGCCATCAGACCACCGATCATGAAGAACACGAACGCGGTGACCATGTACATGATCCCGATTTGCTTCGCGTCCGTGGACCGCAACAGCCGCGCGATGGCCGACCCCTTGACCGGCTCCCGGACCGGCCAGGGCCGGGTCACGACCGGCTTCGGTGCGACGGTGGTCACGAGGGGCCTCCGGTTCCTGGGTTGTCCCGCTCGGCACGCGTGTCTCTGCGGGCCGTCATCCGCAAGGAGGATAGTCCCCGGCAGGTGAGAGCGCCGAGTGGGGTCACCGGGCGTGGATCACAGCGGGCCGAGGAGCAACCGGTAATGCTCGCCGAAGATGCGGTCGCCGCGTCCGCGTAGCAGCGGGTCGCGGAGCGCCGGCGGCACGTCGCGGGTGCGGTTGCGGTCCCGGGTCCGGTCCCGCACCCACCGGGTACGCGGCCGGCGGCGACTCTCGTACGCGGTCAGCGCCGCCTCGACGCTCCCGGCGGCGCGCAGCGACTCGGCGAGCACCACCGCATCCTCCAGCGCCATCGCGGCACCCTGGGAGAGCGTCGGCGCGGTGGCGTGGGCGGCGTCACCGACCAGCAGCACCCGACCCCGGTGCCAGCGCCCGAGTTCGACCTCGTCGGTGACGCTGGCGTGCACCGTGCCGAGCGCGTCGAGCACCTCGGGGACCGGGCCGCCGTAGTCGCCGAACAGCTCACGCAACCGGGCCCTCGGGTCGGCCGGCGGCGCGGAGCCGGTCTCGTCCGCGTAGCAGTGCAGCCGGCCGGCACCGATCGGCACCACCAGGATCCCGCTGCGTTGACCGAGCAGCGCGGTCCAGTCCCGCAGCGTCGGCCCGTCGCGCACCACGCTCCGATAGACCACCTGACCGGCCGGGCGGGGCGGGCCGCCGAGCGCGGCCAGCGCCCGGATCGAGGAACGCGGCCCGTCGGCGCCGATGACCAGGTCGTACTCGGTCTGGGTGCCGTCGACGAAGGTGACGCCGACGGTGTTGGTCAGCACGTCGATGGTGCGGACCTCGGCGCCGTGCCGGACCGCGCCACCGGCCCCGCTGAGCAGGACCCGGTGCAGGTCGGCGCGGGGCATGGCACGGCACTCGCCGACGCCGGCCCAGAGTGTGTCGAGGTCGACCTCGCACAGCGGTACGCCGCTCGCGTCCAGGAAGCGCTGACGGTGGATGACCTGCCCGTAGGGGCGTACCGGGTCGTCCAGGTCGAGGCGGCGCAGCGCGCGGGCGGCGTTGCCCGGCAGGTAGAGACCGGCGTCGGCGAGTTCGCCCGGGGGTGCCTTGTCGGTCACGTCGGGCCGGAAGCCCGCCAGGCGCAGCGCCCGGGCCACGGCCAGACCGGCGATGCCCGCGCCGACGACGAGAATGCGCAGGGGGGAGCCACGCATGGGGTTGTACGCCTCCGGAGGGTCGGCACGCGTTGGAGGCAAGACACTACTCGGCGCAATCGGTGCACGCCAGAGGCAATTAGCCCACGAGGGACATCCCACGGCGTCGACCCACCTCCCGTCGGCGCTGCCCACCGCCCGGCCGGGGATCTCCGGGTGACCGATCGGCGCGTACGTGACACACGTCATAATTCCTCTCAATAACCCCGGCCAGTTGCGCCCGTTGTTTCATGTATGTAAATGTGACGATGAGCACATGGGAGCGCTCCCGGAGCCACCCACCCCCCGGCGGCGAGCACCTTCCCACCGCTCCACTCGCACACCGTCCCGGCGTCCCCGACGCCGCAGCGCAAGGAGCATCATGAGACGTATCCTGCGGGCCCTCACGGCCGTCGGCCTGCTCGCCGCCGGCTCCACCATCGCCGTGGCCCTCGGCGGCACCGCCTCCGCCGACACCCTGATCTGCGAGCAGTACGGCAGCACGGTGATCCAGAACCGCTACGTGGTGCAGAACAACCGTTGGGGCACCACCGCCGAGCAGTGCATCAACGTGACCAGCAGCGGCTTCGAGATCAGAACCCAGAACGGCAGCAGCCCGACCAACGGCGCTCCCACCGCGTACCCGTCGGTCTTCGTCGGTTGCCACTACACCAACTGCTCCCCCGGCACCAACCTGCCCATCCAGGTCAGCCAGATCAGCAGCGCGAACAGCAGCATCAACTACCGGTACGTCAGCGGCGCCACCTACAACGCCTCGTACGACATCTGGCTCGACCCGTCGCCCAAGCGCGACGGCGTAAACCAGATGGAGATCATGATCTGGCTCAACCGGCAGGGCTCCATCCAGCCCATCGGCTCGCCCGTCGGCAACGCGAACATCGACGGCCGGAACTGGGAGGTCTGGCGCGGCAGCAACGGCTCCAACAACGTCATCTCGTACCTGTCGCCGTCGGCCATCAGCAGCGCGAACCTCAACCTGCTGGCCTTCATCAACGACACCCGCAACCGGGGTGCGATCACCAACTCGTGGTACCTGACCAGCATCCAGGCCGGCTTCGAGCCCTGGCAGGGCGGCGCCGGCCTGGCCGTGACCAACTTCTCGGCCTCGGTCAACGGCGGCGGCAACAACCCGCCGCCCACCACCACCCCGCCGCCCTCGGGCAGCGGCGCGTGCGCGGTGAAGTACACCGCCAACTCGTGGAACAACGGCTTCACCGCCGACGTGCAGATCACCAACACCGGGTCGAGCACCGTCAACGGCTGGACGCTGGCGTACTCGCTGCCCTCCGGACAGCAGATCACCAGCTCCTGGAACGCCACGGTGAGCCAGAGCGGGTCGTCGGTGACCGCGCGGAACATCAACTGGAACGGCACGCTCGCACCCGGCGCCACGGCCAGCTTCGGCTACCAGGGCTCACTGAGCGGGTCGTACTCCTCCCCCACCAACTTCACCCTCAACGGCGCCACCTGCACCCGCTCCTGATGTTGTGAAAGGAAGGGTCCCCTCCTAACGCCTCGTGCATAGGAGGGGACCCTTCCTAACATCATCAGGCCGGCGGGAGGGCCGACTGTGCAGATACGCCTCGACGGTGACGGGCTCGGGCTGCGCCCGTGGGCGGAACGCGACCTGCCCCAGCTCGTCGTGATCTTCGACGATCCGGAGATGGCCCACCGGCTGCCGGTGGCCACACCATTCGACCGAGCTGCGGCCGAGGCGTACCTGGCGAAGGTGCGGGCCTCCCGCGACCGGCTGTACCTGGCCGTCACCGGCGCCGACGACCTGGCCCGAGGCGAGGTGATGCTCAACCTGGTCACCGGCGGCATCGGGTACGCGGTCGGGCCGCCCTATCGGGGCCAGCGACTGGCCGCCCGGGCGCTGCGACTGGTGACCGCGTACGCCGACTCGCTCCCGGGCGTGCCCACGACGTACCTGGAGATCGAGGCGGACAACGCAGCGAGTATGGCCACCGCCCGAGCGGTGGGTTATCGGCCGACCGGGGGTGAGCCGGTCGTCGTCGACGAGGGCCGACGCCGCCTCGTGCTGCACCGCTGGGAACGCGGCGACCCGGGCACGCCCTGATCCTGATGTTAAAAGGGGTCCCCTGCTATGCACGAGGCGTTAGCAGGGGACCCTTCCTTACATCCTCAGGGGGTGCCGAGGGCGTCGATGTCGCGCATTTCCTCGGCGTTCAGGGAGAAGCCGAAGACGTCGGCGTTGGCCCGGATCCGGTCCGGGGTCACCGACTTGGGGATCGCGACGATCTCGTGGTCGAGGTGCCAGCGCAGCACCACCTGGGCGGGCGAGACGTTGTGCGCGCCGGCGATCCGGGTCAGCACCGGGTCCGACAGGTCGCTGGCCTTGAACGGGCTGTAACCCTCCAGCACCACGCCCCGGTCGCGGTGCTCGGTGTGCCGCTGCCGGTCGTACAGCCGGGGGCTCCACTTGATCTGGTTGACCGCCGGGTTCTCCTCGGTGGCCTGGATCAGCTCGTCGATCTGCGGGGTGCTGAAGTTGCTCACGCCGACCGCGCGGGCCAGGTTCTCGTCCCGGGCGGCGAGCATCTCCCGCCAGGCGGGGATCAGGTCGCCGGGATCGCTCGGCGGCCAGTGCAGCAGCCACAGGTCGACGTATTCGAGGCCGAGCGCGCGCAGGCTCGCCTCGATCGTCTCGCGTTCCCGGCCGACCTGCTCCGGCGGCAGTTTGGTGGTGATGAAGACGTCCTCGCGACGCAGCCCGCTCTCCCGGACGGCGCGGCCGACCTCCTCCTCGTTGCCGTACATGGTGGCGGTGTCGATGTGCCGGTAACCCGCGTCCAGCGCGGCGAGCACGGCCTGGTAGCCGGTCTCGCCGGTGGCCTGCCAGGTGCCGAAGCCGAGCAGGGGGATTCGGACGTCACCGGGTAGGACGGCGGTGGGCTGGTCGACGTGGTCCATACCGACCGTTCTACCCCTGATCGTCGCCGCCATTCCCGGACCCGGGCACGTCGGCCCGGTTTGCCAGAGAATGTCATCGTGGCTGACCGGCTGGAGGAGTACCGGCGCAAGCGCGACGCGGCGCGTACCCCTGAACCGGTGCCGGCGACCGGGACCGGCCGGGTCGGCGCGGACCGGGGACGCTTCGTCATCCAGCAGCATCACGCCCGTAGCCTGCACTGGGACCTGCGGCTGGAGCACGACGGGGTGCTCGCCTCCTGGGCGGTGCCGCGCGGGCTGCCCCGCGAGCCGGGCCGCAACCATCTCGCCGTGCACACCGAAGACCACCCGATGGAGTACCTGGACTTCGCCGGTAAGATCCCGGCCGGCGAGTACGGCGGCGGACGCATGATCATCTACGACCGGGGCACCTACCGCTGCGAGAAGTGGCAGGAGCGCGAGGTGGTGGTGCGGCTGCGCGGGCGGCGCACCACCGGACGGTACGTGCTGTTCGCCGCCGGTGGCCGCGACGGACGGGACTGGATGGTGCGGCGCACCGACCCGCCGCCGCCCGGCTGGACCAGCATGCCCGAGCAGGTCGCGCCGATGCGCCCCACACCGGCCCGCCGGCTTCCCGCCGACCAGGCCGACTGGGGGTACGAGTTGCGCTGGGACGGGATACGCGCGATGGCGTACGTCTCGGGCGGGCGGTTACGGCTGCTCGCCGAGGACGGTACGGAGATCACCGGCGGGTACCCCTGGCTGCGCCCGATGGCCGAGGCGCTGGCGCCGACCGAGGCGGTGCTCGACGGCGTCCTGGTCCGCATCGACCGGGCCGGTCGGGTCCGACCGGCCCGGGGTGGCCGGAGCACCACCGACGCCCAGTACCTGCTGGTCGACCTGCTCTGGCTGGAGGGCGTGAGCAGCCTCGACCTGCCCTATCCGCAACGCCGGGAGTTGCTCGACGGTCTGGCGCTGGCCGGGCCGCACTGGCAGACTCCGCCGTGGTTCCCCGGCACCGGCGCCGAGGCCCTGCGCACCGCCCGTGAGCAGGGGTTGCCCGGGGTCGTGGCGAAGCGGCTGGACTCCGGCTACGAGCCCGGACGACGCAGCCCGGCGTGGCGCAGCGTCGACGCGAGCTAGGGGGACCTCTCGTGCACCTGACCCACCTGGAGTGCCCGCGCTGCGGCACCGAGCACGACGCCGGCGTACCGCAGAACCTCTGCGCGTGCGGTTCGCCGCTGCTGGCCCGCTACGACCTGGCGGCGGTGCGGCGGACGGTGGAGCCGGAACGGTTCGGGCTGCGCCCGGCCGACCTGTGGCGTTACCGGGAACTGCTGCCGGTGGCGGACCCGGCGTTCGTCACCACGCTCGGTGAGGGCTGGACGCCGATGCTGCGTGCCCCGGCGTACGGTGCGGAGATCGGTGTTGACGAGTTGCTGGTCAAGGACGAGGGGTTGACCCCGACCGGCTCGTTCAAGGCGCGCGGCGCGGCGGTGGGGGTGAGCCGGGCCCGGGAGTTGGGGGTGCGGCGGATCGCCTTGCCGACCAACGGCAACGCGGGTGCCGCCTGGGCCACCTACGCGGCCCGCGCCGGGATGGGCGCGACCATCGCCATGCCGCTGTCCGCGCCGACCATCTGCCGCCGCGAGTGCGTGGCCGCCGGGGCGGACCTGCGCCTGGTGGACGGGCTGATCAGCGACGCCGGGCGGCAGGTCGCCGCGCTCGTCGCGGCCTCGGCCGGATCGATCTTCGACGCCGGTACGCTGCGCGAGCCGTACCGCCTCGAAGGCAAGAAGACGATGGGGTACGAGATCGTCGAGCAGTTGGGTTGGCAGGTACCCGACGTGATCGTCTATCCGACCGGCGGCGGAGTGGGGCTGATCGGCATCCATAAGGCGCTCGGTGAGCTGCGCGAGCTGGGCTGGGTCGAGGACAAGCTGCCCCGGCTGGTGGCAGTGCAGTCCACCGGCTGCGCGCCGATCGTGCGGGCGTTCGCGGCCGGCGAGGACCGGGCGCAGCCGTGGGCGGACGCGCACACGGTGGCGTTCGGCATCACCGTGCCGGCGCCGCTCGGTGACGAGTTGATCCTGGCCGGGTTGCGGGCCACCGCCGGGACCGCGATCGCGGTGGACGACGCCGAGATCCTCGCCGACCTGCGGGACTTCGCGGCGCGTGAGGGGCTGCTGCTCTGCCCGGAGGGCGCGGCCTGCCTGACCGCCGTCCGCAGGTTGCGTGCCGGTGGCTGGATCCGCGCGGGTGAGCGGGTGGTGGTGCTCAACACCGGGGCGGGCCTGAAGTACCCGCAGACGGTGGACGTGAGCGGCGTACCGCTGCTGCCCGCCTGACGCGCGACGCCCGGACGGTCACTCGGCCGCCGGGTCGGTCAACCGCCAGGCGGCGTTGACCAGCCCGATGTGCGACAACGCCTGCGGGGTGTTGCCGAGCTGCGCCCCGGTGGTCAGGTCGATCTGCTCGCTGAACAGGCCGACGTCGTTGGCGTGCCCGGCCACCTGCGTGAACAGCCGGGCCGCCCGCTCCTGTTCGCCGGCCAGTACCAGGCACTCCACCAGCCAGAACGAGCAGAGCAGGAAGCCGGCCGGGTCGGTGTCCCAGCGGCGGATCAGGCCGCCCTCGCCGCCGAGTTCCCGCTCGACGGCGTCGATGGTCGCGCGCATCCGTGGGTCGGTCGCCGGCAGGAAGCCCACCACCGGCAGGTACAGCACCGCGGCGTCCAGCTCGGGCGAGCCGAACGCGCCGGTGAAGACACCCCGCTCCCGGCTGAAGCCGTCGCGGAGCACGGTGGCGCGGATCTCGTCCCGGACGCCCGCCCAGCGTCGTGGGTCGGCCCGCTCGCCGAGGTGGGGTGCCAGCCGTACCGCCTTGTCCATCGCCACCCAGCAGAGCGCCTTCGACGCCACATAGTGCCGGTCGGTGTCGCGGGTCTCCCACATGCCCCGGTCCGGCAGGTGCCAGGTGGCGGCCACCTGTTCGGTGAGGCCGAGCACCATCTCCCGCACCTCAGTGCCGAACGGCTCGCCGAGGTAGTCGCGCAGACGCCACACCGCCGACACCATCTCGCCCGGTACGTCCAGTTGGCGCTGTTGCCAGGCGTCGTTGCCGACGCGTACCGGGGAGCTGCCCGCGTAGCCGGCCAGGCCGGGGCAGTGGTGCTCGGAGACGTCCCGCTCCCCTTCGAGACCGAACAGCACCGGCACCGGATCGGCACCGATCCGGCCGATCGAGCGGGCCGCCCAGTCGAACAGGCGGGACGCCTCGGTGGGGCAGGCCGCCACCCACAGCGCGCGCATCGTCATCGCGAAGTCGCGCAGCCAGGAGAAGCGGTAGTCGTAGTTGCGGTCACCGCCGATCCGTTCCGGCAACGACGTGGTGGGCGCCGCGACGACCGCGCCACTGCGGGCGTACGTGAGGCCGATGAGCACCGTCGAACTCTGCCGGACCACGTCCGGGTACCGACCGTCGTAGTGGTGCGTGTCGCGGAAGGAGCGCCAGGTCTGCACGGTGTCCGTCAGCCGTCGGACCGGGTCCGACGCGGGCGGCCGGTCGCCGTAGGCGGGGGCGTACGCGACCTCGAAGCCGAGCACCTGCCCCTCGTCGATCTCGAAGACGTGGTGCACCCGGTCGTGGTCGGCCGTGAGCCGCATCCCGGCACACCGCAGCGTCAGCTCGGCCGGCCCGGCGACGGCCCGCACCCCGCCGTCGTCCAACTCGTGCAGGTAGGGCGTGAGCAGGCTGTACTCCGGTCGGGGACGGAAGTCGAGCGCCATCCGTACCCGGCCGGAGAGCCCTTCCACGACGCGCAGCAGCACGGCCGGCGACCGCAGGCCGAGTTCGTGGCCCCGGGCACCGGCCTCGGCGGCGAGCGCGTCGGTGACCGCGACGCTGCCCTCCGGGGTCTGGTGCACGGTCCGCAGCACCAGGGTGTCCGGTCGGTACGCCCGCTGCACCCGGTGCCCGGCGCGGCCGGCGGCGACCGGTGCGAGCCGCCAGTGACCGCCGTCGGAGTCGAGCAGCCGCGCGAAGACGGCGGGTGAGTCGAACCTGTTCGGGCACCACCAGTCGACGGAGCCGTCCCGCCCGACCAGCGCCCCCGATCGACAGTCGGAGAGGAACGCGTAGTCGGAGATCGGCGGCTGCACCATCCGGTGCGCGTACCCGGATCCTCGACCACATCACGCCGGCCCGGACGCCCGGGCCGGCGGGACGGGTCAGGAGGTCGGCGGCTCGTCCTCGCCCGCGGCCTCGGCCTCGTCGGCCTCCTCCTTGGTCTTGTGCACCGCCTGGTCGGCGTGCTCCGGCGGCCCGTAGACGGTGTAGAGCACCAGCGGGTTCGGTCCGGTGTTGACGAAGTTGTGCTTCGTCCCGGCCGGCACCACCACGAGGTCGCCCTGCACGACCTCGCGCTTCTCGCCGGCCACCCGGGCCTCGCCGGTGCCGCTGACGAAGGTGAGGATCTGGTCGATGTCCTCGTGGACCTCCTCGCCGATCTCACCGCCCGCCGGGATCGTCATGATCACCAGTTGGGTGTGCTTCCCGGTCCACAGCACGCGCCGGAAGTCCGGGCTCTTCTCGGCGACCGTGGCGATAGTGAAGTGCTCCATGCCCGGCACATACCCCGTTACGACCCGCCCCACGCCGGGACTTGCAGATAGTGGAATTGCGCACGATATGAGGGTTTGGCGGCACGCCGAACGGGGATCGACAGGACCGGCCGGCACTGGTCGGCCATGCCAGGTCCCCGCCGACGTACCGCCGTACGGGCTGCGGTGGCGGGAGACGGCTGAGCGCGGCGACGTTCGGGTCCTCGGGGATCGAACGGCGCCGTGCGCTCGTGTCCGGACTCGGTCGGCGCCGCCCGGGCGGCTAGGCCAGGACGGCCAGGTGGAACGGCCGGTCGGCGAAGGCCCCGGCGCTGTCGAAGGTGGTCACGAAGACCGCATTCGGGATGCCGGTACGCCCGGCGACGGCGATCTGACCGGACGGCGCCAGCCCCGCGCTGCCCGACAGACCCACCGTGCCGACACACCCGGCGGCGGTCACGTCCTGGTCGAAGACCACCTGGTACATCCCGGTGCTCAGTCGGTCGGCCGTCGCGGCGCCCATCCCCCGGACCAGGACGCCGTTCGCGCTGACCACGGCGAACAGCACTCTCGACGTGGACGGCATGCCGGCGCCGCCGCAGGTGGTGTGCGCGGCTTCGGCGCGGGCCGTGGTCTCCTCTCCCGGCGCTGGCTGGGCCGCCCGCCTGCTCCTGGCTCTCGCGCTGGACATCGTTCTCCTCTCCAGCCGGCCGGGCGGCCGAGGCGTGTTGAGTTGATTAGGGCGGCTAAGAAGGATCAGCACCGATCAGCACCCTTTGTGCATCGAACGTATGTCGCGTTCCCCGTCGGTAGCCACACGACAGGCTGTCCGATCACGGACAGTAGACATGTTGATCATGCCTCTGACCTGCGGCGGAGCTCCGACAGTGAGGGGTGTCGTCAGTCGTCGTCCAGGTCCAGCACCGGCACGCCGGCCTGGCATCGCACCGACAGCTCGTGCTCGCCGCTCGGGCCGACGAACTTCACCTCGGCGTCGTCGTCCGGGCCCCGGTCGACGTCCTCGACCGAGTAGCCCTGCTTCGGCGACCAGGACGCCAGCCACACCCCGCCCGGCACGCACTCGGCCACCACGCTGCCGCCCTGGTTGGAGAAGCTGCGCCGGTGGGACGCCTCCGGAGTGGGACTCGCGGAGGCGCTCGGGCTCACCGGAGCCGTGGCCGCCGGGTCCGGCGAGCCGGTCGGGCCCGGCGTACCGGTCGTCGGTCCGGTCGTCCGGGGCGGCGCGGCCAACTCGCGGGCGATCTCCTCCTGGCTGCGGACGCCGCCCGGCGTACTGGTGAGGCTCTCCCCCACCAGCCGGATGGCGGCGACTCCGATCAGCGTGGCGACCACCGCGGTGGCCAGCCACCCGGCGATCGCGAGGAGCGTGCGACGTCCCATCACCCGACTATCCCTGATCGCGGGTTGGGGCGACCTTCGGGGAAGGCTAAGGGAGGGTTAACGGACGCCGCCGTCGCGCCCGGGCGGATATACCCTGCCTGCTGTGGCCCGCCTGCTGCTCATCGAGGACGACCTGACCATCCGCACCCCGCTGGTGCGGGCGCTGCGCGAACGGGGACACGCGGTGGCGGCGGCGTCGACCGCGATGGCCGGGCTCCGCGACGCGCTCGACGACCGCCCCGACCTCGTCGTGCTCGACCTCGGGCTGCCCGACCTGGACGGCCGCGAGCTGCTGCGGATGCTGCGCGCGGTCAGCGCGGTGCCGGTCATCGTCGCCACCGCCCGCGACGACGAGACGGAGATCGTCCGGGTCCTCGACGCCGGGGCCGACGACTACGTGGTCAAGCCGTTCACCGCCGCCCAACTCGACGCGCGGGTCCGCGCGGTGCTGCGACGCGGGCCGGGTGGACCGGCCGAGGAGGACCCGACCGTGGTCGTCGGCGGGCTGCGGATCGACCCCCGGGCGCGGCAGGTCAGCCTGGACGGCGCGCCGGTCGAGCTGACGCCGCGCGAGTTCGACCTGCTGCGACACCTGGCCACCCGGGTCGGCGAGGTGGTGACCAAGCGGGAACTGCTCACCGAGGTGTGGCAGATCCCGTACGGCGGGGCGGACAAGACCGTCGACGTGCACCTGTCCTGGCTGCGCCGCAAGCTCGGCGAGAGCGCCCAGCAGCCGCGTTACCTGCACACCGTACGCGGGGTGGGGGTCCGGCTGGTCTCGCCCGAGGCACAGCGATGAGGGCGCGACTGGCACTGCTGGTGGCCGCCGTCAGCGTGCTCATCGTGATCGCCTTCCTGGTGCCGCTGGCGCTGCTGCTGCGGACCTCCGCCGAGGACCGGGCGACCGCACGGGCCACCGCCGACGTGCAGGGTCTCGCCCCGGTGGTCGGCACCGCCGACTCCGAGACCGTCCGGCTGACCGTCGACCAACTCGTCCAGTCCGGCCGGCCGGTCAGCGTCTTCCTCCCCGACGGCGACCAACTCGGCGCACCGGCTCCCCGTACGCCCGCCGTCGAGCTGGCCGCCCGGGGACAGAGCCTGACCGCCGAGACGCCGGAGGGCCGCGAGGTGGTGATCGCGGTCCAGGGCCGTACGGACGGCACCGCGGTCATCCGCACCTTCGTGTCCGACGCCGAGCTGACCCACGGGGTGGACCGGGCCTGGCTGGTGCTCTCCCTGCTCGGACTGCTGCTGGTGCTGATCGGTCTCGCGGTGGCCGACCGGCTGGCCCGCACCCTGGTCCGCCCGATCGGTGAGCTGTCGGCGGTGTCGCACCGGCTGGCCAACGCCGAACTCGACGCGCGCGTCGAGCCGTCCGGGCCGGCCGAGCTGCGCGAGGTGGGCGGTGCCCTCAACCACCTGGCCGGGCGGATCCAGGAACTGCTGGTGCAGGAACGCGAGCAGGTGGCCGACCTGTCCCACCGGTTGCGGACCCCGCTGACCGCGCTGCGGTTGGAGGCCGAGTCGCTGGCCGACCCGCAGGACGCCGCCCGGATCGCCGGTGCGGTGGACGGGCTGGAACGGGCGGTGACCGGCTTGATCCGGCAGGCCCGCTGGCGTACCCCCGCCGACGGCGCGGTGGTCACCGACGCGGTGGCCACGGTGACCGACCGGGTGGCCTTCTGGTCGGTGCTGGCCGAGGACACCGGCCGGGCGGTCGACCTCGACCTGGCACCCGGCCCGCTGCCGGTCGGCGTCCCCGCCGACGAGCTGGCGGCTGCGGTGGACGCGCTGCTCGGCAACGTCTTCGCGCACACCCCGGACGGCACCGCCTTCGCCGTCCGGCTGGTGCCCGACGGCGACCAGGTGGTGCTGACGGTGGCCGACGAGGGCCCCGGCATCGCCGCCGAGTCGGTCCGTCGCGGGGCCAGCCAGGCCGGGTCGACCGGCCTGGGGCTGGACATCGCCCGCCGGGCCGCCCAGGCCAGCGGCGGCCGGCTGGAACTGGGCGAACGTCCCGGCGGCGGGGCCGAGGTCATGCTCCACCTGGGCACGCCGAAGATCTCCAGCGGCCGACCTTAACCCGGCCTTAGTGTTCGGACAGCGCGACGCTATCCCGCCCCGACCGATGCTGTGTGCATCAACCGAGGAGAGGTGGCACCAATGAAGCGCAACCCCCTGATCCTGGCGTCGGTCGGCGGCGCCGCGGCGGTCCTCGCGGCGGCCGGGATCTTCCTGGGCGTCACGGCGGCCGACAACGACCGCGCGCGGCAGACCACGCTGACCGCGGCGACCAGCGCGCCGGAGACGACCACCCCGGCCGCTCCCGACACGGTCACGCCGCCGACCGACCCCGGCACGGTCGCCCCACCGACCGACCCCGGCAGCGTGGCCCCACCGACCGACCCGACCACGGCCACCCCGCCGGCCGGCACCGGCTCGCCGGACGCCACCGACGAGATCAGCCGCGAGCGGGCCGGCGAGATCGCCCTGGCGCACGCGGGCGGCGGCCGGATCACCGAGATCGACCGCGACCGGGAGAACAAGCGCCCGGTCTGGGAGGTCGAGATCGTCAAGGGCGACGTCGAGCACGAGATCGACGTCGACCGGGAGACCGGCCAGGTGCTCAAGGCCGAGCAGGAGCGGTACGACGGCGGCGACGACGACCGCGACGATGACGATGACGACGATGACGATGACGACCGCGACGACGACTGACCGGTCGACAGTGGGCCGGTGACGGCCGTCGACACCCCGGAGCGGCACCTGCCGCCCGGGGTGTCGCGCTGTCGGGGCCCCGCGATGACAGTCGCGGAGCTGACAGAGTTCCGCCGAATTTCCGGCTGCATGCCCTGTGAGCTGGGTAATCACCTGGCTACATTTAATTATGGTGCCCGCCCACTCAGGCTGGGCGACGGAACCGGTCTACCGTCCCGTCCTCCCCGCACGGCGGGGCGAACTGGACGCGCTCGGCCACCTCGACGACGCCCTCGCCCCGCTGATCGCCCCGATCCTGCACGTGTCCGAACTCGACAGATCCGTCGTGGAAGCCGTGAGCCGGCTGCCGCCGGGGCTGATCCCGGCCGTCGACGTGGGCGCCCTGCCCGATCCGGCCGGTGCCGAGCCGCTGCGATGGGGCGTACCGCTGGTGCCGGTGATCGGCCTGACCGACCGTGACCAGCGGCTCGCGGCGCACGGCGTCACCGCGCGGGCGTACTTCGGCCGGGCGGTGGTGCGGCTGCGGATCCGCCTGGACCGGGCCGGACCCGACGCCGCCACCACCGCCGTGGAGCGGATCTGGCGGTACGCGCGGCTGGCCCCCGAGCAGTGTGACCTGGTGCTCGACTGCGGCGACGTGTGCTGTCCGGCGGACGTCCGCACGACCGAGCCCCGGGTACGCCGGGCGCGGGACTGGGCCCGGCGGCACGCCTGGCGCTCGGTCAGCGTGGTGGCGGGCGGGATGCCACCGGCGCTGGCCCGGCTGCCCACCGACGAACCGGTCCGGCTGGACCGCTGGGACTGGCTGCTCTGGCGGCGGCTGGCCGACCTCGGGGTGGGATTCGGCGACTACGGTGTCGCCTCCGCCGCACCCGGCGCGGAGCCGACCGACCGGTTGCCGACGGTCCGGTACACCGACGCCGACGTGTGGTGGCTCTACCGGTGGTCGCGTCGGGGTCGGCGCGGGGAGGATCGGGTCGCCGACCTGTGCCGCGAACTGGTGTCGGCACCGCACTGGCCGTCGACGGGTGCCGGCTTCTCCTGGGGCGACCACGAGATCGTGCGCCGGGCGCGTCGGGTCGCCGGAGCCGGATCGGCAACCAACTGGGTGGCCTGGAGCACCTCGCACCACCTGGCACACGTGCTGGCCACGCTGGGGCGTACCAGCGGTGGTGGAGCGCGGCCCCCGGGCAGCGTCCCGCCCCAGCGGCCCCGGGGCGGGGAGAACCGTCGCGCGGGCTGAGGGCTACTGCTGGTCGGTGAAGCCGAACTGGATCACGCCCTCGTCGTCGACGGTCGCGTCGACCGCGGCGTCACCGAGCAGGTCGGCGGCGTCGGAGTCGAGGAAGATCCGGGCACCCTGGTTGTCCACCACCTGATCACCCTCGACCGGTGCGGCGACCAGCTCGACGGTGAGCGAACCGGCGGTGGTGTCCGCGGCGATGCGTACCCCACCGCCCTCGGCCACGTCCTGCTGGTTGGCGAGGTCACGGATCACCAGGACGGCGTTGTCGGTCATCGTGAGCATGGTGGGACTCCTCGTGGGTTCTCGACTCCCGGTGCCGGAGGCACACTGCCGGCCAGTCCGTGGGCGGACCGGCACTCGGCCCGCACACCGGGTACGGATGTGGCGGCCTTCGAGGTCGACCACGCCCGGCGCGGCTCGCCGGGCAGCGGTCGCCCACCACCGCATCGGGGCAGCTCAAGGCCCCTCCACTGCCCACGGTGCCCGCTGCCGAGGGATCCGTCAAGTAGACGGCGGTCGATCAGTCCGTCAGGTGTGACGGCCCCGGAAACGGGTACCCCACGAGGTTCCCCTGATGTAAGGAAGGGACCCTTCCTATACACCAGGCGTTAGCAGGGGGCCCTTCCTTGCACCTTGGGCGCGGGGACGAGCGCGGCGGGGTCGCCACGTTCGATCAGCGCGGCGATCTCGGAGTCGCGCAGGCCGCGCAGCGCCAGGACGCGGGTGCCCCAGCGGTGCAGCCGGCACGGGTGCGGACTGGCGTCGTTGCGGCAGACCGTGCCCCCGGACCATCTTCGGGGCGCGTGCACCACGACGGCACGGACGGCGAACTGGGCATCCTCGGCGGTCACGTACGGCGGCAGCGGGATCTCCCGCAACGCCGTTCCGGCCGGCTCGCCGGTGGGCGGGGACGGACGGAGGGTACTGCTGCTGCTCATCGGCCTGGCCTCCACACAGGACAGTCGAACCCGGACAGCAGGACGGTACGGTCCGGTGGAGGCGGCCCGACGGACAAACTGCCCGACGACGGGTACGGCTGCCGTCAGACGCGTTCCAGCACCACCACCGGGATGTCCCGGTCGGTCTTGGTCTGGTAGTCGTCGTACGCCGGCCAGATGGCGACCATGTCCGGCCACAGCCGGGCCTTCTCCTCGGGCGTGGCGGTGCGGGCCCGTGCGGTGAACCGCTCGGCCGCGACCTGGACCTGGGCCTCCGGGTCCGCGAGCAGGTTCAGATACCAGGCCGGGTGCTGGGGAGCGCCGCCCTGGGAGGCGACCACCACGTACGCGTCGCCGTGCCGGCCGTAGATCAACGCGGTCCGCCGGAGTGCGCCGCTGCGTCGGCCCCGGGTGGTCAGCAGCAGCGTGAACACGCCCGGCTGCCACTCGTGCCCCTTGGCACCGTCGGTCTCGACGTACCGGTCGATGTGTTCGGCCACCCAGTCGGTGGGGCTGTCCATTACCTTCTCGCCCGAGGTCATCGGTCCTCCTCGATCATGATCGGTCACCGACCACGCTACTGGAGAGCCGGGCCGCCGGCAGGTCAGCGCAGTGCGACGGCCTGCAGACCGACGTTGCCGCAGTGCGGCGTGAACGCCTCCTCCACCGTCCAGGTGAGCAGTACGCGGGTGCCCTGCGGCGCCTGGAAGCGGACCGTCACACCCGAGGAGAGGCTGGTGTGCCGCTCCTCCACGCGCAGCGTCTGGCGTGGCCCGTCGTCGCCCACCCGCACGTCGAGCCGACCCCGGGCCATCCAGACGCCGAGGTAGACGGTGGCGGTGCGCGGCTGACCGTCGGAGACGACGGCGAGCCGGAAGCCGTTGCCGGCACCGCAGGTGTAGACCCCGTCCGCGACGTCCCCGGCCGAGTCCACCGGCGCGCCGTCGCGCCACCGGAACAGCTCCTGGTTGCCGTCCCAGGTGTCCCGGTCACCCCGGCCGCCCAGGTCCCGCAGGTCGGCGGAGCCGTCGCGCTTGCGTACCGGGCTGGTGGCGCCGCCGAGGCCCCAGTGCAGCCAGTCGCGGCGGCCCGCCTCGGTCAGGTCCACGGTCGCCGGGATGTCGGACCGGCTGAGCACGAGCGTCGGTGGCGCGGTCGGCGGGGCGGGGGTGGACACCACCGTGGCGCTCGGCGAGGGACTCGGGCTGCGTTCCCGAGGGCGCAGGCCCGGCACGGCGTCGGCGGTGGCGCTGCCGCTGGGCAGCGCCGGACGCCCGACCACCGCGGGCAGGCCGTCCGGGTCCGGCTGGTCGTCCGGCGTCGGCTCCGACCACCAGCTGACGTAACCGACGAGGGCCAGCAGGCCGGCGAGGGCGGCGACGGCCTCCACCGTGGTACGTCGACGCCGCCGGGCGCGGGCGAGTCGACGGGCGGCGGCCCGGGTCGCCCCCTGGGCCGACGGCGGCGAGGTCGGTGCCGGTGTCGACGAGCGGGCCGATTCCGCACGGCGGCGGCCCGACCGGGTGCGGTGTGACGCCGGATCGACCGACCGCGCGGGCTTCTCCTCCGCCACCGACTCTCCACTTCTGCCGGACCGGACTCGCGCCGGCACGCTCGACCCGGACGCGGGGCCGTCTCACATTCGCATCACACACCCCCGACGCGCT
Organism: Micromonospora sp. NPDC049903; assembly: GCF_044460945.1. Taxonomy (NCBI): domain Bacteria; kingdom Bacillati; phylum Actinomycetota; class Actinomycetes; order Micromonosporales; family Micromonosporaceae; genus Micromonospora; species Micromonospora sp. NPDC049903. Next base: position 74,185 of record NZ_JBITKL010000001.1, read on the forward strand.
AGTGCGGTGTCCAGGAACGTTGGCGGTGTCGCGGCGAGGTCCAGGCGGCGGTCTGGCAAGGCGGAGTCGGGGGGGGGGGGGGGGGTTGTTTTTTTAGGTCGCGAGACACCCCCGCCCGCGCGGGGTGT
>NZ_JBITKL010000001.1:74321-107088 GCF_044460945.1 Micromonospora sp. NPDC049903
GCCTGGATACCGGTGTTGTATCCAGGCCCGACTCCAACGCCGCCGGTCGTCGTCTGGACCCGGCGCGGCCCGGTGAACGTTTCTGGACACCGCACTGGTGAGGAGAAAGCCTCATGTCGAGTTCGCTGCCGGACGGCTCAGCCGAGGACCTGGAAGCCGAGGGCTCGCGCCATCGTGACGGCCTGCACCGCGTCGACGATCGCGCCGGAGCGCTGCACGGCGGTCGGATCCAGGCCGGAGAGGTCGCTGCCGCGCAGGTCCGCACCGGACAGCCGGGCCCCACGCCACTGCACGTCGGACAGGTCGCCACCGCTCACGGTCGCGCCGGTCAGGTCGGCACCGGACAGGTCGACCTCCCGCATGCGTACGCCGGTGAGGCGCGCGCCGCGCAGGTCGGCACCGGCGAGCGTGACGAACGACCAGTCGCCGCCGTCGACGGTCAGCGGACGCAGGTCGCACCGGTCGAAGCTGCTGCCGACCAGCTTGCAGCCGGTGAACTCCGCCTCGAACAGGTTGCAGCGGGTGAACACGCACCGGGTGAAGGCCGAGTCGACGTGCCGGGAGACGTTGAACAGCACGTCACCGAAGGTGCAGCGGTCGAAGACCGCACCCCGGCTGGTGGCCTCGGTCAGGTCGACCCGGTGGAAGGTGCACCCGACGAAGTGCCGGTCGGTCAACTCCTCCGCGTACCAGTCCTCGTCGTGGAAGGTGACGCCCTCGATCGGCTCCGGCATGAGGGGGAGACTAGCCAGTGACACCGACAACCCTCCGCTTCCCGGCCCCCGTACCGGCCGGTAGGTTCGGTCGGATGAGCATGGTACGCAGCATCGAGCCGGCCGAGGTCGGTCTCGACCCGACGCGGCTGGCCCGGATCGACGCGCACTTCGGCCGGTACGTCGACGACGGTCGGCTCGCCGGTTTCCAGGTCCTGGTCACCCGGCACGGCGAGATCGCGCACAGCGCGACGTACGGGCTGCGGGACCGTGAGGCGGGTACGCCGGTGGAGGCGGACACGCTCTGGCGGATCTACTCCATGAGCAAGCCGATCACCTCGGTCGCGGCGATGCTGCTCTGGGAGGAGGGCCACTTCGAGCTGACCGACGAGATCGGCCGCTGGCTGCCCGAGTTCGCCGACATGCGGGTCTACTCGAAGGGCTCGACGCTCAAGCCGTACACGGTGCCGGCGATCGAGCCGATCCGGATCTGGCACCTGCTCAGCCACACCTCCGGGCTGACGTACGGCTTCATGCAGACCTCGGTGGTCGACGGCCTGTACCGGGCCGCCGGGTACGACCTGTACCCGCCGTCGGACGTGGACCTGGCCGGGGCCTGCCAGGTCTTCGGTGAGCTGCCGCTGCTGTTCCAGCCGGGTACCGCGTGGGGTTACTCGGTCGCCACGGACGTGCTCGGTCGGCTGGTCGAGGTGGTCTCCGGGCAGAGCCTGGACACGTTCCTGCGGGACCGGATCCTGGATCCGCTGGGCATGACCGACACCCGCTGGCACGTGGCGGGGGCCGACGCCGAGCGGCTGGCCGCGCTGTACGTGCCGGACCCGGCCACCGGTCGGGCGGTCCGCCACGACCGGCTCGGCGACCTGGCGTACGCGAAGCCGACGCTGCTCTCCGGCGGCGGTGGCCTGATCTCGTCGGCCGGCGACTACCACCGGTTCACCCAGATGCTGCTGCGCGGCGGCGAACTCGACGGGGTACGCCTGCTCGGCCCGCGTACGGTGCGCCTGATGACCCGCAACCACCTGCCCGGCGGCGCAGACCTGGGCACGCTGTCCGTGGGCGGGTTCGCCGAGTCGACGCTGGACGGCATCGGGTTCGGCCTCGGCTTCGCGGTGGTCGACGACCCGGTGCCGAGCCGACTGCCGAGCAGCGTCGGCGAGTACTACTGGGGCGGGGTGGCCAGCACCGCGTTCTGGGTCGACCCGTCCGAGCAGCTCACCGCGCTGCTGTTCACCCAGCTCATGCCGTCGAGCACCTGGCCGCTGCGCTCGCAGCTCCGGCAACTCGTCTATTCGGCGCTGGTCGACTGAAGGATCGCCGTTCCGCCGACGTACGCCGGGCCCGGTCCATAGCCTGGGCTGGTGAGCAACATCGTCGTGTTCGGGGCGGGCGGCACCGCGGGTTCCCGCATCGTCGTCGAGGCGTTCGACCGGGGACACCGGGTGGTGGCGGCGGTACGCCGACCGGAGGCCGTCTCGTACCTGCCGCCGGGCGTACGGGTGGTCACCGGGGACGCCACCAGCGAGCGCAGCGTACGCGAGGTGGCGCCGGACGCCGACGCGCTGGTGGTGGCGATCGGCGGCGGCGACCGTACGCTCTGGCCCGACGCGGCCCGGACGCTGCTCCAGGTGCTGAGCGGAATGCCGGCCGCGCCCCGCGTGATCCACGTCGGCGGCGGGTCCACCCTGCTCAGCCCCGCCGGGAGCCGGTTGCTCGACGAGCCGGACTTCCCCGCCGAGTACCGGGAGGCCGCGCTGGGCCAGGCCGACGCGCTGGACGTCTACCGGTCCGCTGCCGACGGGGTCACCTGGACCTACCTGTCCCCGCCGCCGCTGGAGTTCCATCCCGGCGAGCGCACCGGACGGTACCGCACCGGCACCGACCAGCCAGTGACCGACGACGATGGCCGCAGCGCGCTCAGCTACGAGGATCTGGCGGTCGCGGTGGTCGACGAAATCGAAAGCCCACGTTTCCGGAATATGCGTTTCACTGCCGCGTACTGATTTCTCGATCTTGAGAACGAGCAGCTAGCGGGTTAGATTCGAGCCGCAGTGACTCGGGATGTTCACCCCTGACTCCCGGGTCCGTACCTCGAATCAGGAGGCTTGCTCTTGTCATCCCTCGACGACACCGTGACACCCTCACACGAATCGTCCCGCTCCACTGTGTTCAACCGTCGACGCATGCTGACCGTCGCGCTCGGCGGGGCGGCCACCGTGGCGCTCCCGGCGCCGGCCTGGGCCGCCGACGACAAGCGACCGGGCGCGCACCGCCCGCCCAAGCTCACCCCGCAGGACCGCAAGGTCATCGCCCAGCTCTCCCCCCGCCGGGCGCTGGAGCACCTGAAGGTGCTCTCCGAGGACATCGGCCCACGCATCGGCGGCACCGAATCCGAGCGGCGGGCCGCGAACTACCTGGCGGGCCAGTTCGACAAGCTGCGCTACGACACCACGCTGCAGCCGTTCCCGGTGGCCGACAAGTTCCTCGCCCAGCTCAGCTCCCCCGCCGGTCTGCCCACCGACCTGAACTGGCAGGTCGGGGCCAGCGCCCACGCCGCGTTGGACACCTCGGTCACCGCCGCGGTCGTCGACGTGCGGGCTGGTACGGCGGCCGACTTCACCGCCGACGTCGCCGGCAAGATCGTGCTGGTGGACTACGTCGCCGCGCAGCGGGAAGCGCTGGCGGCCCGGGCGGTGGCCGCCGGTGCGGCCGGTGTGGTCTTCCTCCCGGCCGACCTGGTCGAGCCGCGCCGCGCGTCGGCGTTCTCGCCCACCCTGCCCGGCTCCGCCTCCGCGCCGCTGGGCATCCCGGTGGTCGGCGTCGCCCAGGCGCAGAAGCACCGGCTGCGGGCGCTGCTCGCGTCGGGACCGCTCACCCTGACCATCGCCACCACCGCGCACCGTGGCCTGACCTCGTACAACGTGCTGGCCGAGCGGCGTGGGCGTTCCGGCGCGAACGGTCCGGTGGTCATGGTGAGCGCGCACTACGACTCGGTGATCGGCGCGCCGGGCGCCAACGACGACGGGTCCGGCACCGTGCTCTGCCTGGAGCTCGCCCGGGTACTCAAGGCGATCCCGATCAACGCCACCGTCCGGTTCGGCCTCTGGGGCTCGGAGGAGCAGGGCCTGATCGGGTCGCGCTACTACGTGCGGCAACTGCCGCAGGAGGAGCGGGACCGGATCCTCGCCGTCTACCAGAACGACATGGTCGCCACGAGCTGGGACCCGGCGACGCGGTACTGGCTGCTCTCCTTCACCGGCCAGGCCAACCGGGCCACCGACGAGGTCTCCGCCGCGGCGCTGCGACTCGGCTACCAGCCGCAGATCTCCCCGGTGACCCAGCGCGGCGCCAGCGACCACCAGTCGTTCCAGGAGGTCGGCATCGCCAGCGCCAACTTCTCCTGGCGGGGTGAGGAGTCTCCGGCGCTGTTGGAGCCGCCGTACCACAGCCCGGAGGACACCATCGCCAAGAACATCAGCCTGGAGCGGTTGCAGGTGTCAATGGAGCTGATCGGCTGCGCGACGTACGCGACGGCCGGACACTGACACCAGCACCGGGGCGGGCGGGGCACGGCGAGAGCCGGGTCCCGCCCGTCGTCAGTCGGCCAGTCGGGCCGGGAAGCCACCGGTGGCGATCGGCCCCCACGAGGTGATGGTCACCCGGATCAGCGACTTGCCCTGCCGCACCATCGCCTCCCGGTACTCGTCCCAGTCCGGGTGCTCACCGGAGATGCTGCGGAAGTACTCCACCAGCGGCTCCAGGGCGTCCGGCAGGTCGAGGACCTCGGCGGTGCCGTCGAGCTGCACCCAGGCCCCGTTCCAGTCGTCGGAGAGCACGCACGCCGACACCCGGGGGTCCCGGCGGATGTTGGCGACCTTGGCGCGTTCCGGGTAGGTGGAGATCACCAGTCGGCCGTCGGCGTCCACCCCGGCGCTGACCGGCGAGGACTGCGGGCGGCCGTCCGGGCGGGTGGTCATCAGCACCACCCGGTGCCGGGGACGGACGAAGGCGAGCAGGTCGTCGCGGTCGACGCGGGTGTTGTGAGCGATCGTGCGAGGCATCGTTCGTTTCTACCAGCCGTCAGACGATCCGGCCTGCGGACGGCTGGCGAGGCACCCGGGAACGCGCCGAGGGACGCCAGGCGCGGCCGTTGGCGTAGATCACCCGGAAGCCCAGGTACGAGGCGAGCGGCGCCCAGTGCGCCGAGCCCATCCGCAACTCGGCGGCGTTGTGCCGCCGGCCGTTTGCCAGCACGTCGAGCAGGACGGTCTCGAACGCCGCCGACTCGACCCAGTCCACCTCGCGGGTGAACCCGCAGATCAACGCCGCGCCGGTCACCTCGAGGAACTCCCGCAGCACCGACTCGGGGGCGCGCAGCACCGAACAGCTACCGAAGTAGAGCCGGCGGCCCTCGCAGCGCCCGGCCATCAACTCCGCCACCTCGGTCAGCTCGACCGACTGCCAGTCGGTCAGACACAGCCGGTTCGGCTCGCCGTGCATCGCGAAGAAGCCCAGCCGGTGGTCGGCGTACTGCTTGAGCAGCCAGCGGTCGACGAAGTAGAACAGCTCGTCGCGGGTGGCCGCGTCCTTGTGGATGAAACGGACCCGGCCCAGCCGTTCGAGCAGTTCGAGGGTGGGCAGCACCGAGCCCCGCTCGTTGAGGTCCCGGTGCCACTGGCCCTCGACGCAGAAGATGCCTCCGCGCGCCACGCCCGCCTCCCCGTCGTCGCCCGGCGCTGAGGTTACCGGGCCGGCTCGGCCCGGCGACATCACCCGTCCTGCGGTCACCTGCGACTTTCCGTACCGCGACGGCGGCTTTGCGGCACGGCCGGAGTGAATGCCCGATTCCTAAGAATCGGATTAATTCCGGGTCAACCGGCCAGTAACCATCATCCCGAGAGGAATTCGCGTTAAGCGTCACCAACCGGCAGTTGAGGTGCGAGTGTGGATTCACGGGACGGTGGTGCACGCCCCGGAATGCCACCCCATTCGCTCTCCTAGCAGGAGGACTCTCTGTGCGCGCACATCTGATGAAGCGGGCTGTCCTCGCCCTCGCCCTGGCCGTGCCAGGTGCCGCGATCGCCTCGGCGGTCGCCGCGCCGCCGGCCCACGCCGACGGCTGCTACACCTGGAACCGCACCCTGTCCCGGGGCAACTCGGGCAGCGACGTCCGCGAACTGCAACTGCGGATCGCCGGGTGGGCGGGCAACAACAGCGTGGTGGAACTCGACGGCCACTACGGCCCGAAGACCGCCGCCGCCGTACGCCGTTTCCAGTCCGCGTACGGCCTACGGTCCGACGGGGTCGCCGGGCCGCAGACATTCCGGAAGCTGTACCAGATCCAGGACGACGACTGCACCCCGCGGCACTTCACCTGGAACGAGATGGACGACGGCTGTGGCCGGGGTGGCTGGACCGGTGGTCCGCTGACCGCCGCGCAGACCCGGCAGAACGCGCTGCGCACGATGTGGAAGCTGGAGGCGCTGCGCAAGAGCCTCGGCGACAAGCCGCTGACCGTGACCAGCGGCTTCCGCAGCAACACCTGCAACACCCAGGTGGGTGGGGCGGCGGACAGCCAGCACCTCTACGGCAACGCGGCCGACCTGGTCTCCGACGGCAGCACGCTGTGCCAGATCGCGCGCGCGGCCCGCAACCACGGTTTCAGCGGCATCATCGGCCCCGGGGTGTCGGGCCACAACACGCACGTACACGTGGACTCGCGCCGCGAGAACAACCAGGACGACAGCGAGAACAACACGTACTGGGCAGCACCCGAGTGCGGGATCGCACCCGGCTACCGCTGAGTCGCGACGCCGGCCCGGGCCTGGGCGGGGGGATGCCCGTACGCCCCGGGCCGGCGTCGTACCGGCGGACGAGCCCGCTCAGCTCGCCCGCGGCCAGCGCGGCGCGGTGGCGGGGGGTGCCACCGGCCGGCCGGGGGTCCGGACACCGGCCCGAGCGGCCGGAGCGGCCACCCTCGGCACCGGGCCCCGCGCCGGGTAACCGGCGGGGTTCGTCCGTGGCGGGTATCCGGCCGCGCCCGCACGCATCGGGTGACCGCCGGACCGCTCGGCACCCGCCGGACGGGCCACCGGGGTACGGCCCGGTTGCGGCCCGTTCACCAGGAACGGGAAAGGGACGTGGACGAACGGGTTGCCGTGCCGGATGAGGGCATCGAGCTGTCGTTCGTTGAGCCCGTGGTCGAGCAGTACCTTCCGACCCCAGCGATGCAGCCGGCAGGGGAATCTCGCGCCGTCGTTGCGGCAGAGGGCCCCGGTGGGCCATTCCTCCGCCGCGTGCACTACTACCGCCCGTACCGCCAGGCGGACATCCTCGGGGGTCAACGGCGTCGGGACCGGCAACTCGCCCAGGATCTGATCGATGGGATCCGTCGACTGACCATCAACTCGCACGGCAGGCCTCCCGCAGTTCGGTGGCGATGCGCCTGAGCACCGCACCTCGCCCATTGATACGGCCTGGCGAGCGGGAAAGTTCAAACCAGATCGGCTCGCGGTTAACCGAGAGTGGCGGCCGACGCCGTCAGACCAGCCCGGCGTCGTGCACGAGGAGCGCGACCTGCACCCGGTTGTTGAGACCGAGCCGGGTCAACAGCCGCGAGACGTACGCCTTGACGGTGGCGACGCTCATGAACAGCTCGGTGGCGATCTCGGCGTTGGTATGCCCCTGGCCGATGGCCATCGCCACCGCGCGTTCCCGCTCGGTGAGACCATCGAGCAGCCGGGTGGCCCGCTCCTGGCGCGGATCGCTGGCGGTGCCTACCGTGACGTGCGCGATGAGGGTCCGGGTGACCGTCGGTGACAGGGTCGCCTCCCCGGCCGCCACCCGGCGTACCGCCTGCACGATCTCGGCGGGCGGAGTGTCCTTCAGCAGGAATCCGCCGGCACCGGCCCGCAGCGCCCGCAGGACGTGCTCGTCGGCGTCGAAGGTGGTCAGCACGAGCACCTCCGGCGGTCGGGGCAGCGCCCGCAGTGCCTCGGTGGCGGCCAGCCCGTCCACCCTCGGCATCCGGATGTCCATCAGCACCACGTCCGGCCGGCAGGTGGCGACCGCCTGGACCACCTCGCCGCCGTCGGCCGCCTCCCCGACCACCTCCAGGTCGGGCGTACCGCCGAGGATCATCGACAGGCCGGCGCGCACCAGCGCGTCGTCGTCCACGATGAGGACCCGGATCGGACGTGGACCCGCCACCGGCGGCACCTGCTCCGGGGCGGTCACGACGCCGGCCAGGGCAGCCAGGCGGCGAGCCGGAAGTCGCCGCTGTCGTCGCGGCCGTGTTCCAGCCGCCCGCCCGCCAGGGTGACCCGCTCGGCGACACCGACCAGCCCGGTGCCGGTACCCGGAATCGCCGGCACGGCCTCGCCCACCGGCCACCGGTTGCGGATCTCCACGGCCAGCCCGTCGCCGGGGCCACCGCTGAGCCCGACCGTGACGGCCGCGCCGGCGGCGTGCTTGCGGGCGTTGGTCAGCCCCTCCTGCACGATCCGGTAGACGCTGCGCCCCAGCCCGGCGGGGAGCTGCTCCGGGTCGCTGACCCGGTCCCGCAGGTCCACCCGGGTCCCGGCGGCCCGGGACTCGGCGACCAGCGCGGGCAGATCGTCGAGGGTGGGTTGGGGGCGCTCCGGCTCGGCGGTCAGGGAGGTGTCGGCCCGCAGTACGCCGATCACCTCACGCAGGTCCTGGAGGGCGGCGTGCGCGCTGCCCCGGATCACCGCGGCGGCTCGGGAGACCTCCTCTCCGGTGGCGTCGGGCCGGAACTCCAGCGCACCGGCGTGCAGGCTGAGCAGGGAGATCCGGTGGGCCAGCACGTCGTGCATCTCGCGGGCGATGCGGGTGCGCTCCAGTTGCTGGGCCTGGGCCACCCGGAGCTGCTGCTCGGCCTCCGCCCGCTCGGCGCGTTCGCGTAGCGACAGCACCAGTTGCCGACGTGCCCGCACGAACATCGCCCAGGCCATCACCAGCAGAGTGATCACCATTCCCCAGATGGTGGCGGCCCAGTAGCTGCTGTGCGGGTCGGGGCGGAACAGGGCGAAGAACATGTTGCAGACCAGCCCGGCCGCGGTGACCGCCAGCGCCACCGCGGTCCGCAGATGCACCACCACGGTGAAGTAGATGATCAGCAGCGCGGCGACCGAGGTGACCGAGACCATGGTCAGCGGCAACGTCACCAGCAGAAGCCCGAGCGGCCAGCGACGGCGCCACCAGAGCGCCACCGTGCAGGCCAGCCCGACGACCGCGTCCGCGACGATCATCCAGCCGTACGGCAGCCGCTCGGCGACGATCGGGGCCGGTGTGAGGGCGTCGAACGTGGCCAGCACCACCCAGCCGAGCGAGAGCAGGAAGCAGGTGCTGTCGATCAGCCAGTCCCGCATGGTGCGCCGGGGGCTACGGTCGGTCGCGCCGAGCGCCCCGGGCAGCAGCCACGGGTGTTCGGGGACGGCGGGGCTGGTCACAGGCGTAATGGTAGGCAGCCGCCGAGGGCTCGGGCCAGCTACCAAAGTCGGCCCTTCGGCGTCGACCTTGGTCTAGCCGGTGTCGACCGGCGGCCGCTGCGGACAGCCGGGTGGCCTCGGCAGCCTGATCGGCATGATTGTCGTAGACCAGCTCACCAAACGGTACGGGCGGCACACCGCCGTCGAGGACGTGTCGTTCCGCTGCGAACCGGGCACGGTCACCGGCTTCCTCGGGCCCAACGGGGCGGGCAAGTCGACCACGATGCGGATGCTGTGTGGGCTGACCCCACCGACGTCCGGCACCGCCACCGTCGCCGGACACCCCTACCGCCGGCTGCCCAACCCGGGTCGCGTCGTGGGCGTCCTGCTGGACGCCTCCGCCCAGCACGCCGGGCGCAGCGGCCGGGAGGCGCTGGCCGTGGCGGCGGCCACGATGGGCGTGGACCGGCGGGCGGTGGCAGAGGTGCTCGACCGGGTGGGCCTGAACGCGGTCGCGGCCCGGCGGCGGGTGCGCGCGTACTCGCTGGGGATGCGCCAGCGGCTCGGCCTGGCGCACGCGCTGCTGGGCGACCCCCGGGTCCTGGTGCTTGACGAACCTGCGAACGGCCTCGACCCGGAGGGGATCTTCTGGATGCGCGGCCTGCTGCGCGACTTCGCCGACCGGGGCGGCACCGTGCTGCTCTCCTCCCACCTGTTGCGCGAGGTCGAGGCCGTCGCGGACCGGCTGGTGGTGATCGGGGGCGGCCGGATCGTGGCGCAGGGCGACAAGGAGGAGTTGCTGGCCGACGGTGGCACGCTGGTGCGCTCCCGCGACCGGACGGCGCTGCGGGGCGCGCTGGAACGGGCCGGCCTGCCGGTCAGCGAGGGCACCGACGGGCTGGTGATCCGCGCCGACACCGACGCGGTCGGCGAGGCCGCGCTGGCGGCCGGTGTCGCCCTGACCGAGCTGCGGCCGGCCGGGAGCGGCGGCCTGGAGCAGCTCTTCCTCACCCTCACCGCGACCGGCGGATCGCAGACCGCCGAGACCAGCGCCACCGAGCCGAACAGGGAGCCCGTCCGATGACCACCACCGTCGCCCCCGAGGACACCCGGCCGGTCAGCCCGGCGGCCGAGCAGGCGCCGTCGCTGACCCGGCTGACCCTGGTGGAGCTGCGCAAGCTCGTCGACACCCGGGCCGGACGCTGGCTGTTGATCACCATCGCGCTGATCGCCGCCCTGATCGCCACCATCCAACTGGTGTACGCCGAGGACGCCGAGCAGACCTTCGTCGACTTCTTCATCCCGTCGCTGCTGCCGATCGGGCTGCTGCTGCCGGTGCTGGGCATCCTGTCGATCACCAGCGAGTGGTCGCAGCGGACCGCGTTGACCACCTTCGCCCTGGTACCCCGCCGGGGTCGGGTGATCACCGCCAAACTCGTCGCGGTGGTGCTGGCCGCCCTGGCGTCGGTGGTGGTCAGTCTCGCCGTGGCGGCCGTGGCGAACCTGATCGCCGACGCCACCGGCGGTGCCGGGACCTGGCGGATCGAGGGGGCGTTGGTCCTGCACGCCGTCGTGTTCCAGGTGTCCTGCGTGCTGATGGGCGCCGCGTTCGGCCTGCTGTTCCTGCACACGCCGCTGGCCATCGTCTCCTATCTGGTGCTGCCGAACGTCTGGATGATCCTCGGCGAGCTGATCCGGCCGCTGAACCGCAGCGCCGAGTGGTTGGACACCGGGCGGACCATGGGGCCGCTGTTCACCCCGGAGGTGACCGCCGGGCAGTGGGCACGGCTCGCGGTCTCCCTGCTGGTGTGGCTGGTCCTACCCATGGTCGTCGGGTTGGTGCGGACGACGCGTCGGGAGGTGGCGTGACGGCGTACGGCACACCGACCGTGGTCAGCGGAGGTCGGCTGGAGACGCTGCTGCTCTGGGTCGGGTTCCCGCTGGCCGGCGGTGCCGTAGGGGCGGGGCTGGCGGCCGGGGCGGGCTGGATCGCCGGCCTGTCCTGGGCCCCCGCGCAAGGGCTGTTCCGCCTGCTCGACCGCATGCCCGACCAGCAGGCCCTGGCGGCCGGGGCGGCGGTCGGCGTCCTGGCCGGGCTGGTGTTCGGTGCCATCGGGGCCGCCGAACGGGTCACCGTCACCGTGACGACGGAGCGGGCACGCGTACGGCGCGGCAGCAAGGAGCAGGAGTTCGCGCGGCGGGACGTCCGGGTGGCCCACCTGGACGGCAAGGAACTGGTGTTGCTCGGCACGGACGACGAGGAACTCCTCCGGCGGCGCTCCGACCTTCCGGGCGCCGACCTGGCCGGGGCGTTCCGGGCACACGGCTGGCCCTGGGCGGACGAGGACCCGCATCGGACCGCGTACCGGCTCTGGGTGCCCGAGTTGCCCGGGTTGCCGCTGGGCGCCGACGCGCTGCTGAAAGCCCGGCAGCGGGCGTTGGACGACGACCGGGGCGACGAGGCCGGTGAGTTGCGGACCGAGTTGGCGCGTTACGGCGTGGTGGTCCGGGACGAGGGCAAACGGCAGCACTGGCGGCTGTCCCGGTCGGCGTCGCCGCCGCAGTGAGCCGGTGCGGGCCGGGCCCCACGGGGGAGCCCGGCCCGGTCGGCGTCACCGCCAGGAGTGCCCGTGCGGGTGACCGTGCTTGGGGCCGTGCCCCTTGCCCTTGCCCTTGCCCTTCCCCTTGCCGGGCGCCTTGCCCGGTACGCCGTTCACGGCCGAGGTGTCGTACGCGAACGTGATCACCGCGGCGGCGATCGCGTCGGAGTTGACGTCCAGCGCGTGCACGTTGACGTTGCCCCGGAGCTTGTACTTCTTGTTCAGGGCCCGGTACAACGCCGGGTCGGCACCGTCGGCGACCGGCGTCAAGCTGTCACACGCCTGGTGGTAGCAAGGGTCGTACGCTTCCCCGGCCAGCCCGCCGAAGAGGGCGGCCTCCTCGGCCGTCTTGATGCCCTCCGCACCGGTGAACAGGCCACCGGCCGGGATGTCGACGGCGATGAACGCCCCGTAGTCCGAGCGGCCGGTGAAGTCGGACGGCACGGTCGGCAGCTTGCGGGAGGCGAAGAACCTCTCGAAGACCTGCTCGATCTGCGCCGACCCCTCCGGTCCCGGTCCCGCGCCCTGCTGCGCCGAGTCGTCACCGTCGTAGACCCCGAAGACGTAGTTCGGCGAGCCGATCATGTCGAAGTTGAGGTAGAGGGCGATGTCGCCGACCTGCTGTTCGGTCAGGCTATCCACGTAGTACTGCGAGCCGACCAGGCCCGCCTCCTCCGCGCCCCACCAGGCGAACCGCACCGCGTTGGCCGGCTTGACCTTCGCCATCTGGAGGGCCACCTCCAGCAGCGCGGCGCTGCCGGTGCCGTTGTCGTTGTAGCCCGGCCCGGCCGGGTCCGAGTCGAGATGCGCGCCGGCCATGACAACGTTGTCGGTGCGGCCGTGCCGGGTCTGCGCGAAGACGTTCTCGGTGGTGCGGACCTCCGAGGTGGTGTCGGCCTCGATGCGCAGGACGAGACCGTCCGTCGCCGCGAACTGCGCCCCGGTGTCGTACGAGACGGAGACGGCCGGAATGCCGACCGGTGCGCCGAGGGTACCGGCGAACAGGTCCCAGCGGTCCGGGTTGGCCTCCGGCGTACCGTTGCCCTGGTTCATCACGATCGCGCCGACCGCTCCGGCGGCCTCGGCGTTCGCCACCTTGTCGCCGAACCCGCAGGTGCCGCGCTGCATCAGGGCGATCTTGCCGACCACGTCGACGGCGGCGAAGTCACTGGCCTCACAGCCGGACGTGGAGGCGCGCGGCGGCGTCAGGCTGAGGTCCACCGGGACGACCTGTCCCTGCCCCACCCCGTCGCCGGAGTAGTCCATCAGTTCGTAGTCGACGCCCTCGGCGTAGTCGGTCGCGTTCGGCGCCACCTGCGCGAACGAGGAGCCGAACTCCTCATAGAAGAAGAAGTCGAACTGTTGGCGGGTGACCTGGTAGCCGGCCTTCTTGAGCAGCTTCACCACGTAGTCGGCGCTCGCGTCGTAGCCCGGCGTACCGGAGGCGCGGGTGCCGTCGTTGGCGTCGGCGATGGCCTGGAACCGGTCGAGGTGCGTGAGGACGCCCTTGACCGTCACCGCCTTGGTCAGCTTCTTCACCGAGTTGTTGTTCGGGCTCGCCGACACCGGTCCTACCAGTGCCACCGTGCCCACCAGGGTGCCCGCCGCGATGGCGGCGATCACCCTCCTGCCGGAGAAAGGCACCACGATGTGCCACGTCCTTCCTCTTCGGGTATCCGGCTCCCCGACCCCCGTGTGCCGGATGTTGCGGCCATCCTGATACACATCGATGACGAGGGCAACGGGACTGTTCGGCCACCTCAGGCCGCCGTCAGGCCCGGTCGGGCCAGCCGATCACGCCGTGCCGCGCCGGCTGCGGCCGGCTCACCGAGGCCAGCAACTCATCGAGGGCGTCCGCCTCGGCCCACCCGTTCACCGCGATCCGCCCGGTGGTGTCCACAGTGATCTCGACCCGGTCCGGGCTGCACGACACCTCGTCGAGCAAGTCCGGGAAACGGTCGTCGAGCAGCACGAACTCCTGGTTGGTGGAGCCCACCCAGGGCCGCTCCCGGTCGATCCGGTCGGCCTCGAAGGGCCCGGCGACGAGCAGGTCGGTCGCAGCCAGGAGGGCGGCGACGTCGTCCCGGCCGGCGTCCACCGCCGCCCGCAGTCGCGCGTACGTGTATCCGCTGAAGGTCATCACCGAGCGACCCGCGGCGCGTACCCCGGCGGCCACCTCGGCGAGCGGAGCCGCCTGGTCGAATGGCTCGCCACCGAGCAGGGTCAGCCCCTCGGTCGGGGCGTCGAGCACCCGTCGCACCAGGTCCGCCGGGGCCACCTCGTCGCCGCCCCGGAAGCTCCACAGGTGCGGGTTGAAGCAGCCGACGCAGCGCACGGCGCAGCCCTGGACCCAGACGGCGGTGCGCAGGCCCGGCCCTTCGGCGCGGGTGGTGGCCAGGAACCGGGCCAGCGCGACGGTCGCCGCCGCGCCTCGCGGGGCCGGACCGTGCTCAGACATCCAGGACGCGGCCGGACGGCGGGTGCCCCGGCCGATGGCCGCCGGGCGGCGTGCAGGTGAGGCGGTCGCGCAGCCGGGCGTACTCGTGCGGGGCCAGGTTGGCGGCGGCGGTGAACTCGGCGAGGCCGCCGAAGCCGCCCCGGCGGTCCCGCGCGTCGACGACCTGCCGCGCCCGTCCCGGGTCGAAGCCGGGCAGCGCCGCGAACTCCTCCCACCGGGCGGTGTTGACGTCGAGCGATCCAAACCCGCCGCCGTGGTCGGCGGTGAGCCCGCCCGACTGCTGCCGCGGCAGCGGCGGCGGGTACTCGGCCAGCGGTGACGGGTAGTCCGGCAGCGGCGGCGGGTAACCCGGCAGGGGCGGCGGATAGTCCGGCAACGGCGGCGGGTAGTCCGGCAGGGGGGCCGCGGTCGTCGGCGGGTAGGCCGGGGACACCGGCGGGTACGCCGTGGTGGCCGGCGGGTGACCCGGTGACACCGGTGGCTGTGCGGTGGTGGACGGCGAGTACGGCGGCGAGACCGGCTGGTATGCCGCAGTGGGCGGGAACACCTGGCCGGGCGGTGCGCTCCAGCCGCCCTGCGGCGGGTAGGAACTCGGGGCGGGCGCCCCGGGCGGTGGTGCCAGCGCGCCGGGCGGGTACGCACCGTGCTGCTCGGCGTACCAGGGTCGGTAGCCCGCCCGCCAGCGCAGCCAGGACGGGTTGATGATGAAAGCGTGGACGATGCTGGTCACCCAGATCGCCAGGACACCTCCGGTCGCCCAGTCGGTGACCGTCTCACCGACTTCGCCGACCAGGATGAAGGACGTCCAGCCGAGCAGGGTGTAGACGATGCCCGGGATCCACCACGCCGCCCGCCGGGCCCGCAGCCCCACATAGAGGAAGCCGAAGCCGCCGAGACAGCTCAGGCCGGCGATCGGCAGGATCAGCCACCAGCTCTGCCGCAGTCGCCACTTCCAACTCGCGGCCGGGTTCGCCGCTCGCGCCGCCGGGACGCCCTGATTCGTCCAGCCCGGGTCAGGCGCGCTCGACATCTCGCCCCTCCTGTCGTACGACGTCCTGGGTGCGTGCGTGGTCGGCGGTGTAGGCGCTGCTGACGGTACGGGCGGCCAACAGGTCCTCCAGCACCGCGACGTAGTCCAGGCACCGGTCGCCCAGGATGCCCCTGGTCTCGGCGCTGACCACACCCTCGCTGCTCACGGTGACCACGAGTCGTGGCTGCTCGGCGGTCACGACCGGGCTCCCTGCACGGCGAAGACCAGGCGGACCGCGTCGTCCTCGGTGACCTGTTCGGACTCCAGCCGCAGCCCGGCAGCCGGTGCCTGCTGCCGCAGCCGGTCCAACACCGCCCGCTGGACCTGTCGGCCGTACGCGACGTCGACCGCGCGGACCACCTCCACGGCCCTCGGCTCGTCGATGTCGCCGGTGAAGTGGGCCGACCAGATGCCGGCCTCGTCGCGCTGGAATCTCGCCCGGACACCGGCCCAGTCCGCGGTGATCGAGTCCGGCGCGACGGCGACCACGGCGGCGGTGTCGTGCAACGCGGCGGCGAGCAGGTTCTCGTCCCGCATCCGGGTCTGCACCTCGCAGACGATCTGACCCTCCCGCTCGGAGCGGGAGGCGACCCCGTGGGCGGCGGCCACCGCGGCGACGGCGAGGGGTAGCAGCACCAGCGAGATACTCACCGCAGGCTCCTTCCGTACGGCCCGACCATCAGAACTCGACCGCCCGTCCACCGCGCTGGGTCGGCGCGGAGTGTCGGGCACTCCGGTCGACGGACGCCCCGCTGTCCCAGTCCTCGGCGGCGGTGGCGGCCACCGCGCGGGCGTCGGCCCAGGTGCGGATGGCGTCGATGCGTTCGGCCTGGGTGACGCTGAGCGGGACCATGCTGACCACCGCCTGGGCCAGGTCGTCGCGGAGCAGCGGACGGCGTTCGCCGAACGCGTCGAAGAGCCCGGCGATGACGGCCTGTTCGATCTCGGCGCCGGAGTAGCCCTCGCTGAGGTCGGCGAGTTCGGCGAGCAGCGTCTCGTCGAGGGCGAGCCCACCGGCGACGGCCGGGTTTCGCAGCCGACGGGCGAGGTGGACCCGCCAGATGGCGGCCCGTTCGGCCCGGGTCGGCAGGTCGACGAAGAAGATCTCGTCGAAGCGTCCCTTGCGGAGCAGTTCCGGCGGCAGTTTCTCGATGTCGTTGGCGGTGGCGATGACGAAGACGGGTCGGTTCTTCTCCTGCATCCAGGTGAGGAAGGAACCGAAGACCCGGGTGGAGGTGCCGGAGTCGCCGCCACCTCCGGCGAAGCCCTTCTCGATCTCGTCCACCCAGAGCACGCAGGGCGCGGTCGCCTCGGCCGTACGGATGGCGGTGCGCATGTTCTGCTCACTGCTGCCGACCAGCCCGGCGAAGACCCGGCCCACGTCCAGCCGCAGCAGCGGTAGTTCCCAGGCCGCCGCGATCGCCTTCGCGGTCAACGACTTGCCGCACCCGGGCACGCCGGTGATCAGGACGCCCCGGGGCGCGGGCAGCCCGTACGCCGCCGCCTCGGCCAGCCAGGAGCCGTCCCGCTTGGCCAGCCACCGCTTGAGGTTCTCCAGCCCGCCGACGTCGGCGAGGTTCACGTCCGCCTCGACGAACTCCAGGAGCCCGGACTTGCGGACGGTCTGTCGCTTCTCCTCGTGCACCACGTCGAGGTCCCGACCGTCCAGCACACCGTCGTTGACCATCGCCCGGGCGAAGGCGTTCTCCGCCTCGTGCAGGGTCAGCCCGAGCGCGGCCTTGGCGAACCGCTCGCGTCCCAGATCGTCCAGGGTGATCTGGATCCGGCCGTCGGCGGAGTTGGCGTGGATGATCGCCTCCAGCACCTGCCGGATCTCCGTCTCGCTGGGCAGCGGGAAGTCGACGATCGTGACGTCCTTCTCCAGCTCGACCGGGATGCGCAGCACCGGCGAGACCAGGATCAGGGTGCGTGGCACCGCGCCGGACTTGAACGCCGCCGCCACGTCGCGCAGCCGACGGACCACCCCTGCGTTACCGGGCCGCTCACCGTCGCCGTGCGAGGTGTGCAGGTCCTTGAAGATCACCACACTCGGCTGGTCGATCCGCAGCGCGGCGTCCAACGCGTCGGCCGGGTCCGTGGTGCCGGTCCGCCACCCGCCGTCCGGCTGCACCAGACCGGTGGTCATCGACCAGGTCCACACCGCGCGCGGGGTACGCACCAGCGCGGCGTCGTGGGCCACGGCGGCGACCTCGGCGACCGCGCGCTGCTCCTCGGAGGACTCGATGTACAGGATCGGGAACCGCGCCTTGAGCATCTGCGACAACGCATCCCGGAACGACAGTGCCATCCTCGCCTCCCCAGCCGGCCTGGACTGGGGCGGACTTTAACAGCTTTGATCAAGCTCGAAGCGGCGCGGCCGAACGCCGCGGAGCTGCGCATCGACCGCAGGCCATGCTCAGCCGAGCACGACGACCGCCGCCACCGCCGCCGCGACCAGCGACGCGACCGTCACCACGAGCCGCCGCCACGGCACGGCGGCCCGGTTCGTCGGCAGCCCACGCCAGCGGTACGCGACCAACGCCACCCCGGCGGCACTCAGTGCCGGGCCGACCGCCCAGAGCCAGCCGGGCACCGCCGACCAGTCGCCGAGCGCACGCCCCAGCGCGGGGTAGGCCACCGCCCAGGCCCCGGCGGAGAGCACGGTCAACCGGTCCAGCGCCGGTCGGTACGCGACACCGAGCAGCGACAGCCCACCGATGACGGTGAACAGCAGGGCGACACCCGCGCCGGCCCAGACCGGCAGCGCCGGCGTGGGACTGCCGGCCTGATCCGGCGGTACGCCGAGCAGCCGCAGCCCGATCGGCTCCACCCGCTTGTCGGTGTTCCCCAGCACCACCACCCCTCGCCCGGTGGCCCGGTCGAACCCGACGTACGAGGAGAAGCCGCCGGTGGCACCGTTGTGCCAGGTGATCTCCTGGTCGCCGTAGCGGGTGGTGAACCACCCGTACCCGATGCGGGTGCGCTCGTCGTCGTCGAAGCGCGGGTCGCGCGCGTCGGCCCCGGGCGCGGTGCCGGCGGCGGTGGCGGCGACCAGCCGGGCCAGGTCCTCGGCGGTGGACCAGTAGCCAATGCCGGCGGGGGCGTACCCGGTGCCGGTCCATGGGTCCGCGACCCGTCCGTTGCCACGGGCACCCTGCGCGTGCCCGGCCGGCAGGGCGTCGGGATCGGCGGCGTGGACGGTCGCCGTCAGGCCCAGCGGGGTGAGCAGGTCCCGGTCGACCAGCTCGGGGAAGTCGATTCCGGCCTTGGCGGCGAGGGCCTGCCCGAGCACCGCGGAACCGAGATTGGAGTAGCCGACGCTCCCCCGGCCGTCGCCGGGCGCGTGCGCGTCGGCGGCGGCCCGGACCCGGTCGGTGTCCAGTCCGGCGTACGGGTTGCCGGCGGCGACGTTGGCCCGGAGCACCCGGACCCATCCGCCCACCGAGCCGAGGTCGAGCCGGGGCAGGCCGGACCGGTGGCTGGCCAGCTCGGCCAGGGTGACCTCGCGGGCCGGACCCTCGACCGCCGGCCAGACGGCGCCGAGGGTGTCCTCGGGCCGCACCGCGCCGGCCTCGGCCTGCCGGGACAGCAGCATCCCGGTGAACACCTTCGACACCGAGCCGATCTCGAACGGGGTACCGGGTTCGACCGGCGCGCCGTCCCGGTCACGGTCGCCGAGGCCGGCGGTGCGGACCCGGCCGTCGTCGATCAGCGCGACGGCGAGACCGCGGTATCCGTCCCGGTCGGCCACTGCGGCGCGGGCCGAGGCGGCGAGGTCGGCGTCACCGGTGGTCGACGCGGTCAGCCGGGGTTCCCGGGGTTGCGCGGCGAGGCCGGCGAGACCCGCGAGGATCCCGGCGACCAGCGCGACGGCGGTCGGCTTACGCATGGGGGTGGTCCTTCCGTGCGGGGTGGTCAGCGGTCGGGGTCGGTATCGGTCGGGGTGGTCAGCGGTGGGCGGCGCTGAGGACGGCCAGCAGCGGCACCACCCGTTCGGCGGGGACGGCGTACCGGCCGCGCGCGGTGCTGCGCAGCCAGCCCGCCGCGGTGAGCTGACGCAGGTGGTGGTGCAGTTGCCCGGTGGTGCCGAGCTCCTCGATGTCGGCCAGCTCGGCGGTGCTCTGCCGGCCGGTGAGGATCTCCCGCAGCAGGCGCAGCCGCACCGGGTGGCCCAGGGCGGCGAGGATGCCGGGCAGCTCGGCCCAGTCACCGGCGAGCAGGTCGTCCACCTCCCGGCCGTACTGCCAGTCGTAGGACCGCCCGGCGACCCGGACGGTGCCGGTGTAGAGCACGGCACCCGCGCTCTCGGCGGGCAACCGCTGCTTGAGTCCGTCGAGGGCCCAGAAGGCGCCCGCCGCCGGGGTGGCCGGCTCGGTCGGCACACCGGGTCGCTCGACAAGCGCCGCGACCTGCGCCTCCAGCGCCGCCAGCCGTTCCTCCACATCCGCCATGACTCGATAATACGAACATACGTAGTTACGTGCTACACGGAAAGTCGCGCGGATGATCGAATTCACCCAGGGTGGCCGACTACCGTTCCCAGGTCTGGGGAGGTACGTCGATGTACGTGGTGTCCGTAATCAACTACAAGGGCGGGGTCGGCAAGACCACGGTGACCGCCAACCTCGGAGCCGAACTGGCCAACCGAGGGCTGAAGGTGCTGCTCATCGACCTCGACCCGCAAGCCAGCCTGACCTTCGGCTTCTACGACCCGGACGACTGGCGGGAGCGGCTACGCGACTCCCGGACCATCAAGCGGTGGTACGACGGCCTCCGCGAGGGCGACACCACCATCACTCTGGGTGATCTGGTAGTCTCCCCCGGTCCGGCGAACAGTCGGCTCTCGGGAGCCGGGCGGCTCGACCTGATCGCCTCGCATCTGCAACTGGTCGACATCGACCTGGCCCTGGCCCGCAGCGTCGCCGGTGGCGAGGAGTACGACGCCGAGCTGTTCCGGGTACGCGGCTCGCTCGCCGAGGGGCTGCTCGCCGACGGGCTGGAGCCGTACGACATGGTGCTGATCGACTGTCCGCCGAACTTCAACGTGGTCACGCAGTCCGCCATCATCGCCAGCGACCATCTGGTGATCCCGGCCAAGGCCGACTACCTGTCCACCCTCGGCATCGACTACCTGCACGGCAACGTGCGGGAGCTGGTCGAGCAGTACAACGCCGACGCCCGACGGTTCGCCACCGTACGCCGACACCAGAAGGTCGCCCCCGGCGTGGCCGGCGTGGTCTTCACGATGATCCAGTTGCTCGCGCAGCGGCCGATCGCCACCCACCAGGGCTACATGGACCAGGTCCGCAACCTGGGGCTGCCGGTCTTCCCGACGGCGCTGCGGGAGAACGTCACCCTCTACGCCACGAACACCCCGCGCGGGGTGCCGGTGGTGCTGCGCGACCGGGTCACCGTGCCCGCCGTCCGCGCCGAGCTGCGCCAGCTAGCCACCGAGTTCCTCGACCACCTGCAACCCGCGTGAGGGCGACGGAGGCCGCCGACGCGGCGCGGATGGCCGCCCGGCTGGCGGCCATGACCAGCCGGGCCGACGGCACGGCGTACCTGTCAGCGCGGTCGACACGCGAGCTGCGGGAGTTGGCCGCGCAGGTCGGCCTGCGCGGTCTCGGCGGACTGCGCAAGGCGGAACTGGTCGAGCGGATCGTGGACGCCACCATCGGCTACCGCCTGAACTCCACCGCCCTGCGCCGCCTCTGACGCCTGACCTGGAACGTGAGAAGAGGCCGGTCAGCGGGTATGTCGACCCCATGACAAGCACGATTCCGGACATTTCACTCAATGACGGCAACTCGATTCCGCAGCTGGGGTTCGGGGTGTTCCAGATCGACCCGAAGGACACCGCCGACGCGGTACGCACCGCGCTGGACGTCGGCTACCGACACATCGACACCGCCGAGATGTACGGCAACGAGGCCGAGGTCGGCCAGGGCGTACGCACCGCCGGGGTGGCCCGGGAGGACGTCTTCGTCACCAGCAAGCTGAGCAACGCCTGCCACCGGCCCGACGACGCGCGCAGCGCGTTCCAGGCGACGCTGGACGCGCTGCGGACCGACTACATCGACCTCTTCCTCATCCACTGGCCGCTGCCGACCCGCTACGACGGCGACTTCGTCTCTACCTGGAAGGTGCTGGAGGAGTTCCGCGCCGACGGCCGGGCGAAGTCGATCGGGGTGTCCAACTTCCAGGTGCCGCACCTGGAACGGCTGGCCGCCGAGACTGAGGTGGTGCCGGCGGTCAACCAGATCGAGGCGCACCCGTACTTCCCGAACGACGAGGTACGCGAGTACGGCGCGAAGAACGGCATCGTCACCCAAGCCTGGTCGCCGATCGCCCAGGGCGCGGTGCTCGGTGACCCGACCATCGCCGACATCGCCGAGCAGGTCGGTCGGACGCCGGCCCAGGTGGTGCTGCGCTGGCACGTCCAGCGGGGCGACGTGATCTTCCCCAAGTCGACCACGCCGACGCGGATCGAGGAGAACGCCGGCATCTTCGACTTCGCGCTGGACGACGCCACCATGGAACGGATCACGCTGCTGGGCCGGGGCGAGGCCGGTCGGCAGGGTGCCCACCCGGACACCTTCGACTACATTCCGGCCTGACCGTCTGGTGGCTCCGCCACCCCGGGCGAACCGGCGCACCACAGCCGCCGCTAGATCGGATCTAGCGGCGGCTGTCCGTGGTCTCGCGCCTGTAGCACGACGACGTCGTTGTAGCAGGCGGACGGCGACGGGACGAACGGAAGGAAACACCGAGATCATGAATAGACGCACCACCGGCCTCGCCATCGAGGCCGAGGGCCTGACCCGGTCGTTCGGTGAGACGCGGGCGCTCGCCGGACTCGACCTCCAGGTGCCCGCAGGTGCCGTGTACGGGGTACTCGGGCCGAACGGGGCCGGGAAGACCACCGCGGTCCGGATCCTGGCGACGTTGCTGCGTCCGGACGGCGGGCGGGCCCGGGTCTTCGGGCACGACGTGGTCACCGAGGCCGAAGCGGTCCGCGCCCGGGTCAGCCTGACCGGCCAGTACGCCTCGGTGGACGAGGACCTGACCGGCACCGAGAACCTGGTCCTGCTGGGCCGGCTGCTCGGACTGCGCAAGCCGGCCGCACGGGAGCGGGCCGCGCAGTTGCTGGCCGCGTTCGGGCTGACCGAGGCGGCCGGGCGACAGGTCAAGAAGTACTCCGGCGGTATGCGCCGACGCATCGACATCGCGGCCAGCATCCTCAGCACCCCGGACCTGCTCTTCCTCGACGAGCCCACGACCGGGCTGGACCCGCGCAGCCGCAACCAGGTGTGGGAGATCGTCCGGGCGGTGGTGGCACACGGCACGACCGTGCTGCTGACCACGCAGTACCTGGACGAGGCCGACCAGCTGGCCGGGCGGATCGCGGTGGTCGACCACGGCCGGGTGATCGCGGAGGGCACCCCGGGCGAACTCAAGTCCTCGGTCGGATCCGGCACCGTGCACCTGCGGCTGCGGGACGCGGACCAGCGCCCCGAGGCGCAGCGACTGCTGGAGGCCGTGCTCGGCGTGGCGGTGCAACTGGACGCCGACCCGGTGGCGATCACCGCGCGGGTCGGCGAGGCCGGCAGCGACCTCGACGCCAGCGCGCAGGCCGCGAAGGCACTGGGCGAGCTGACCCGCGCCGGGATCGTGGTGGACGACTTCTCGCTCGGCCAGCCGAGCCTGGACGAGGTCTTCCTGGCCCTGACCGACCGTCCCGCCGAGCCGACCGCCGAGCGCGACGACGAGCTGGAGGCAGCCCGATGAGCAGCGACACCGCCACCTCCACCGGCCCGGCGCCGTCGGTCTACGTACCCTCCTCGGAGGCGTTGGCGACGGTGCTCGCACCGGCGGCGCGCCCGCCCCGCCCGAGCCCGCTCGCGGCGTCGCTGACCTTCAGCTGGCGCGCCATGCTGAAGATCAAGCACGTGCCGGAGCAGCTCTTCGACGTCACCATGTTCCCGATCATCATGGTGCTGATGTTCACGTACCTGTTCGGCGGCGCGCTCGCTGGCGATCCGCGTGACTACCTGCAGTTCTTCCTGCCGGGCATCATGGTGACCAGCGTCGTGATGATCACCATGTACACCGCCGTCGGGCTGAACACCGACATCGAGAAGGGCATCTTCGACCGGTTCCGGACGCTGCCGGTGTGGCGGCCCGCCGCCCTGGTCGGCATGATCTTCGGGGACGTGCTGCGCTACGTCCTCGCCGCCACGGTGATCCTCACCCTGGGACTGGTGCTCGGCTTCCGTCCCGAGGGCGGGCTACTCGGGGTGCTCGCCGGGATCGGCCTGCTGGTGGTCTTCTCGTTCGCGTTCTCCTGGGTCTGGACGCTGTTCGGGCTGATCATGCGCAACGAGAAGTCGGTGATGGGCGTCAGCATGATGGTGCTGTTCCCGCTGACCTTCCTGAGCAACGTCTTCGTCGACCCGTCCACCATGCCCGGCTGGCTCCAGGCGTTCGTCAAGGCGAACCCGATCACGCACCTGGTGTCCTCGGTCCGCGCCGCGATGGGCGGCACGTCGGACACGTCGAGCATGATGTGGACCTTCGGCTGGAGCGTGTTGTTCGTGGTGGTCTTCGGCAGCCTCACGATGTATCGCTACAACCGCCGCTGACCCTCGACCGCCGGACCGGCTCCGGGTAGCGCCCCCGCCCAGGAGGGTGCTCCCGGAGCCGGCCGGTCACAGCCGCCAGGGCACCGGCACGCCGGGAAGATAACGGCAGGCGGCACCGGTGGAGACGGTCTCGCGCAGGTGTCCGGCCAGCGGCGGATGTCGTTCGTCGAGGCGGCGCAGAGTGTCCCTGATCCGGGCGGTGACCGTCTTACGGGCCCGCTCCGCCTCGTCACCCAGTCGGCGGGTCCGCCCGGCCAGCCCGGCGGCCGACCGCAACTGCGCGATCAACGCACCGCGTTCGGCGTCCAGCACGGCCACCTTCGACTCGTCGCCACGGCTCGCCGCCCGGTCGATCTCGTCGTCGAGGCGGGTCAGGTGACGTCGGTAGCGGTTCCTCGCCTCCTCGTCGAGCACCTCGTCACCACCCATCCGCCGGGCCGCCACCAGCTCCGGACCGGCGGCCGGGTCGAGCAGCTCGACGGCGGGCACGTCGACACCGGGCCGACCGAGCAGCAGCCGCAGGTCGTGCAGCCCCTTGGCGTCCGGCAGGTGCACGGTGACGCCCTGGTAGGTGAGCCGCCAGACCGCCCCGTCGCGGCGGAACTCGTACGCCGGGGCCGGTGGCGTCGGGGCCGGGCGGGTCGGCGTACCCGTCGGGGCCGGGGCCGAGTGACCGCGCGGAGTGTCGTCGGCGAGCCGGGCGAGCACCTGCGGCAGATCGAGGTCGCGGGCCTCGTCCCGGGCGGTCGCCCGGATCGCGGCGGCGGTGGCGGCGTCCCCCGGGCGGCCTCGGGCGACGAGGGCGTCGGCGAGCGCCACCCGGGCGAACAGGGCCCACGGCCGGGCGCCCATCCGGTCGGCGGCGTCGCGAGCTGCGGTGAATTGGGTGACCGCGTCGTCCCACCGCCGGTCGGCGGCATCGACCACGCCCAGCCAGTGGTCCACCGGGCCACTGAGGTCGCAGCCGAACAACGAGACCAGCCACTGACCCTGGTACGGCAGCAGCGCCTGTCGCGCCTCGGCGCACCGCCCGGGGTCGGCGACCGTGGCCTGGGCGCGCAGTCGCAGCCAGAGCGGGGCGACCGGGCCGGTGAACGTGGCTCCGGCGGCGTCGAGCTCAGCGGTGATGCGGGTGGCGGTGCGGTGGTCACCGCGTTCGGCGGCGGTGATGCCCCGCAGCAGCGTCCGGTGCGGGTGCTCGCCGTCGGCCAGCCCGTCCACCAGGTCGTCCGCCGCGTCGAACTCACCCCGCAGCATGAGATATGACCAGCGCAGGTGGTGGCCGAGGAAGCTGTGGTCGGCGTGCTCCCACTCGTCGAGGTCACCCAGCTCGAAGTAGCAGGTCTCGGCCTCGGCGAAGTCGCCACGGAAGGCGCTGGTGATCCCGCCGTCGATGGCTGCCGCCATCTCGTGGCGCGGTCGGCCGGTCAGCCGGGCGGCGGTCACGAAGGCGGTCAGCTCGTCCTGGTAGCGCGGATCGCCGAGTTCGAGCAACGCCACCCAGCGCAGCGAGGTGGCCCACAGCTCGGTCTCCCGATCACCGCCGCGCCGAGCCACCTCGCGGATCTCGGCGGTGATCGCGACCCGGTCGGCTGCGGTGCCCGGCCCCCAGGTGGCGTCGTGCCGGGCCCACAGGCTGAAGGCGAGCGCGTCGTCGTCGTGCACCCGGCGGGCGAGGGCCTCGGTGGCGGTGATCAGGTCGGCTTCCAACCGTCGGACCGGGGCCACCTCGGCGGGCTCGCCGACCAGCCGCCGGTACGCCTCGCGGACCAACCCCTCGGCGTCGACGGCGATCCGAGAATTGGTCTGGCGGTGCCGGTGCACGTTGAGGGCGAAGCGGGCCAGCAGCGCCGGATCGTCGGTGCTCAGCGCCAGGGCGGCGGTCTCGGCGAGGATCTGGTCGGCCTCGTCCCGGCCGCCGGTGTGGAAGAGGCGGTCGACCAGCTCGATCATGATCTTGATCCGTTGGGACGAGTCCGTCGCCACCGTCGCCGCCCGGCGCAGGTGCACGGCCGACTCCTCCAGCGCCAACCGGCAGGCCGCGTCACGGGCGGCGGCGAGCAGCAACTCCGCGCGCCGGTACGCCTCCAGGTGCCCGTCGGCGAGCCAGGCGTGCCGGGCCAGGTCGGCCGGGATCAGCCACTCGCCGAGCGCGGCGTGCTCATCGACGGCGCGGACGACGGCGGCGTGCCGCACCCGGCGCTCGCTCTCGGCGAGACCGTCGTACAGGGTCTCGCGGACCAGGTCGTGCGCGAAGGTGTACCGGCCGTCGCCGCCGGAGAGCACGAGCCGCGCGGTCACCGCCACGTCCAGCAGGGCGTCGAGCCGGGCCGGTGGCCGACCGGCACTCGCCGCCAGGACCGCCGCGTGGAACTCCCGCCCGAGGACCGCGGCGACCGTCAGCACGTCGACCACCTCGGCGGGCAACCGGTCGAGCCGCCGCCGCACCACCTCGCGTACGCCGGGCGGGATGCCGGCCAGTTGCCCGTCGGAGTGCCACAGCCGGGCGGTCTGCTCCACGAAGAACGGGTTGCCGCCGGTACGCCGGTACACGTCGTCGACGCAGTGCGGATCCGGTTCCCGGCCGGCGGTGCGGGTCATCAACGCGCCGACCTCGTCCCGGGACAGGCCGGTGAGGGTGATCGGGGTGGCCTTGGCCACCAGCGACATCAGCAGCGGCCGCAGCGGATGGTCCTCCGCCTCCACCTCCGCGTCCCGGTACGTCCCGACCAGCAGCAACCGCTCGAACCAGGTGTGCTGGGCGGCGAACCGCAGCAGCCGCACCGACGCCGCGTCGGACCAGTGCAGGTCGTCCAGGACCACCAGCACCGGCCGGCGCTGGGAGACCGCGACCAGGGCGGCGGTGACCAAGTCATAGAGCGCGAACGCCTCCCGCTCGGCCGTGTCACCGTCACCGTGCCCGACCGTCGGCGGCAGCAGCCCGTCCGCGCTCGTGGTGACCGGCGTCATCAGCGCCGAGCCGTGCGACCTCGGCGTGGGATCCACCTCGCCGAGCAGCAGCCGCAACGCCGGCTCGGCCGACTCGCGTGCCACCGCCCAGTCCTCCGGCGACCGGCGCAGACCGCGCAGCACCTGCACCCAGGGCCAGTAGCCGGGCGCGCTTGCCGAGTCCCAGCAGGCCGCCCCGAGCACCAGCGCACCCTGCCGGCGGGCCTCGTCGGCGGCCGACGTGACCAGGGTCGTCTTGCCGATCCCCGGCTCACCGGTGACCAGGACCAGCCCACCGTGGCTGGCAGCGGCCCGGTCGACCTCGGCGCGCAGCAGACCGGCGGGATGGTCCCGTCCGATCATCACGCCGCTGGGCCGCGCCCTCATGGCACCCGACGGTAGCCGACACGACCGACAGACCCGTACCGATCGGCCACGGCACCGCGCTGGTCGGCCTCGGCCCGCCGACCCACGGCGGCCCTGCCCACGGCGGGTTGCCCGACGACGGCCTGACCGGCGGTGGTGCCGGGCGGGACCGGCTGCCGGGTTGGGGCGCCCGAGGTCACGCGTCGGGGCCGACCGGGCCGAGCGCCGCCAGGTGGGCGAGGACGGCCTGGTTGGCCTCCCAGCCGTCGGGGAACTTCACCGGCACGTCCAGCTGCGGCGCCTCGGTCGACGGGTGAGCGTCAAGCAGCTCGCCGATGCCCGCGCGGGCCACCACCACGCAGGCCTGCCGGTGCCGGGAGGCGAGCACGCAGAGTCGCCCCGACTCCAGGTGGAAGGCGGTCGCGTCGCGGCGGCCGGAGAGCGGGTGCAGCACGATCGTCATCTCGTACTCGCGGCCCTGGAGCCGGTTGGCGGTGTCCACGGTGATGCCCGCTCCCGCCTCGCCCAGCAGCGACCGGATCACCGCGACCTGGTCGCGGTGCGCGGCACCGACGGCGATCCGGTCCGCCGTCACCGGCGCGCCGCCGGGCGACTGCTCGCAGATCGCGACCGCACCGCGCCGCAGCACCCGCAGGGCGAGCGCGGCACACGCGGCGGCGGCCTCGGCGTCGGTACGCAGGGTGTGCCGGGCCGGCAGCTCATAGAGCGCCCAGCCGTCGGCGGCGGCCAACTCCACCGCCCGGTCGAGGGCATCGCCCGACCCCGTCTCGGTGAAGTGCAGCGCCCGTTGGGTGGCGACCGTGCCGGCACGGAACTCGGTGAACGGGTAGAACGCCCGCGACACGACCGGGGCGGCCGAGGCCGGCAGCCGCCACGACACGGGCAGCCGGTGCACCGGCAACTGCGGGTTGTGCCGCAGCAGCACGGCCACCGCCGACTGCATCGGATCCCAGGTCAGCCCCGCCCACCGGCCGGTCTCGACGGTGGAGAACGGATCGAGCTGCCCGGGGTCACCTACGAACAACGCCCGTTCGAACCTGCCGGCCACGCGCAGCAACGCGTCCGAGCGCATCTGGTACGCCTCGTCCACGATCGCCCACGGCCACGAGCCCTCGGCGACCGTGGCCCACTTTGCGGCCGTACCGATGACCACGGCCGAGGCGGCGAGGTCGGTGACCTTCGCGGCGATCCGGACCTGGTCGTGTGCGCTCACCCGCTCCGACGGCCGGTAGTCCCCGGCGGAAAGCCGCCCGATCCGCAGCTCGGGCGCCTTCCGGGCAAGCCGGTCGATCAGGTCGTCGACCTGCTCGTTGGTCTGCGCGATGATCATCAACGGCTCACCGGTGCCGGCCAGCTCGACGGCAGCCCGCACCACCAGCGTGGACTTGCCCGCCCCGGGTGGCGAGTCGACCACCACACCCCGGTGCTCGCCGGACCGCAGGTCGGCCAGCACGGTCGTGATCACCCGTTCCGCCTCGATCCCCGGCGGCACCGTCAACTGCGGCAGCATCGTCCCCACCCCCATTCGGCGTCCCGCGACCCTACCGCCGTACGCACCACCGCCTGACGCGCCGCACCCAACCGCCGTTTGGCGCGCCGCACCCGACTGCCAGGGGCACCGGCCCCGTCGTGCCGATCCGCCGCCCACCGGCAAGGCCGGACAGGTCGGGCGCGCCGCAAGGGTCGGCCCGACCTACCGCAACCGATGGGCTGACCACCCAAGACCATGCTCGATCCAGGATCGAGTGGCTTCACGAACACGACGAGACCACTCGATCCTGGATCGAGCGCGATCTTGCGCGGCACGCGGCATGCGAGTGCGGCGCACGGTGCGTGACATACGGCGCATGGCACGCGGCGCGGCGCGGGATGCGGGCGCACAGGCGCGGCGCGGGCGCGCGACGCGGGGGGCCGACGCGGTGCAGGGTGCCGACGCGGTGCGGGGTGCGGGCGCGCGGCGTCGGGGGATGGGGGCTGCGGCGACACGGGCTGAGGCGCGGCGTGCGACGGTGCGGCCGGGCGATTCGGACGAGCAGTTCCCGCAACGGTCGGGTGCGGCCACCCCGATTCAGGGTGGCCGCACACGTGCCAGCGGTCTCGAGTGGTCAGCGGTGACCCGGTGCGCTCAGTGCACGATGACCGGGGCCCGGGGCGCCTCGCCGGGCTGCTCCCCCGGCTGGTCGTCCAGCAGGTGCGACCGCTCCCGCCGCCTGGGCAGGAACGCGGCCGGGATGAACGTCGCCGCCACCAGGGCGAACGCCACCCAGAAGGTGGTCGCGAAGGAGTTGGCGGCGAAGTCGAGACCGCGCTCGATGATCGACGGGTCGGGCACCTGCTGGGCCAGTTCCGGCCGCTGCTGGGCGGCGATCGCCAACCCGGCCTCGGTGACCGGCTCGCCGTTCGGGCCGGTCAGGCCCGGGATCGGCTGGGACTTGTTGAACTCGTTGGTGAGGATCACCGACATCACCGCCGCGCCGACCGAACCGCCGATCTGCTGGAGGATGTTCACCAGCGTGGAGCCCCGCGCGACTTCGTGCCCGGTCAGCGTCTTCAACGCCGAGGTCATGATCGGCATCATCGTGCCGCCCATGCCCAGGCCCATCACGAACAGCGAGCCGCAGAGCAGCACGTACGAGGTGTCCGCGTCGAGCTGGGTGAAGGTGAAGAACCCGGCGAGGATCAGCGCCAACGCGAACGGCACCGTCCGGCCGACCGGCACCTTATCGGCGAGCATGCCGGCGATCGGCATGGTGACCATCGCGCCGAGGCCCTGTGGTGCCATCAGCAGACCGGCGTGCAGCGTCGACTCACCGCGCACCTGGAGGAAGTAGCTGGGGAAGAGCAGCCCGGCGCCCATGAACGCGATGATGAAGACGAACATGGTCACCGCCGCGACGGTCAGCCGGCGGTTGCTGAACAGCCGCAGGTCGAGCAGCGGGTGCTTGGGCTTGAAGGAGTAGAACACGAACGCCACCACCAGCACGGCGCCGACCAGCATCGGGCCCCAGACCTCCGGCTCGGCGAAGGTGCCGGTCTCGGGCAGCGTGGAGACGCCGTAGAGGAAGAGGGCCAGACCGGGCGAGAGCATCAGCATGCCGACGAAGTCGAACGACTGGGAGGGCTGTGCGGCGTCCTTCGGCAGCGCAAGCTGTGCGTAGATCAGCGCGACCACACCGATCGGCAGGTTGATCAGGAAGATCCAGTGCCAGCTCGCCACGTCGATCAGCCAGCCGCCGAGGATCGGGCCGCTGATCGGGCCGAGCAGCATCGGGATGCCGAGCACGGCCATCAACCGGCCGATCCGGTTCGGGCCGGCCGCCCGGGTCATGATCGCCATGCCGATCGGCATGAGCATGCCGCCGCCGAGCCCCTGGAGCACCCGGTATCCGATGAGCTGCCCGATGGTGTCCGCCGTGGCGCAGAGGCCGGACCCGATGGTGAACAGCGCCAACGCGATCATGTAGAGGCGTTTGGTGCCGAACCGGTCGGCGGCCCATCCGCTGAGCGGGATGACCGTGGCCAGTGCCAGCGTGTAACCGGTCATCGTCCACGCGACGCGGGCGTACGAGGCGTCGAACTCGCTCTGGAAGGTCGGCAGCGCGACGCTGACCACCGTCACGTCGAGGATCGACATGATCGCACCGAGCACGACGACGCCAGCCACCTTGAGCACCGCGGCGTCGAGTTTGTCCGATGTCGGGACAGGTTGCGGTGCCGCGACAGATTGCTGTGCCACGAAGTCTCCTGTTGTCGGATCTGACCGAAGGACGAGCGGTGGTGGCCGACGCGGTGCCAATGGACCGGCCCGACGTGCGGAAGGGGCGATGCCCGCAGCGCAGATTAGCCCCCACCGCCGACACTCCGCCGCCCGTTTAGCGGCCGGCAGACCGGTGTTCCTCGTCACCGCCCGGTCCCGCGACTACTTGCCGAATCCAACTAGTCTGAGATAGAACTAGTTGGGCTGACGGAATACCCTCCCGAAGCGACTAGTTCGGAAGGCGGTGCAACGAACGATGGGTGCCACAGTCGACCCGGCGACAGGTTGGCTCCGCGCGAGCCTGGGGCTGGCCGTCCTGGCCGTTCTCACCGAGGGCGAACGGCACGGCTACGCCCTCGCGCAGCGACTGGCCGATCACGGCCTCGACGCCGTACGCGGTGGCGCGCTCTATCCGGTGCTGGGCCGGCTGGAGGCCGACGGGGCAGTGTGCTCCGACTGGCTGCCCGGCGAACGCGGGCCCGGACGCAAGGCCTACTCGATCACCACGGCGGGCCGGCAACGCCTGGCGGAGGAGCGCGCCCGCTGGGGCGAGTTCACCGCGGCGTTCGACCGACTCCTGACCGCAACCGGAGAGGACACGAGATGACGGAGCCGTTCGAGCGTTGGGAGTTGCCGACCCGGCTCGCCCTCAGCGACCAGGGCGTCGGCCATCACCTGGCGAACCCGATCATCGCGGACGTCCGTACCCATTGCGAACTCAGCGGCCAGAGCCCGTACGACGCCTTCGGCGACCCGGAGGAGTTCGCCCTGACCGCGGCGGCCGAACAACCGGCACACCTGCGGGAGAACGTGGACCGCAACGGCATGCTCCCGGCCGACTACCTGAGCGGCTCGGTCTTCGCCCTGGTCGTGCTGGGCCGGGCGCCACGATCTTCTACGCAGTCTTGGAAGGGACCCTCACCTTCACCACCACACCCGCCGGCCTGGCCGGGTTGATCATGGTCTGCCTGGGCTTCACCGCCTGCGCCGTCCCCAACGCGCTGCGCGCCGCCGGGCGCCCAAAACTGGCCATCTGGTCGTTCGCGCTGGTCGGCCTCTTCGTCGTGCTGGGCGCGTTGAGCTTCGTGCTCCTGCCCAAGGAGCCGGCCGCCCGCATCCCGGTGCTCGGCATCGTCGTGGCCGCACTGCTCCTGCTCTGGCTGATGACCCGGCAACCGGCCGCCCCGAAGCAGCCGGTCGACTACGTCCCGCCCACCCCGCGCACCGCACCCGACGACGACCCCGCCGCCTGGTACCGCCGCCTGTCCGGCCTGCTGGTCGGCCGCTACGACCTCCCGGCCGAGCGCGCCGCCGACCTGGCCCGCGAGGCCCACGACCACCTGGCCGCCGCCGGCGGCACCCCCACCGCCGAGTTCGGCCCGGTCGAGGAGTACGCCCGCGACCTCGCCGAGCACGAGCCGCAGCGACGCGTACCCTTCTGGCGCACCACCGGCGCGGAGCTGGTCGCCGCCCTGGTCGCCGTCCAGCTCGGCATCGCCGCCTTCTTCGCCTGGACCGACGAGGGGCACCTCTGGGCCGCGTACGGCGTCGCCCTGCCCGGCACCGTACTCGCCTTCGGTGCCGCCGTCCGACTGGCCCTGCGCCTGCTCAAGCGCCACTGACCCGGCCGTGGGGCGGGGGCGGGCCCCCCCCGGGGGGGGGGGGGGGGGGCCCCCCCCCCCGCCCCCCCCCCCCCCGCCCCCCCGGGGGGGGGGGGCCCCCCCCCGGGCCCCCCCCCCCCCCCCCCCCCCCCCCGGACGCCC
>NZ_JBITKL010000001.1:107098-317339 GCF_044460945.1 Micromonospora sp. NPDC049903
CCTGCGCGTGCTCACGCCCCACGGCCCGGGCCGGCCGCGGTCCGCTCGCCGCGCGGCGCGCGGACGTCGGCCTACCCGCGCTCCGCGCCCACGACGCGCTGCACGGCGGTGATCGTGTCCACCGGCAGGTCCAGCCGCCACAGCACCGCCGCCAGGTAGTCGAGCACCCGCCAGTGCTGCTCCGTGGTCAACCCCAGCCGCCGCCACACCCCGCCGACCGACCCGATCGACCTCACCGGACCGCCCAGGGCCGGGGTCAGCTCGGCCGCGAGGCGGGTGGCGAGTCGCGGCCGGTCGATCCCCAGCAGGTACGGCGCCAGCTCCGCGTCGGCCGCCACGAGACGCATCCAGCGGTGCACCACCCCACGCACCCCGGCCGGCCCGAGCCAGTCGATCGCATTGCGCGAGCAGGCCACCAACTCCGTCGTCCGCATGACCATCAGTACGGACCGTCCTGGTTGATCAGTTCACTCGTCGTGCCCAGCCACCGGAAGTGCACAGGAGAAGTGACGGGCCGAAGCGGTCAGATGCCGGCTGCGGGCACTGTCGAGCTGAATGCATCAACGGATCGCCGCCACCTGGCCAACGGTCGAGTGCGGTCGCGGCGCGTGCTCGCGGAACCTGCTCACGGCCCGGCGAGAGTCGGCCGCCAACGGGCGGCTACTGCTGACGGTGCTGGATGGCCAGGCCGGTCCGTACCGTCAACGGATCGTCGAAGGCGGCCGGGAGTGCCGCCTCGACGCGCCGGGCCACGAGCTTGGGCATCTCCCTCGAAGGCGGTACGGCGGCGGCCTCGCGGTGCCACAGCTCGACGACGCGCTGGGGAAAGAGCGGGTTCGCCACGGACGCCTGCTCGATCGCGGCGGTAACCACCTGGCGCGGGTCGGCGGTGGCATCCATGTACAGGCGTAGCGAGCTCAAGATGCTCGGCATACGGGCGAAGTAGTTCGCGCGCGAGGCGTCCGCCATCGCGGCTCGAAGTTCCTCGACGATCTGGACCTCCCTCCGCAGCTCGTCCTCGACCGGGGTGCCCGACTCTTCCTGGCGGGCGATCGACCACCTGAGCAGGACTTTCGCTTCCGTATAGCGGAAGCAGCATTCGTACGCGGCGGCCAGCACGTCGGCGTAGAAGGGCGAGCGGCGTGCCACCTTCACCTTCTCGTCGGCGAGCTTCCACAGGTCGAACGCGCGGTCCGCAAGCGCTTCGGCATCGGCCGTACGAGCCAGAGCGGCCGCCGACGCGTAAGCCAGAGCGAACGTGGAGAAGACGCCGAAGTCCAGGTAGCGCCCGATGTAGCGGGCGGGATCCTCCCGCGCGAGCGCCGTCACACCGCCGAAGTTCGCGTGGCTCTCCCCGCCGCGTCCGGCATCGCACGCGGTCAGCCAGACCTCGTCGAGGAGCGGATCGAGCACCGGGCCGATCGCCTGACGGGCGCGCAGCAGGTGACGGAACCCGTTGTGCAGCGCCTCGATCCAGTCGGTGATCGGCCCAGGATAGGTGAGCATCGCCGCCAGCCAGTCCCGCCCGGGCGTACGCCGTAGGTCCAGGCCCTCCCCCAACAGCCGCCGGATGTGCAGGACCCACTCGGCCGAGCACTCACGTTCCTCGCCGGAGAGCTGGGTGGCGGCCAGCAACTCCACGGCGGCGACGATCATGTCATCGCCGCTCGGGCCGCTGACCGGGACACCGGGTGCCAGCTCGCCGCGGACCAGGTGTTCCAGGCGACTAGTCATTGAGGGCATCGTTGAGGCGCTCGGCCAGCGTCGCGGCCAGGTTCGGGGCGGCCTGCTTCGCCGCCCGGCGGGTGAGGCCGAGTCTGCGCAGCTCCTCCACCAGACCTTCCTCGTCCACGGTGACCCGCACCCGTGGTCGACCCCACTTGTGGATCTCGTCGAGGGCGGCCCGGACCGCGTCCTCCTCGGACTCCGGCGCAGACTCCGGAGGATTGGCGCGCATCCTGGCCTTCTCCTCGAGAAAACCCGTGGCGTACGCACTCACCACCCAGCCGATCAGCGACACCGCGGCGAGGGCGATCTCCGGTGCGGCGAAGCGTTGCTCGCCAGGGAGGGCACCCCGCATCGCCAGGTACTGCCCGTACGGCCGCAACTCGTCGGCCACCGTGTCGCGCAGCTCATCGAACAGGTCGGCCATCGGACCTCTCCCCCGGTTACCGTCGGCAGACATCGTGTCGCAGCCTGCCCTGCCGCTACCCACGTTATCGATCAGCGCAACTTGATGAATGCCGCCCGGTTCTGCCGATCCCTCTGCCGATCCAGGGTCATCTCCACGGGAGCCGGTCCGGAAGATGAAGCCGATCGACGGGTATCCCGGCGCGGGGAAGTCGTCGCCGGGCAACGTCGAGCATCGCGGGCGGACCGCAGACGTAGACATCCTGGCCGGGCCGGTAGTGAAAAAGCCCGAGGGTGAGCGCATCGCCCTGCTCCGCAGGGGTGACCGACGGGTCGTGGGAGAAGACCGGCACGACGGTCAGCCAGGGATGCGCCTGGTCGAGCTTGTCCAGGGTGATCGCGTCATAGAGGTCGGCGACGGTGCGTACGCCGACGATCAGGGTCACCCGCCGGCCGCCCGGTGCGGCGGCGACCTGCTCGACCAGGGCGCGCAGCGGGGCCAGCCCGGTGCCACCGGCCACCAGCAGCAGGTCCCGGCGAGGGACCGACGGCGAGACAGTCGGCAGGCTGAGGCCGACATCGACGGGTGGGCCGAGGTGGAGCGGGTCGCCGGGGCGTACCTCGTGGACGAGGCTGCGGGAGACGGTGCCGGCGGCCACCGCGCGGACGTGCAGCTCGACGGTGCCGTCGGGACGTGGGGCGTTGGCCGGGCAGTACCAGCGCCATCGGCCCGGATGCTGCGGTAGGCAGAGCGGCACCGCCTGGCCGGGCCGGAACGGCAGCGGGTGCCACGGGCGTACCGTCAGCATGGCGATGCCCTCGGCGGACAGGTCACGGCCGGTCACCTCGGCCGACCAGAACGCCGGCCCGTCGCCCATCCGCCCGGCGGCGCGCACGACGAGCGCCCAGGCCCGCCGCCACCGGCGCTCCCAGCCGACGTCGACCGGCGGTGGACAGAGGCGCGGTGCCACCGTCGCCAGGGCGGCGCCGATCAACGGACCGTGCTCGGGGCGCAGCCGATGCCGATGGTGGACCCGGCCGAGTACCGCCAGCAGCGCCCACCGCTCGGCCCGGTCACCGCCGCCGCCGACCAGCCGGGCCAGGGCGGCGACGACGAGCGCCAGCTCCGATGCCGGTAGCGGGCACCGCCCCGCCAGACTGGCCCGGAACTCGGTCGCCACCTCGTCGATCACCGCAGGGCCGCCGGTCGCGAGCGCTCCCGCCAGGTAGTCGCCGGCCCGCCGCCGCGACGCCTCCGGCAGCCCAGGCCACCCCTCCAACACCGGCCCGCCGCCCACGAGCTGCCGGATCAGGTGCGCGGCGAGCCGGTCCAGATCGACCCCGATGAGGTACGCGGACAGCTCCGCATCCGCCTGCACGAGCCGCAGCCACCGGGTGACCGCCGCCCGTGCCGCCGCCTCGGTCACCGGCGCTCCCCCACCGGGTGTGCGCGCCATGCCTGCCGGTTCTCGGTGCGCCGACTGCCGCTTTGCCGGCTCACGCCTTGCCAGCTCTCGGTCTGCCGGCCCTCGCCTTGCCGGTTCTCGCTTTGCCGGCTCACGCCTTGCCGGTTCTCGGTCTGCCGGGACTGCCACTGTCGCAACGCCTGCCGGACCCGCTCGGCCTCGGTGTTCGCCGTGACGAGCTGCCGTTGCAGGCGATCCAGCTCGTCGGCCACCCGGTCGAGGTAGTCGTACACCTGGGCCGGATCCAGTCCCCGCCAACGCCGGCCGAAGTCGACGGCCCGGACGTGGTGCGACTGGAGGCGTTCCCCGGTCACGTAGATCATCGCTGCGCTACCTCCTGCTCGGCGTTCACGTACGGCGGCCTCGGCACGCTCGTTCGCTCATGTGGTGCGGCACCGAGGCGGGCGGGGTCGGTACGCGTCGTTCGGGTCGACGCCACCGGCGCCCAGCACCCGCCCCGGGCCCTGCGCCCACTGTCGACTCAGCTCAGGTGTGCTGGTATGCAGCGATGATCGTGACGCGCATGCACGATCCGCATACGTACGGTGATGCAGATCAGGTGCTGGCTGGTTGCCGGCTCATGCGATGCGTGTGCCACTGGCGGGCGGCATCGAGAAGCGGTCCGCGATGAGGGGCCGGAGCGGTACGTTGCGCCCGTTCCCAGAGGTCGGCCAGGGCTGCGGCGAACGCAGTAACCGCCTTCGCGTCGGCTTCGACAAAGGCGGGGATTCGGGCGGCCCAGCGTTCGGCATCGGCGGGGCTGTGCCCGGCACGGATGAGGCGGACCAGCATGAACGCGGTGTCGATCCAGGCCGCGCCTCGACAGGGGGCGGACCAGTCGACCAACCGGAGCCGGTCGCCGAACAGGAAGTTCCGAGGTGTCATGTCGGTGTGCAGCAGAGTGTCCCCGTCGACCAACTCCGGAGCGATGAGCCCACGCCACCGTGCGGTGAACGGCTGCACCTCGACCGGCGGGCAGGGCGTCAGCTCGCGGGAGAGGGTGGCCAACAGGTCGGCGACGGCATCCAGATCCGGGGAGCCGGGAGCCAGCCTCGGGTAGCGGCCGGGCACGTGCTCGAAGCCGAGCAGAAGCCAGCCGTCGCGCTCGACTGTCCAGCGGAGGCGGGGTACGACGTCGGGAAGCCATCGGTTGATCCGGGCTTCCTTGCGATAGAGCCACGCAGTCCGGCCGTCGGCCTGCCCACCCTTGCAGAACACCCGCCCTGAGGGAGTCTCGAGCGTGACGGCGAGTTCACAGGAGGCCCCGTCCGACACGATCTCGGCCTGAACGGTACCGCCGGTATGCCGCTCGACCTCCCGACGCAGCGAGCCGGGGAGGTCGTGCCAGTGGTGGCGGTGGTGCGGCATCGGTGGCCTTCCGGGCGGCGGTCCTGGCCAGCGTAAGCCCGAGACCGCCGCCCCGGACGGATCAGCGGGTCGGGCTGTCGTGGCAGCCGGCGTGGCACTGACTGCACTCCGCAGATGTGCCACCCCATAGCTCATGGTCGACTGCGAAGCCGGCGGCGACGATGGCAGCGACCGTCCGGGAGATCGGAGCGCCGATCGGCTCGGGTCCAGAACGGCGTGAGCCCTCCGGGTCAGGTTCAGGCTGGTGATGGATGAACCGACCGGCGACGACCTGACAGAACTCGGCGTACTCCCGTGTGTGCAGGATGAACGTGTGCCAGCCGATGTCCACCAGGCCACTCGGACCGAGCGATTCGTCGTTGACGGCGCAGGCAACGAGAAAGGCAAGGGCCTGATCCAGGATCCGGGCCGGCAGGTCGGCGGCCAGTTCGGGATGGTCGCGGACGATGCGGGCGGTCAGCCGGGCGAACAGCTTCTCGGAGACGAGCGTCCGGCCAGTGCTGACTCGGTCGATGGTGAGCATCCTGCTCCTTCCGTCGGATGGTCTCCACGCAGGCTGAGTCCGACCATGCTCCGACGACATGACACCGTGAGAATGGTCGATATACGTGGCGCGCATACCGCGCGCCCACGAAACGGTTTGAATGGTTAGGCTCGATGGAGCGCAACGGACACAGCCACCCGCGAACGGCGAGGTTGCCGGTGACACCTGCGAACTGTCCCCGCTGCGGGGGACGCTTGGCCCGCGACAACGACAGCGGCCGATGCGCGCCCTGCCACGCCGCTGAACGCGATCGACTCAGCGCGCCGCCGGAGGTGCCCACTTCGTTCTGGTCGCACCCACCGCTGCGAGGGGCTCTCGCCGATCGACACCTCGGGCGGGTGATCCGGGCGTACCGACACCACCCGTACCACGGGCGAGCGGCATTGCCTCAGGCCGTGGTGGCGGGCTGGTTGGGCATCACGCAAGCACAACTCAGCCGCGTAGAGAACGGCCCGCAGTTGGTGCACCTCGACCGACTCTCACATTGGGCGACCCTGCTGAGGATTCCTGAGGCTCAACTCTGGTTCAGCCTTCCCCTGAGCAGGCCGGGGATGCAGACACGGCAGTTCGCAGCCGAGTTCACGTCCGACGAGCGTCCGGGGACCACGGACCCCGCCGTTATGCCAACTACTCTGGAGGCGACCCCCGACGAAGGAGGTGGCACCACGGATCGCCGCCGGTTTACCACCCTGGCCGCCCTTGCTGGCCTCGCGGGGAACGGTCTGCTCGACACATTGACGAAGGCTGACCGGGAGATCGACTCCATCGGCATGGAGCACATCCGTCTCGCCGGCTCCTTGGTCGAGCGGTTCAGACAGGCAGACGCCGCGCTGGGCGCAGATGAGTTGTGCGATGTGGCGATGAGAATCCACACCCGCCTCTCGGCTTGGGCGGCCAGCTCCCACTACGGTCGCGGCTTCGGGGACGCTCTCCAATCCGGGCTGGCCGACCTTGCCAACCAAGTTGCCTGGCTTGCAGTCGACGCAAACCGCCGCCAGCACGCACGTCCGTACCTGAATGACGCCATAACTCGGGCCAGGATCGCCGACGACCCTCACGAAGAGGTTCGTGCGCTGGCGTGTCTGTCCTTGTTGACTCGCGAAGACCACCCTGCCGAATCGCTGCACTGCGCTGAGGCTGGGCTACGTGCCTCCCGAGGCTGGGCTACAGCCCGTCTGAGAACCTTGTTGCGGCTGCGCACAGCCCACGCCTACGCACATCTGAACGACATAGGCGGCTTCAACCGAGAGATGACGAAAGCGCGTCACGAGTTCGACCATGGTCCGCACGAGGACGATCTGCCGTTTCTTCAGTTCGTCACCACCCAAGAGCTCACCGGCATCCAGGGGCTGTCGCATCTGGCTCTCGGCAAGCCGGCCCGCGCTGCGGAGTCATTTCGGGCCATCAGCAGCAGGCCGTCCGCCGGTCACCGCCGTAACCACATCTACTACACCGTTCGCCTTGCCGAAGCCGAGCTCCGGTGTGGTGACACCCATTCGGCTGCACATACAGGGCTGCGAACGCTGCCGGAGGTCAAGGCGCTCAACTCAGGACGGACCATGCGACATCTCGCTCAGGTCAAATCGCACCTCGGTCGTGAGCGGTCAGCCCCGGCACGCGAGTTTGTCGATGCATACAGAACGGCTTTCCAGAGATGAGCAACGAACTGGGGCTTCGGCACCACAACGCCGCCGAGGCACAAGCCCTGACCGACGAACTGGTCGAGGTATACCTCGACGCCCATGCCGACGATGGAGCGTTCTACAACGAGGAACGCTACCGACAGCAGCTTGCCGGACACATAAAGGTTTCCGGCTGGACGGTGGTCACCGCTCAAGTCGGCGGAAGCCTCGTGGGCTACATCTACGGATTCCCGCTGTCACCAAGGACTCGCTGGTGGGAGGGAATCCGAGGCGACGTTCCTCCGGGCTTCACCGAGGAGGACGGGCGACGGACCTTCGCGATCAGCGAGTTACTGGTGCGCGCCGACTCGCGACGCCAAGGTGTGGCGCGAACACTTCACGACCGGCTGCTCAGTGGCCGTACCGAGAAGCGCGCCACCCTGCTCGTCCGTCCCGACAACGCGATCGCCCTGCGCGCCTACGACTCGTGGGGCTGGACGCAGCAGGCCCGGTTGCGACCCGGTTGGGAGAACGCGCCGGAGTTCATCGTGCTCACCAAGGCGCTGCCCAGCGCGAACACGCATGGGCAGAGGTGACCCCGCACCGCGCAGCTGAGCGGGTTGTCTACGTCCGGCGGTTCGCCGCCTGATCCAGCGGCGATCTGAGTCGGTGATGTTCGTGACGGCGGCACTCATCCCATCCACCTCCTCGGCGCGCGGATGTAGCCGATGAGCGTGCACGCCACTTCCGAACGAAGATCACGCTCGATCCAGGATCGAGTGGTTTCCCAAGGGGGCTGGAAGGCACTCGATCCTGGATCGAGCGTGATCTTGCCGTGGAGGCGAGAGCATGGGCCTGAGCAAGCCGGTTCCACTGGGCGCAGGGGATCAACGACACGGAGGCGCGGCAACCCCGCTTCGGGCCGACCTTGTCTGGCAGGCAGTCGTGACCCTGCCCCGTCGCAATGACTGCCGCCGCGCCCCGCCTGATGAACGGTGAGTTGTAGCAGTGTCTACCCCTCACGGCTGCCCTCCGCCCGGTATGTCGGGCCCTACTGATACAACGGGTTCGAGCGGGAGGACGTAGTTTGATGATCACCTTGGGTCATGGGGACCTGCTGACCGCCGACGTCGACGCGCTGGTCAACGCCGTGAACACGGTCGGAGTGATGGGCAAGGGCATCGCTCTCCAGTTCAAGCGCGCCTACCCAGGCAACTACGCCGCTTACCGGGCGGCATGCGCGAAGAACGAGGTCCACCTGGGTCGGATGTTCGTTCACGACGCGGCCCGTCCCGGCCCTCGCAGATATGTGATCAACTTCCCCACCAAGGGTCATTGGCGCGCCGGCTCGAAGCTGTCCGACATCCATGCGGGCCTCGCTGACCTCGGTCGCGTGGTGCGCGAACGGCGGATCACCTCGATCGCAGTGCCCGCGCTGGGCTGCGGCCACGGCGGGCTTGCCTGGGCTGAGGTCCACCCGGCCATCGAGCGAGCCTTTGCCGAGCTTCCCGACGTGCGAGTGGTGCTTTTCGTCCCGAATGGAGAGCGCGAGACAACCGCCCCGAGAATTGGCAGGATCACCGGGTGACTGACCTTGAAATTGGCATGTACGAGCACGTCGTCACCCGTTAACTCGCCGATCGGCTCCAGCGTGTCGACCCTGCGCTGATCCAGCACGGGAAGCTCGATCCGGCTGACGCCCCGGATGCCCTGGCCCGCCACATCGCCACCCT
Source organism: Micromonospora sp. NPDC049903 (assembly GCF_044460945.1). Lineage (NCBI taxonomy): Bacteria > Bacillati > Actinomycetota > Actinomycetes > Micromonosporales > Micromonosporaceae > Micromonospora > Micromonospora sp. NPDC049903. Next base: position 115,962 of record NZ_JBITKL010000001.1, read on the forward strand.
GGCGCACCGCGCCCTGCACGCCGTCGGCGGTGGTGACGACAAGCTTCACCGTCAGGTCGAGTTGGCGAACCGCATCGCGGACGCCATCGCCACCCTCAGCCCGCAGGCAGCCACCGTCGATGACCAGGTCACCGACGCCAAGCATCTGCTGCACGCCATCGCCGCACCGCCCACCCCGCCGGCCGCGCCCGCCTTCCCGCAGCGGCCCACCACTCCGCTCTCCACCGGAGCGTTGCTGGTCAACGGCCGGCACCAGCCGCGTATCGGCCACGAGGTCGCCCACGAGATGGCCTCGGCGGTGCAGGTGGACCTGCTCTGCGCGTTCATCAAGTGGCACGGTCTGCTCCAGGTGCAGGGTGCGATCCGTGAGCTGATCGGCCGTGGCGGGCGGCTGCGGGTCATCACCACGACCTATCTCGGCGCGACCGACCAGCGCGCCCTGGACCGGCTCGCCGAGCTGGGTGCCGAGATCAAGGTGTCCTACGAGACCCGGACGACCCGCCTGCACGCGAAAGCGTGGCTGTTCCGCCGCCGTAACGGCATGACCACCGCGTACGTCGGCTCCTCGAACCTGTCGAAGACCGCGCTGATGGACGGCGTGGAGTGGAACGTCCGGATCTCGAACGTCGAGCAGCCGTACGTCATCGACACGTTCACCGCGACGTTCGAGGACTACTGGCACGATCCCGCGTTCGAAGATTACGACCCGGGCCAGGATGCCGAGCGGCTGCGCACGGCGCTGCGCGGGGAGCGTCGCGACGAGGCACCGACCGAGATCGCCAATCTGGACGTGCGGCCGTACCCGTACCAGTCGGAGGTCCTGGCCGCCCTCGACGCCGAGCGCAAGGTCCACGGTCGGTGGCGGAACCTGGTGGTGATGGCCACCGGCACGGGCAAGACGGTGGTCGCGGCGCTCGACTACCGCCGGCTGCACCGGGAGAAGGCCGTCGACTCGCTGCTCTTCGTCGCGCATCAGGAGCAGATCCTGCGGCAGAGTGTGGCGACGTTCCGGCAGGTCATGGGGGACGGCAGCTTCGGCGAGACGCTCGTCGGGGGCCGGGAGCCGCAGAACTGGCGGTACGTCTTCGCCTCCATCCAGTCGCTGCACCGGCGGGAGATCGACCCCGAGGCGTACGACATGGTGATCGTCGACGAGTTCCATCACGCGGAGGCGCCGACGTACGCCCGGTTGTTGGAGCGGCTGCGTCCGCGCGTACTCCTCGGATTGACGGCGACGCCCGACCGCAGTGACGGCGGCGACGTGCGGCGGTGGTTCGATGGCCGCGCTGCCGTGGAGCTGCATCTGTGGGAGGCGTTGGAGCGGCAGTTGTTGGCGCCGTTCCAGTATTTCGGCCTGCACGACGATGTGGACCTGTCGCAGTTGGGGTGGAAGCGCGGGCAGGGGTACGACCCGGCGGAGCTGGACGGCGTCTACACCGGCAACGATGCGCGGGCGCGGATGGTGCTGCGGGCGGTACGCGACACCGTGGACGTCGCGCGGATGCGGGCGCTGGGGTTCTGCGTCAGCATCGGGCACGCCGAGTTCATGGCGGACTGGTGCACTCGGCACGGTGTGCCATCGGCGGCGGTGACCTCGCGGACCAGTCCCGCCGAGCGGCAGGCCCTGATCAAGGGCTTGCGGGATGGCGCGGTCAGGGTTCTGTTCACGGTCGACCTGTTCAACGAGGGCGTCGACCTGCCGATGGTCGACACGATCCTGATGCTGCGGCCCACCGAGAGCGCCACGATCTTCCTCCAGCAGCTCGGCCGTGGGCTGCGCCTGGACGACGACAAGCCCTGCCTGACCGTGCTCGACTTCATCGGCGGGCAGCACGCCAACTTCCGCTTCGACCTGCGCTGGCGGGCCCTGACCGGGGTCAGTCGCCGCGCCATCACCGAAGCGGTACGCGACGACTTCCCGTCGCTGCCGAGCGGCTGCCACATCCAGCTCGACCGGGTGGCCAAGGACATCGTGCTGCGCAACCTGCGCTCGGCGCTGCCCACGTCGAAGCCCGGCCTGCTGGCCGAGCTGCGCCAGCTCGGGAACGTGCGCCTGGCCGAGTTCCTGCACGAGGCGGGTGTGGAGATCGAGGACGTCTACCGGTCGGCGAGCATCGGCGGGTGGACCGGGCTGCGGCGGCTCGCCAAGATGGAGACCTCGTCGGGAGGGCGGGACGACCGCGAGCTCGGCCGGGCGATCGGGCGGATGCTGCACCTGGACGACCTCGACCGACTCGACCTGCTGGACCGGGTGGCCGACGGCGAACGACCGGAGGCCGGACGGCTCTGGGACATGCTGCACTTCGACCTCTGGGGGCCGAACGCGCCCCTGACCGAGCGCGAGGCACGGCTGGCTCGCCTCTGGGCCGAGCCGACGCGTTGTGCCGAGCTACGCCAAGTGGCCGAGGTGCTGCGCGAACGCATCCACCGGGTCACCGAGCCGGTCGACGGGCTACCGCTACGGGTGCACGCGCGGTACAGCCGCAACGAGGCGTGCGCCGCCTTCGGCATGCCGAATCCGGGCTCGCTGCGGGAAGGCGTGAAGTGGCTTCCGGACGCCCAGGCCGACCTCTTCTTCGTCACACTGATCAAATCGGCGCAGCACTACTCCCCCACCACCATGTACGCCGACCGGGCCGTCACCGAGTCGCTGTTCCAATGGGAGTCGCAGAGCGCCACGTCGTCGGCGTCGCCGACCGGGCAGCGCTACCTCCACCACGCCACACGCGGCTCCACGGTGCACCTGTTCGTGCGGGAGACCCGGGTGCCGGACCGCGACCTGGGTGCACCTGCCTACCTGTACGCCGGGCCGATGACCTACCAACAACACACCGGTGACCGCCCGATGCGCATCATCTGGCACCTGGACCATCCGCTCCCCGCCGACGTGTACGCCACCGCCCGCACCATCGCCGCCTGACCGATCATGAAGAGCATGGCGGTGCACCTGTTCGACCCGCCGCGCCCACGCCGCCTGCACTGCCACGCTCCACGCCGCCGCCCGCACTATCGCCGACCGAGTAGCTACCAGACGGGCACCACCTCTCGCAGCAATGCCCGCAGCCGAGTTCGGTCCCCCACCCTGGGAGATGCCTGCTTGAGACCAGCCGCTTCAGGTGCACCGAAGAAGCGGTGAAGGACAGCGGCGGCTTGGCGCCCGGTAACGCTGCCCGGCCAGTCTGCGACCCGCAGCCCGGCGGCGTAAGCAGCGTTGATGAGACGCCACAAGTCAACGGCGTCCTTCGCCGCAAATCGTCCACGGTAGGCGAGCGCCTTCAGGCAGAGCGCAGACGTCACATCCGGGAGCACGACACGCAGGCTCAGACCCCTACCGCTGGTGAGCTGGACGTGGGCCGTGAGTGACTCGGCAGGTCGATGCAGAGCGAGCACGAGGCCCGGCACCTCGTCGACCACCAGATCGCCGTGCCGCTGGTTGGGCACCAACGAGTTCTGATAGGACGGCGCAAGAATGTCGACCACCAGCGTAAGAAGCCCCTGCGGATCTTCGACCTCGCGGGCGAACCGGTTAGCCGCCTCCCGCGATGCGTAACCCCGCGCGACGAGCGCGGCCGGTAGGCGGGGGTCTGCGATGACGGTCGGCAGGGCGGCGAAGTCGGCGTCCGCCGTCTCACGCAGGGGCACCTGCTCAGCGACGCCATGCAGTGCGACGAGGAGGGTGACCATGTGACCGCCAACGATGCGGTGATCCAGGTCCAGGGCCGTGGTGATGTCCGCCAGATCCGCAAGGGTGAGGAATCCGGCGTCTGCTGCTCGGCTGGTGGAGACAAGCGAGACGGAACGTGGCTCCGCTGGGGCCGGCCCGTTCATGCCGCGCACCTCCGCTCATGGTACCCGCGACGGAGCACATCCCAGACGCGTTGAGCGGCCTCGTCGCTGTCCGGACCAGGCGATCTTCCTACGTCCCAGAGGATCTGAAGCGGATCAACGAGCGGAATGCCTGGCGGCGTCTTGCCGGACGGCGGCCACAGACCCAGGTCTCTCGGCACGATGAGTTCGAGCGTCGCCTCTTCCTCGCCGGCAGGAACGAAGCCTGCGGCCGCCAGTTCCAACCCGGTATGCGCATACAGAATGGCACGGGTCGGGGCATGCCAAGGGGCGATGATGTCGGCCGCGACATCACCCGAGACCACAACGTGAGTCGCATCGGCAGTCGCGGCAAACTCCTCGATGACGGTCCGGGCCTGCTCGACCACGGGCCCCAAGCCAAGCCAATAGGTGCTGATGCCACCCGGCCCGGGATAGGTCGACAGCCACCACCGGATCGCCTCGTCAACGTCCCGCACGATCCAGCCACGCGACGAGCGGTGTACAAGGTCTTGGTCGGCCAGCGCAGCCAGCGCCTGGGAGACCCGGGGTTGGGAGATTCCGACGATGGCGGCCAACTCCCGCTGAGTGACGTATGGATGTTGGATCAGCCGGCGGACCAGGGTGAAGGTGCCCCATGGCACTCGACCGCGCGTGGTGGACCGCTTGGTCGTCTCGACCGGGGGCCGCAGCGCGACTCGTTCCCCATCGAGGCACAGCACACCCGTCACCTGCTGTCCGGTATCGACCAGCCATGACCAGCCCGCCGCCGCGATTGCTTGCCGCACCGCTACCGTCGCCGCTGGAACGATAACCAGGCACGGGTTCGGATGGCGGCTGATTGAGGCGGCAACGGTGCTCGGGGTCAGCGGGGTCGGGGACGCGATGATGGTCAGCGTGGCACGGGCTTTTCCGTAGCGCAGCTCGGCGCGGTCGGCACCGGTCGGCACGAGCGAAACACCCGCTTCAGTCAGGGCGCGCCAGACAGACTCCGATATAAGCATTACCCAACCCCCTTAGATAAAACTTATACCCCCTTGTCGCCGCACCCTCAGCCACATCGAGCACGACGCCGCCGCGCACGGCAGCGAGTCGTGGGCTCCAGTGCGGCACACCGGGTCGAAGTCGAAGGTGCGGGCGACCACCAACCGGCCACCGCCTGATCAACACGAGCACCTGCCGCGAAGAGCGTGGCAGTGCAGCTGTTCGACACGCCGAGCCCGCAACAGCTGCACTGCCACGATCAAAGCCGCCCCCACCCACCGACCGCCCCAGCTCGCCGTCCGCCACCCCGCAGACAAGCACGCTTGACACCGAGCCTCGATGTCAAGCATCCTTGACGTGACAAGGTTGCTTGACATCGGAGGTGCTGGTTGCGGAACGATCTCCGTGAGCTGCGGCAGGCTGCCGGGCTGTCCCAGCGGGAACTGGCCGAGGCCCTGAACGTCTCCCGGCAGACGATCAACTCGATCGAGACCGGCCGCTACGACCCGTCGCTACCCCTGGCCATCGCCATAGCCCGCCACTTCCACCGCCCCGTAGAGGAGATCTTCCATGTCGACTGAGGGCCGCGGCACCCCAAAGGACCACCACACGCCGAAGGACCACCGCACCACCGAAGGCCACCCCACGGCCCAGGGTCCCCACACACCTGAGGGCCACCGCACGACCGGAGGTCACAGCACCCTGCGGAAACTCTCGGTCGCCGCCATCCTGCTGGCGGTCGCTGCGCTGATCGTCGCCGTGGGGTTGCTGCTGCGGGAGCACGCGCCCGGCAACATGGGCGTCGGGTTCCTCCAGGGAGCGGCGGTCGGGCTGCTCGCCCTCCTGCTGATGGTGTGGCGGCTGAGCAAGCGACCGGACCGCGCCACCACGTTCGAGCGGGCCTGGTCGCAGACCGGGGACGAGCGCGACGACGCCATTCTGACCCGGGCCCTGGCCGTGCTGGGCCTGGCCGCGTTCCCGCTCACGTCGGTGGCGGCCGTCTCCGTCGCACTCGGTGCCGAGCCGAGCATGGTGTTCGCGCTGCTGCTCTTCGCCGAGATCGTCGTCGGTGGGGTCGCCTTCGTGGTGATCAACCGTCGGAACTGACCGGGCCGGTTCGGGTGCCCCGGGAAGCGCCCGGGGCGGCGGGCACCGGGTCGTGGGTGCCGGGTGGCGTGTGTGCGGTGCAGCGTCGCAGCCGGCCCGCGGCCATCCGGCCACCGACCGCCAGGCCGTACCGTTCGACGGCTGTCAGGCCGTACGCGCTGCAGGTGGGGGTGAAGCGACACTGCCCCGGCCAGCGGTGGGACAGCCAACGGCGATAGCCGAGGATGGCCGCCCGTCCGGAGCCGTCGGCCACCGGTGCCGGGATCACTCGCGCGGCTGCCGCGCCGACCGTCAACAGCATCGAGAACAGGGAACAGTCGCAGGAGGACAGGGCACCGCACCCCGGGTCGCTGCAGGTGTTTCCCTTCTTCTGCCGGCGCCCGGCGATCTTCGTCATGGCGACATCATGATCCCGCCGCGCCACTCGGCCGAGTCCGGGATTCCAGAGGTACGGGCAGCGATCCACAGACGTATGTCGTGTCAGGGCTTGATTGATCGATGCACTTGTGCAAAGGATACGAAGACGCTCGATCAGCGCGCGTAGATCCATAGCCCCTGGTCACCCGGGGTTGAGTGGATCTGTCGGCTATGAGGAGGTTCTGTGGCTCGACGCCGCTTTGCGGGGATAGCAGCCTGCGCCATCGTCCTACCGTTCTTCGTCGTCGCCCAACCGGCGGCGGCCAGTCCGAGCACTGCGGCGGCCCAGCCCGCTCCGGTGCCGGCAACCGGGATCGCGAGCGACGTCCGCGACCTCACCAGAAAAGACTTCACCTTCAACGGCAAGCCCGTCGAGGTGCCTCGGCAGTACCAGCCGCAGGCGCAGCGCAGGTCGGCGCAGGCCGCCGAGACGCCGGCGGTGGGTACGGTGCGGCAGTGGCTCGCGCTCGACGACTACCAGGGCGTGATCTACCTCAAGGACTACACGCTGCGCGGTGTGGGCGACAACATCGAGGTGTGGGTCGCCAACGACACCGAGTTCCCGGAGGGTGACTGCCGCCGGCAGATCGCGAACTCGACGGTGGTCACCGACGCGCAGGTGACGCGCCTGGTCGACGAGTTCGACAACAACATGTATCCGAAGTCGACGGACGCGTTCAGCACGCCGCCGGACCGTGACGGCAGCAACGCCCAGATCGACGGCGACTACACCGGTGCCGGCAACCGCACGGTGACGCTCGTCGACAACGTCCGGGACGACAACTTCTACGACTTCCCGGCCGCGCCGACGTACATCGCCGGGTTCTTCTTCTCGCTCTTCAACGAGCTGCTCGACCGCAACATCATGACGATCGACGCGTTCGACTGGGCGCACCGGACGGGCGTCAGCCCGCCGAACGAGCCGACCGACGACCTGTGCACCAGCCGGCCGGCGCGGCCCAACCTGTACGAGTCGACGTTCATCCACGAGTGGCAGCACCTGGCGCACTACTACACCGACCCGTTCGAGAGCATCCTGATCAACGAGGGGCTCTCCGACTTCGCCCAGACGCTCGGCGGCTATGCCGACGCCTCGGCCCGGGTCGACCAGCCGGGCGCGGACAGCCACATCTACTGCTTCCAGGGCTTCGGCACGGTGCAGACGGACTACAACACGAATCCACGGGACTGCGGTGGGCCGGAGAACTCACTGAACCTGTGGGACGAGGGCGGCAACCCGAACGCGGTACTCGCCGACTACGGCAACGCGTACTCGTTGATGTTGTTCCTCTACGACCGGTACGGCCTGGACTTCATCTCCCGGCTGCACCGCGACGGCGAGTCGCAGGGTCTGGCCAGCATCAAGGCGGCGCTCGCCGCCGAGGGGGTGAACGACCTCTACGGCGTGATCCACGACTACCAGACGATGAACCTGGTGGACCGGATCGTCGGCAACTCGAAGCTGGGTGTGATGCTCGGCCGTGACAAGCGCAAGGTCACCACGGCCAGCCTGAACGCCACGGTGAACCTGGCCAACCCGGCCACGCACGCCACGCCGGGCGCGGCACCGAACGGCGCCGACTACGTCCAGTTGCGCAAGGCGAACGGCAAGCCGCTGGGCCGGGGCGATCTGCGCTCGATCAGCTTCAAGGGCGCCAAGACGCTCCCGTCGGTGCCGCTGGCCTGGACGACGGTGACCAACGACCCGGACCGTCCGGGCAACGCGGTGCTCTGGTCCGGCAACGGCAACAGCACCGACGCCGCCGCCGTGACGCCGGTGAGCGTGCCGGCCGGCAACCCGACGCTGACCTTCCTGGCCAAGTACGGCGCCGAGGCCGGCTACGACTACGGCTACGTCAGCGTCTCGACCGACGGTGGCAAGAGCTACACCGCGATCGAGGGTGACAAGACCGTCGCCGGGCCGCTCGGACCGTCGCTGAACGGCACCACGGCCGGCTTCGAGCCGCACACGTTCGACCTGTCGGCGTACGCGGGGCAGGACATCCTGCTCAGCTTCCGCTACGTCAGCGACGGTGGGGTCAACGAGGGCGGTCTGCTGGTCGACGACATCACGGTCGGCGGCACGCTGGTCAGCGACGGGTCGAACCTGGACGCGTTCGACTCGCCGTCGCAGGTCTACCCGACGCCGGTGGCGAACTGGAACGTCCGGTTCGTCGGCTTCGACGAGAAGCTCCGGACGGCCGTGCAGTTCGAGGTCGACGGCAAGACCAACTTCACCCTGGGGGTGGTGCAGACGGCGCTGCTCACCGCCTTCCCCACGGTGGTCGCCATCGTCGCCTACGACGAGCCGACCGAGCAGGTCACGCAGTACGCGCCGTACCAGTTGACGGTGAACAAGGTCGTGCAGCCCGGCGGCGCGCCGCTGAGCTGACCGATCCTGCTGAGGACTCCCGGTGCCGTGGTTGCGGCACCGGGAGTTCTGCGTTCCGTGGGACCTTCGGCAGGCGGCGAGGCGACCGGGACGGGTTAGATTGCCCGGATGGAACAGCGCCTCAGCCTGATCACCCTCGGCGTCACGGACCTGGCCCGGTCCCGGGCCTTCTACGAACGGCTCGGCTGGCGGGGTCAGGAGGTGGAGCGGACGGTGTTCATCCAGGCCGGCGGGATCGCCGTGGTGCTCTGGGCCCGCGAGTCGCTGGCCGAGGACGCCGGAGTCGACGCGCGGGCCGCCGGTGGATTCGGCGGGATCGGGCTGGCGCACAACGTACGCGAGCGCGACGAGGTGGACCGGGCACTGGCCGACGCCGCCGAGGCGGGCGCGGTCATCACCCGGCCGGCCCGCGAGACGTCCTACGGCGGGTACGCCGGTTACTTCGCCGACCCGGACGGCCACCTCTGGGAGATCGCCTGGAACCCCGGTTTCCCGATCGCCGAGGACGGGACGATCACGGTGCCGGACTTCGGGCCACCACGATGACCATGCCCTGCGTCTGCTCCTCGGTCAGCATCTGACGCCAGCCGTGTTCGAGTTCGGTGTCGGTGAGCGGCGGCCGGTCCGCGGTGCCCTTGAGCGTCGGCGCGAAGACGTCGAGGATCTGATCCACCTCCGCCGGCACCGGATTGTCCCGGGCGTACCGCCGCAGTTCGAGGTAGGTCCACATGCTGCTGTACTTCACGTGGTCGGTGATGTCGGTGACCTCGTCGAGCACGACGCCGGCCTGGGCGGCGATCTCCGGGTAGTCCTCCGCGCCGATCGGGGACGCGGCGACCCGCCAGGAGTCGTACACCCTGGCCAGGGTGTCGTCGCCGCGCCCGTGCGGGCCCTCCCGGACCGTGAAGTCGGTCAACACGATGCGCCCGCCGGGGCGGACCACTCGGGCGATCTCCCGCAGCGCCCGCACCCGGTCGGGCACGTGCATGATCGACTCGAACGCCATCGCATGGTCGAAGGAGTCGTCGGGGAAGGGCAAGGCGGCCATGTCGGCCTGGTCGAAGCGCACCCGGTCGGCCACCGACTCGGCGCGGGCCAGTTCGTTGGCCAGGCGTACGTCCTGTTCGCTGACCGAGACCCCGACGATCTCGGCACCGGAGATCTTTGCCAGCCGTACGCCGGGGCGCCCCAGCCCGCAGCCGGCGTCCAGCACCCGTGCGCCCGGCCGCGCGGCGACCCGTTCGATCATCATGTCGGTCAACCGGACGCTGGCCGTGGCGAAGTCGCTGTCGTCGTCGGGCCCGGTCCAGTAGCCGTGGTGCATGGAGCCGCCCTGGACCCGGGCGACGATCGAGTTCACCTGGTCGTAGAAGGCTCCGACGGATTTCGGTGTCGGCCCTTCGAGGTCAGTGTGCACCGCTGTCACCGCTTCCTGCTCGTCGAGGAGTGCCGGGTCGGACAGACGGGGGCGGAATTGCCCGGCGAATTCACGATCACCGGCTCATGGGAAATGCAGAATCCGAACCGTTGCAGACGTACCGGAATTCACCACTGTCCGATTCCTGATTGACGTCGCGAGTGGCGGGATCACCGCACCGTTCGCTCCGCCCCCGAGCCGGAGCCGGTGGCTGGACACGCATCCTCACCTGCGGCAACAACGGGTGAGTGGCACCTCGCGCCCGGATCGCCGTCGGCGCGGCGAGGACGCGTCATCCCCTTTCCGGCGGAAGCCGAAGTGCGACTCCGACCGACGAAAGAGGAAGGGGAAACAACGTTCAGCAACGTCACTGTAACCGGGGCGCCTCAACCGGTCAAGCAAATGAATATAGCGGCAAATCCTGCCTTTACTTCGCCTTTCGAATCCGCCCTTCGATCATGGACTTGTGGTCGGCGGATCACCCCTTGTCAGAGCGTTTGGAGATACCACAACTCCATGATCGGCGGGAGGGTGGGAGGCCGGGGCGGTGGGACGGCGGGGGCGGCGGGCGGGGAGGGTCAGCGGCGACGGGGGCGGGGGCGGGGGCGGGCCAGGGTGAGGACGACCAGCAGCGAGCCGGCCGCCGCGCCGGTGACCACCACGGCCATCGGCACCGCGCTGCCCTCGCCGCCGAGCCCGACCAGCGGCGCGGCACCGGCGGCGATCACCGCCTGGAGGCTGCCGAGCAGGGCGGCGGCCGTACCGGCGTGCGCGGAGTGCCGTTCGAGGGCGAGGGCGGTGCCGTTGGGCATCACCGTGCCGAGCGACCCGAGGAAGAGGAAGAGGGCGGCGACGACCAGCGGCAGGGCTCCGAGCAGGGCCCCGACGAGCAGGCCGAGCGCGGAGAACAGGCCGAGGCCCAGCCCGCAGATCAGCAGCGGTCGGGGGTCGTAGCGGTCCAGCAGCCGGGCGTTGAGTTGGCCGACGGCGACGAAGGCCAGCGCGTTGAGGCCGAAGAGCATGCTGAACGCACCGGCGGAGAGGCCGAAGACGTCCTGGAGGACGAACGAGGAGCCGGAGAGGTAGGCGAACAGACCGGCGAAGGCGAGGCCCTGGGTCAACGCGTACCCGAGGAAGACGCGGTCGGCGAGCACGGCGCGCCCGGCGGCGGCGGTCGCAGACAGGCCGCCGGTGTTGCGGCGTTCGGCGGGCAGCGTCTCCGGCAGCCGCCACGCGACGGCGGCGACGAGCAGCACGCCGACCAGGGCCAGGGCGAGGAAGATGGTTTGCCAGCCGCCGAAGCCCAGCACCAGGCTGCCGAGCGCGGGAGCGGCCATCGGGGCGATGCCGAAGATCAGGACGAGTCGGGAGAAGTACTTCGCGGCGGCGCGTCCGCTGTAGAGGTCGCGGACGACGGCGCGGGCGACGACGGTGCCCATGCCCCCGGCGAAGCCCTGGGCGAAGCGGAGCGCGGCGAGCGTCTCCGCCGACGGCGCGAACGCGCAGGCCAACGACATCAGGACGTACGCGCCGATGCCGATCAGCACCGGCAGACGGCGTCCCCAGCGGTCACTGAGCGGACCGGTGACGAGTTGCCCGACGGCCATGCCGACCAGACAGGTGGTCAGCGAGAGCTGGATCTGCGCCTGGCTGGCGGACAGGTCGCGGGCCATCTCGGGGAACGCCGGCAGGTAGGTGTCCAGCGACAGGGGCCCGATCGCGGTGAGCGAGCCGAGCAGCACCAGCAGACCGATCGCGGCCCGGCCGGTGGGTGCGGCGACCCGTTCCGGCTGCCCGACTGTCGGCGCGGTGGTCTGCGACATCGTGGCCCCCTCGGCGGTCGGTTGCGCCGGGCTACGATAGCTCTGCTTACAGAGTTATTGCCGTGGAGAGGGCCGTTCTGTGACGGAAGAGACGCTCGGGCAGCTCAGCGGGGCCCTGGGCGACCTGCAGCGGGTGCTGCGCCGGACGGCCGCCCAACGGACCGGCCGGGTCGCGCTGCCGGACGCGCAGGTGGAGGTGCTGCGACTGGTGCAGCGGCAGTCGGGGGTCAGCGTCCGGGAGGCCGCCCAGCGGCTCGGTACCGCCCCGAACACGGTGAGCACCCTGGTCGGCGAGTTGACCACCGCCGGTCTGCTGAGCCGCGACCGGGATCCGGTCGACCGGCGGACCGTCCGGCTGACGTTGACCGACACGGCGCGGGAGCGCATCGCCGCCCACGAGCAACACCGGCGGGACCTGCTCGCCGCCGCGCTGGCCGGGCTCGACGCCGCCGACCGGGAACGACTGCTCGCCGCCGCACCGGCCCTGTCCCGCCTGGCCGACCTCGCCGCCGAGCAGCGCTGAGCCTCCTCGCCGCGCTGAACCACCGAGCAGCGCTGACCGGCCGAGGAGACCGGCGGATCGTGGGCGGACCCGCGCCCACGTCCGACCGGAGGTGTCAGCCCCAGACGGTGCGGCGGACACCGCCGTGCGCGCCGCACGCGCGCGGGCTGCCGCCGGCCAGGCTGACCTTGCCGTCCTCGCACTGCACCAGGTAACCCCGACCGTTCCAGAACCCGGGTACGCAGTCGAAGTGCTCGCACACGTCACGGGCCGGCTCGCGGATCCGCTCGCCGCCGCAGAAGTCGTACCCCATCGGGTTGACCGGGGCGCCGCACCGCCGCTCCGGTGTCGGCGCATCCCGACCTGGCGCAGTCGAGCCGCTGGCGCGCGGCGCCTTGGACGCGCCGGTCGCGGCGACCGGCGCCGGAGTGGCGGCGACCGCCGTGTCCGTGCCGGCCGGGTCCGAGCCGGAGTTCGCCAACGCCACCGGCACCATCACGGCCAGTGCGGCGGCGACCACGGCCGTCCGCCGACCACCCGGGATCAGCGCCGACAACCGGGCCTGCCCGGGGGTGGCGATGCCCGGTCGGGACGGGCGCAGCCGGGCGTGCTCGGCGATCAGCTCGTCGAGCTGCGCGATCACCGTGGCCCGTTGCTCGATCGCGTCGGCGAACGCCAGGGTGAGCACGAAGCGGAAGTCGGGTGCCGCGTCGGGGGGCAGCAACACCCCGGAGCCGCGTCGGCGGTCCAACACCTGCATCAGGGTGACCGGCGCGTGCGGGTCGTGCGCCAGCCCGGTCATCCGCGCGTACGCCCAGTCGCGGCGTCCCCGCCCGCCGAGCAGCACCAGCCGACGGCTGGTGACCACGGCCATCCCGGCGTCGGTGGCCCGTACTCCCTCGGGAAGGCGTTGGCGCAGCCGGCCGATCTGCGGGGCCACGGTCAGATCGGGAGCGGGCAGGACGGCGTTGTGCCGCACCTCCACCAGTTGGGCGGCGGGTACCACCCGCAGCACCACCTCGTCGGCGTCCAGTTCGAGCGGGAGACCGTGGCCCGCCGTGGCCGAGCCGTGACACTGCTCCGCGAGCGTCCGTAGGCGACGTAGCTCGTCGTCGCGTCGTCGCCAGTCCCCCTCGGCGCTGCGGAACATCCGCAGCCTGCGCTCGTTCTGCCGGCGCGCCCACCGGTACCGCCATGTCGAACCCGTCGAATCAGTCCTTGCCACGCCGACTCCTTCGCCGCGCAGGCCACCAACCGCAGGCCACCTAAGTGGGGTGTCACAGTGTTAACGACCCCGGGAACCACCATGGACACGGCCAAGAGCGGGTGAATTACCCGATCGGTGGACTAATAAGGACAAGATGGTGGTTTCGCTGCGTGGCCGGATGGCGACGTGCGGGTGACTGTGACGCCACCGGCGACGGTGACGCCAATCAATCGAGCGGGTGCGCAGGACGCCCGCCCGCCACGGACCCGGCGACGCCGAGGTCCGGTACTACGCCAGGGAATGCGAGATGAGCCACGCACCACCGCGCCGCAGGGATCGGCACATCGTCGACCGGCTGCTCGACGGCGACCCGGTCGCCCTGCGCCGGGCCGGCCGGCTCGCCGCGCCGCTACGCGCGGCCCGCGCCCCGGCCCGGCGGGACGAACTGGCGGGCGAGCAGGCGGCGGTGGCGGCCTTCCGCGCCGCTGCCCGCCGCCCGCCCGCTCCCCCGCTCAGGGGGACTCGACCGAGCTGATCCGGAACTTGTGCACCTCGGCACCGACGATGGCGACCTGCTGGTCCGGTTCCGGACCGGCACCGCGGAAGTCCAACAACTGGTCGTCGGACTCCCACCGCTCGTAGACGTTGATCCGCCCGGGCTCGACCACGTCCGGGCTGATCGAGAAGTCGACGCAGCCGGGCGCCGAGCGGGCCGCCCGCACGATCTCCACGCAGGTGGCCAGGTAGTCGTCCCGCTCGGCCGGATCGACGTAGAGCGTGCCGGCGACGATCAACAAGGGGACCTCCGAAAGATCGTGGAGTCGACGATGTCAGTCATACTCCCCCGGTCCGACGGTTCCCGCCCGCCGATCGCCGCCCCGGATCAGGCCCGGCTGATCGCGTTCGCGTGGATGGCCTCGGCCAGGTACGCGGTCAGCCCCGGTGCGATCGCCTCGTAGTGGGCGGTGAACCTCTCGTCGGCCAGGTACATGTCGGCCAAGCAGGTGTGCATCTCGTACGAGCACTCGTAGAACGACTGGCTGATCTGCCGGCGGTGCTCCTCGGCCAACTCCCGCGCGGCCGGTCCGTCCGCCGGTGCGCCGGACTCCATCGACGCGACGATCCGCCGCCCCCAGTCCTCGCTCTCAGCCTTGATCCGCGCCCAGTCTTCCTTGGTGTAGCGCGACACGCGCCGGTTCGACTCCCGGTACGCCTCGGTGCCACCCCAGCGCTGTTCCGCCTCCTCGGCGTGCGCCTCCGGGTCGAAGTCCCCGAACACCTCGAACCGCTCCTGCGGGGTCAATCGGATGTCCAACTTGCTCGCCTCCATCGCGAACTCGATCGCCGCGACCATCTCCTGCAGGCGCTTGATCCGTACGGTCAGCAGCTCGTGCTGACGGCGCAGGTGCGCCTCCGGGTCGCTCGCCGGGTCGTCGAGGATCGCGGCGATCTCTTCCAACGGGAACCCCAGCTCGCGGTAGTAGCGGATCACCTGCAACCGCTCCAGGTCGGCCTCGGAGTAGCTCCGGTAGCCCGCGCCGCTGCGCCCGCTCGGCGACAGCAACCCGATCTCGTCGTAGTGGTGCAGCGTCCGGACCGTCACCCCGGCCAGCCGGGCGACCTCGCCCACGCGGTACGCCATGGTTCCCTCCCTTCCTGGGAACCACGCTCCCGCCTGCCGCTACGTGAGGGTCAAGTCCGATTCTGCGACACCGGTCAGACGGGGCGGGCCGGACCGGCCAGGACGGTCCGCAACTCGGCCAGCGCCGCCGGGCGACCGTAGCGGTAGCCCTGCCCCTGCAGGCAGCCGATGGCGGCCACCGCGTCGTGCTGCCGCTCGGTCTCCACCCCCTCGGCCACCACGCCCAGGTCGAAGGCGTGGGCCAGCCGGGTGACCATCTCCACGGTGGCGTACGCCCGCGCGTCGTCGGAGATCCGGGACACGAACGAGCGGTCGATCTTCAACTCGGTGGCCGGGATGCGGTGCAGGTAGCTCAGCGACGAGTACCCGGTGCCGAAGTCGTCGATGGCGATCCGGATGCCGAGTTCGCGCAGTTGCCCCAGCCGGTCGAGCACGGCGTCGCTGCCCTCGATCAGAGCCGACTCGGTCAGCTCCAGGGTCAGCGCCCGGGGTGCCAGGCCCGCCCCGGCGGTGGCCTCGGTGACCGTGGCGATCAGGTCCGGGCGGCGCAGGTGCGCGGCGGCGATGTTCACCGCCACCGTCGCGCTGGGTACCCGGTCCTGCCAGGTGGCCGCCGCCCGGCACGCCTCCTTGATGACCCACCTGTCGATCGGCAGGATCAGCCCGGTCTCCTCGGCCAACGGCAGGAACCGGGCCGGGCTGAGCATGCCCAGCCGGGGGTGCCGCCAGCGCACCAGCGCCTCGGCGCTGCGGACCGCCCCGGTGGCCAGGTCGACGATCGGCTGGAACTCCAGGTGCAGTTGCTCCTCGTCGACGGCCCGCCGCAGGTCGGCGATCAACTCGGCCCGGCTGACCGCCGACTCCCGTAACGCCGGTGTGCTCCGCCGGTACGCCGACTTGCCCGCCGCCTTCGCCGCGTACATCGCGATGTCGGCGTCGCGCAGCAGGTCGGTGTAGGCGATGTGCTGCGGCCCGTACTCCGCGATGCCGATGCTGGCCGACGGGTGCACCCCGACCAGTTCCTCGCCGGGCGAGGGTTGCAGCGCGGCCAGCAGCCGTTCCGCCAGGCGCTCCGGCTCGGCGGGCGGGCTGCCGGTGACCAGTACGGCGAACTCGTCGCCGCCGATCCGGGCGATCATCCCGTCGTCGCCGACGGCGCGCCGCATCCGCCGGGACAGCCCGGTCAGCAACGTGTCACCGGTGGTGTGCCCGAACCTGTCGTTGACCTGCTTGAACCCGTCCAGGTCCAGCAGGAGTACGGCGACCCGGTTCGTGCCGAGCAGCGCCGCGCGCAGCCGACGGGTGAACGCCAACCGGTTGGGCAGCCCGGTGAGCTGATCCATGTAGGCGAGCTGCCGCAGCCGGCCGACCAGCCGCAGGTTCTCGTTGGCGGCCAGCCCTTGCCGCAGCGCCAGCGTCGCCAGCAGCGCCAGCAACGCGATGAAGATCGGTTGCGGGATGTAGCCGTGCGGCCGGCTGGCCCACACCACCGCCACGATCGCCCCGCCCACCGGCAGGTACGGCAGCGCCACCCGCCACCAGGGCGGCAACGGTGACTCGGCCGCCTCGTCGGGATCGGCCCGGTAGCGGGGTGGCCCGAGCCGGGTGGCTGCCGCGATCAGCAGGTAGCTCAGTGGCCAGAGCACGTCGACCAGCCGACCCGGCTGGTAGGTGCCGGCGGCCACCAGCGACACGTACGCGGCGTCGCCCACCGCACGGACGGTCAGGCTGGCGCCGAGCAGAGTCAGCACCGGCCACACCGGTCGGCTCGGGCCGATCACCGCGACCAGGATGGTCAACTGCATCAGGTCGAACATCGGATAGAGCAGACCGGCGGTGCGCAGCGGCTCGTCGAGATCCGCCATCGCGACGTTGCGGAAGATCAGCATCCAGCCGACCGGGATCAGCGCCAGCCCGACGATCACCCCGTCGAGCAGTGTCCGGACCCGACCCACGGTGGTCCGCGGGGCGGTGACCGAGCAGAGCAGGGCCGCGGTGCCGGTGACCAGACCGGCGACGAAGAGCAGCCCGACCGGCAACGTGTGCGGCAGGTCCTCGCCGACCAGCCGCAATACCGTCCACAGTGCCCGGCCGGCCATCGCCAGAGCCATGGTCGCCGCCAACAGCAGCCAGAACCGACGTACCATCGGCTGCTGGCGGGCGGCACCCAGGCAGGCCGCCCCGGCCAGACCCGCGACGACGAGCGCGCCGAGGTCGCTGACCAGCGCACCGGCGGGCAGCTTCAGCAGCAGCCAGACCGTCTCGACGCCCACGACCAGACCGGCGGCGAACAGCCCCGCCCAGCCGACCCGGTCCCGCCCGGGCCACCGCGCGGCAGCCCGCCCGACGTCCTCTCGCGACACAGCGCTCGCTCCGGCTCTCTCTCGTACGTGCACGCGTTCATCCACAAACATCTTCACGTACGGTGACCACCCGGCACCCACGACCCGCCGGGCGGCGTGAAAGGAAGGGACCCTTTCTAACGCCTGGTGTATAGGAAGGGTCCCCTCCTTACACCTCGGGCGGGTCGAGGGTGGGCGGACCGCCGTGGGTCCACGGGGTCTCCGCCACAGTCGGGAACGTGCCGCTGGGCACGAACGCCTCGCTGAGCGTGGTGTAACAGAGCCGCTGCCCCACCTCGGGCACGCTGCCGGGGCTGGCGGTCAGGCCCCGACCCATCCCGCCGGAGAGCTCCAGCACCACCTCGGTCTTGCCCTCGGCGGTCGGGGTCACGAAGACCACCCGGGCCTTCTGCCCCGGTCGGGCCGGGTTGCACAGACTCGCGCCGACCGGCACCAGCACCGGTTCGGTGGTCACCAGTTGGATACGCGGACGCAGCACCGGTCGGCGTCCGGTGTCGTCCACCCGTGTCGGGTCGGCCAGCACCACCTCGCCGACGAACGCCTCGCCGGTCAGCCGGTACTCCGCCATCACCAGCGGGTCGTCGTAGGCGCGCTGCACGGCGTAGCTCGCGCCGGCCCGCTCCAGGCGGTGCAGCCGGGTCGCGGCCGCCACCGCACCGTCGCGGCTGGGCTGCGGCGCGCCGTCCTCGTCGACGTGGTCGGCGTGCGCGGTGAAGGCGTCCCGGTCTCCGGTCCACCGGCCCGCCACCCGGGCGCCGGGCGGCAACGCGCGCAGCAGCCCCAGGCCGCGCCACATCAGGTCCCAGGTGGGCGTGAGCTGGTCGCGCAGCAGCCGCTCCAGCTCCGCGTACGCCTCGGCGCGAGCCGAGGAGTCCGCGTCGGCCTCGGCGTACGCCTCGATGGCCGGGGCGAGCAGCCGGTTGTCGAAGTCGGGATCGGTGGCCGGTCCGGCGGGCGGACACACCGTCGGGTCCTCGGCCCGGGCCGCCGCCTCGGCACCGGTCAACCCGGACGGCGGGGCGATCCAGCCGAGCAGCGCCGGCAGGTGCAGGTCCTCTACCGCGCTCTGCCCGGTCGCCCAGTGCATGCTCAGGGCCTGGGTCAACGCCAGCAGCGTCGACGAGCCGGGATGCTCCGCGCGTTCGGCGAGGAAGGTCAGCCAGCGGCCGAGCAGCGGCACCGACGCGGGGACCGGGTAGTCGCCGTCGACGCGGCGGAACCGGGTGGCGCGACCGAGCAGCCGCAGGAACGTGACGCCCGCCGGGTTCGGCACCACCAGTTGCGGGGCGTCGAGGTATCGCTGCCGGACGTCCTTGCCCCGGTCGACCGCGACCGTCTCGGAGCCGAGGCGGTGCGTGTCGACGTAGGGCAGCAGGATGTCGGCCAGCGCGGCGGCGAATCCGAACCGCTGCTCCCGGTTGCGGGGCTGCGGCACGACGAGCAGGTGTCCCCGGCCCGGTGCGGTGCCGACCATCGCCGCCAGCGGGGCGTTCGCCTCCCCCGCCATGGACAGCGGCACCAGCACCAACGGCCGGGCCGACAGGTGCACGTGCCGGACGGTGGCCACCGGCTGGGCCACCCCGGCGGCGACCGCCTGCGCCGCCGCGAGCGCGCGCAGCGTACTCATGCCGATGCTCCACCGGGCACGCTCCGGCCGCGCGTCGGGGGTCTCACGCCGACCCGGCCAGGGCGTCGGCGCGCAGGCGGGCGGCGGTCCGCAGCAGCGCGGCGGCCTCCTCCTGCTCCGGGTCGGTGGCGGGTTCGCCACCGGCGAGCGCCAGGACCCGGTCGACGTCCTCGATGCCGCCGAGCGCCTCCCGCACCGGGCGGCCGAGCGCACCGGTGTGCCCGCCCGCCTCGTGCCGGCAGAAGTAGGCCAGTTCGCAGGTCGCCAGGCAGTCGGGGGCGTAGCGGGCCGGCACCCCGCCCAGCGAGGCGAGCAGCGCCGACGGGTCGGCACCCGGATCGGCGGTGAAGTCGGCCGGTACGTCGTCGAGCAGTGTGTCCAGCCGATCCATCCGGTCCAGTTGGCGGCGTACCACCAGCAGTTGCTTGCGCACGTCGATCAAATGCGCCACCGGCTGGTTGGTGAAGTCGCGCGGGCACACCAGCACCACCTCGTGCGACACCGACTCCGGCGGTCGGCCGGCGGCGACGAGCAGGTCCCGCAGAGCCAACACGTACACCGCGGACTGGATCGCGGCGGCGGCCAGCTTGGCCGGGTCGGCCTGGCCGTCGATCACCGGGAAGGACTTGACCTCGACCACATGGAACCGGCCGCCGAGCCGGGCGGTCACCAGGTCCGGCTCCAGGTGGACCCGCTGCCCGGCGACGTCCAGGGCGAGCATCGGGTGGTCGAACAACGCGGCCGAGTCGTCGGGACCGTCCGGCGCGGCGGTCAGGAGCGCGGCCGAGCGTCGCTGGCGGGCCGCCATGTCGTCGCCGTCGCCGAGCGCCGTCCACCGCGCCGAGGTCGGCACCGGTACGCCCAACCGCTCGGCGACCAGCCGCAGCAACTCGGCGCCGTCGTCGGCCTTCACCTGCGCCTCGAACGCGTTTCCCCGGGTGATGGCGAACCGGGACTGCCCGAACCGGGCGGGGAAGCCGATCCGCTCGGCCAGCAGCGGCTTGTCCACCCCGGCCCCGTCCAGCACGGCCCGCCGGGTGCAGCCCGGGTTGCCGGTCAGCGCGGCGATCGTCCGGGCGTTGTGCCGACGCGGGGGGATGCCGCCGCGGATCGCGGCCAGTCGCTGCTCGCTGCTCGTCACGACAGGCCACGATAGCCGCGCCGACCCACCGGCCCGGCCGACCCGCCACGACCTACCGGAAGCATCGCGCTACGTGGTGTTTGCGACACTGTCCGCGACAGGAATCGGGGAAGGTCGCGCCTATCGATCCGGCGCGGCCTTCGAGCCGACGAGGTCAGCGGGTCAGGGCAGCCAGTCCGGCCGTAGCGGATAGCCGTTGACCGCGTCCGGGCCGTTGCGCGTGGCCAGCACCTGGTGCAACTGGATGCCGTTGCGCTCGAACGCCAACCGCGAACCAGCCATGTAGAGCCCCCACACCCGGGCCGTGCCGGTACCCACCTCGGCGACGCAGAAGTCCCAGTGCTCCACCAGGTTGCGGCACCACGCCGCAAGCGTCAGCGCGTAGTGCTGGCGCAGGTTCTCCTCGTGGTGCACCTCCAGCCCCACGTCGTGCAGCTCACTGATCACCCGCCCGGGACCGGCCAGCTCACCGTCCGGGAAGACGTACCGGTCGATGAAGGCGCCCGAGCGGTGCGGCGCCCGGTTGTCGGCCCGGGTGATGCAGTGGTTGAGCAGCCGCCCCTCCGGACGCAGCCGGTCCCGCAGGAAACCAAAGTAGGCCGGGTAGTTGCGCACTCCGATGTGCTCGGTCAGCCCGATCGAGGAGACCGCGTCGAACTCCTTTCCGGGCGCGTCGCGATAGTCCATGTGCCGCACCTCGGCCAGCCCGGTCAGCCCCTCGCGTGCGATCGCCGCCTGCGCCCACTGGGCCTGGGCGCGGGACAGGGTCACCCCGAGGGCCTTGACGCCGTACTCGCGGGCCGCGTGCCGGACCATGCCGCCCCAGCCGCAGCCCACGTCCAGCAGCCGCATCCCGGGACGCAGCGCGAGCTTGCCGGCGACCAGGTCGTACTTGCTCGCCTGGGCCTCCTCCAACGTGTCGTCGGGGCTACGGAAGACCGCACAGGTGTACGTCATCGACGGCCCGAGCACCTTCTCGTAGAAGGCGTTGGAAACGTCGTAGTGGTGGCTGATCGCACTGCTGTCCCGGAGCCGGGAGTGCCGCAGCCCGCCCACGATCCGCTTCCAGCGGGGCAGCGCCTCCTGCGGCGGCGCCGGTGGCGGCAACAGCCGCTCCCAACCCAGTCCGCGTACCAGGGCCAGCCCCTCGGCCACCGTCGGCGTGCGTACCCGAAGCTCGTCCTTGAGCACCCGCAACGCCTCGTACGGGTCGCCCGGGTGCACCCCCTCCAGCGCCAGGTCCCCGCTCACGTACGCCCGTGCCATGCCCAGGTCGCCCGGCGCGGTGA
Organism: Micromonospora sp. NPDC049903; assembly: GCF_044460945.1. Taxonomy (NCBI): domain Bacteria; kingdom Bacillati; phylum Actinomycetota; class Actinomycetes; order Micromonosporales; family Micromonosporaceae; genus Micromonospora; species Micromonospora sp. NPDC049903. The sequence continues at coordinate 137,698 of NZ_JBITKL010000001.1, forward strand.
GCAGGTACGACAGGCCCCGCTCGGATCGGATCGACAGGGTGATCCCGGCGTCGGCCGGACCGAGTCGACTGCCGTCGTACCCGGTGACCCGGACCGGCAGCGGGCCTGCGGTGAGGGCCCGGACCACGTCCGCGACGCTCGGACCACGTCGGCCGCTCCCGGCCGGCGGTGTGGCGGGAACGCCGGCCGCTCCCCGCTCTCGATCAACAAGGCTCATGCCGGCACTCCGCTTCGCTCCGTGCCAGCATGAGGCACATTCGCACTGAGCTTGATGATTCGCTCGCTACGCTCGCTCATGCCGGCACTCCGCTTCGCTCCGTGCCGACATGAGGCTCAATCGCACTGAGCTTGATGATTCGCTCGCTACGCTCGCTCATGCGCGCGCTACCGCCTTCTCGTACAGTCCGGTGAGCCGATGTTCCGGGTCGTACCGGTCCCGCACGGCGCGCCACGTCTCGCCGCCGTAGAGCCGGTCGAACGAATCCCGGTCGTAGTACGCGTCGGAGTAGAGCGACTTGTGCCCGCCCGCCCCCGACACCGCGCGCTCGATCTCGCGGTTGACGTCGCCGTCGGCGGCGCCCTCCGCGATCGGCACGCTCCCCCAGAAACCGATGTTGACGTAGTCCTGCCCCGGCCGGAGCGGGTACAGCGGCCAGGACCGGGCAGAGCCACTGCCCGTCGGCTCGCGGAGCCGCAGCGGACACAGCCACACCGGGGCCATCCCCACTCGGCGGGCGAACCAGTGCAGGAACTCGGCGGTGCGGTCCAGCGGGATCTCCACGTCCTGCACCACCCGTTCCCGGGCCGGCTGGCCGCGCCAGCGGTCGATCCGGGCGGCCACCTGGTGCCGGTGCTCCAGCCGCACGATGCGGTGGTAGACGTCGCTGCGCCGCCACCGGGCCGGCCACAGCCGCCGGACCAGCGGATGCTGCGCGCCGAACGCCGCCGAGCACCAGAACCAGTCGGTGTCCCAGCGCCACAGGTAGTCGTGGACGGTCAGCGTGTCGTGCGGCAGCCGGCGCAGCGACCGGTAGTAGATGCCCTGACCGGTGTAGTCGGAGACCCGGCCCGGTTCGTCGCTGAAACGGGCCAGCACCAGGTACGCCTCGCCGGGGCTGAACATCACCCCGTCCATCGCGTCGACGGTCTCCCCCGCCCAGACGCGGCCGGCGGTGATCTCGGCGATCGCCTCGGTCAACGCGGTCAGGTCGGTGAACCGCACGTTGCGCAGCGCCACGTGTCGCCGGACCGGTTGCAACTCGATGCGCAGCCGGGTGGCGTAGCCGAGGCTGCCCAACGAGTTGGGGAAGGCGGCGAAGAGATCCGCGTGTTCGCCCTCCGGCCGGGCGGTGACCAGTTCACCGGACCCGGTGAACACGTCCATCTCGGTCACCGACTCGTGCGGCAGGCCGTTGCGGAACGAGGTCGACTCGATGCCCAGCCCGGTGACCGCCCCACCCAGGGTGATGGTGCGGAGCTGCGGCACCACCAGCGGCATCAGGCCGTGCGGCAGGGTCGCCTCGACCAGCCGCTCATAGGTGCACATGCCCTGCACGTCGGCGGTGCGGGCAGCCGGGTCGACGGCGAGCACGCCACCGAGCCCGCTGACGTCCAGACCCGCCGTGCGCGGGGCGTCGCGCGGGCGGAACAGGTTGGAGGTCCGTTTGGCCAGCCGCACCGGCCGACCCGGTGGCACCGCCGCGTACGACCGTCGCAGCTGAGCCACCGCCACGTCATGATCACGCAAAGCGTGCATGGGGTCACTTTACGCGTCGGAGGTGCCGCGGGCGGGCCGTCCACGCGAGAGTTACCGCACCTGCGATGGCGTACCGGCCCGGGGGTGGGCCAGGATGCCGGCATGTCGGAAACCGATGGATCGGGCACCGTCTACGGCACCCGCCGTTCCGGACCGCCCCGGGACCCGGTGCTGCTGGTGGCCGGTGCGGTCGGGCTGGTCGGCGTACTGGCCGGGGTGCTGTTCGCCACCGGCCTGCTCGGTGGCGGCGACGACCCGCAGCCGGCACCGGTCGCCGGCAGCCCGACGTCGGCCGCACCGAGCCCGAGCGAGAGCGTCGCGCCACCGACCGTAGAGAGCCCCGAACCGACGCCCACTCCGTCGCCCACGCCCACCGAGCCCGACCCGAACACCGGGCCGAAGGTGCTCCGGGGCGTCGGCTCCGGCCTCTGCCTCGGGCTCGACGGTGACGGCGAGCGGGCGGTGGCGAAGCTGGCCGGCTGCACCGGCGGGCCGGAGCAGCAGTGGGTGGTCAACCCGTTCGGCCCGGACACCGTGACACTGACCAACGGTGCCCACAACCAGTGTCTCGACGTGGAGGGACGCAGCGGCGACGACGGTGCCCGGTTGCAGCAGTTCGGCTGCCACGGCGAGGACAACCAGCAGTGGCGTCTCCAGGCGGCCGGAGACGGCACCGTGCTGGTGGTGGCCGTGCACAGCGGCAAGTGCGCCCAGGTCCGCGACGGCGGTGGCGAGGCCGGCACCGACGTCGTCCAGGCACCGTGCGACGGCAACCCGGCGCAGCGCTGGGCGCTGCAGTGACCGGCGCTCAGTCCCGGTAGGTCCAGGCGCGGGGCGCGGCGGCGACCGGCACGGGCTCGGTGACCGCCGGACCTCGGCGGCGGACCAGCATCAGCGACAGCACCGCCGCGCCCACCGACAGCATCCCGGCCACGTACCAGGCCAGCGTGTACGTGCCGAGCTGGTCACGGACCAGGCCCGCGCCGGTGGCCGCGATCGCCGCGCCGAGCTGGTGCGAGGCGAAGACCCAGCCGAAGACGACCGCGCCCGAGGCACCGAAGTACTCCCGGCACAGCGCCACCGTCGGCGGCACGGTGGCGACCCAGTCCAGCCCGTAGAAGATCACGAAGACCAGCATGCTCGGCTCGGTGGTGGCCGCGAACAGGCCGGGCAGCACCAGCAGCGATCCGCCCCGCAGCGCGTAGTACGCGCCGAGCAGCAGCCGGGGGTCGTACCGGTCGGTGAGCCAGCCGGACGCGACCGTACCGACGATGTCGAAGAGACCGACCAGCGCCAGCAGCCCGGCGGCGGTGGTCTGCGGCATCCCGTGGTCGTGCGCGGCCGGCACGAAGTGCGTACCGACCAGGCCACTGGTGGTCGCGCCGCAGATCGCGAAGCCGGCGGCGAGCAACCAGAACGGCCTGGTCCGGGCGGCCTGGAGCAACGCGCCGACCGCGTGGGCGGCGGCCCCACCGGGCGGGGTGACCGGGGCGACGACCTCACTGCCTCCGTACGGGGGCAGCCCGAGGTCCGCCGGGTGCTCGCGGAGCAGCCAGAGCACCAGCGGTACGACGAGCAGGGCCGCGCCGGTCACGACGAGTGCCGCTGCACGCCAGCCGTACGCCCCGACGAGTATCGCCAGCAGCGGCAGGAAGACCAGTTGACCGGCGGCCCCGCCGGCGGTGAGCACACCGGTGACCAGACCCCGGCGACGGACGAACCAGCGGCCGGTGACGGTCGCCACGAACGCCAGCGCCATCGACCCGGTGCCCAGCCCGACCAGCACGCCCCAGCAGAGGACGAGCTGCCAGCTCGCGGTCATGAAGACGGTCAGTCCGCTGCCGGCGGCGACCAGGGCCAGCGCGGCGGCCACCACCCGGCGGATGCCGAAGCGGTCCATCAGCGCCGCCGCGAACGGCGCGGTCAGGCCGTAGAGCAGCAGGTTCACCGAGACGGCAGCCGAGATGGTGGCCAGCGACCAGCCGAACTCGGCGTGCAGCGGGTGTAGGAGCACCGACGGTGTGGCCCGGAAACCGGCGGCGCCGACCAGCGCCACGAAGGCGACGGCGGCGACGATCCAGGCCGGGTGCAGGCGGGTGGGTCGACTCACCAGGCGAGTCTGCGGCGCGACGACCGTAGGGACGAGTGGCCCGGAGGTCATGATGCGCAACAATCGGGCCATGTCTGCGCACCGCATCGCCGTACTCGCCGTCGACGACGTCGTCGCCCTCGACCTCGGCACTCCCGCCCAGGTGTTCAGCACCGCACGCGACGCCGACGACCGGCACTACTACACCGTCGACACCTGCACCGCCGGTGGCCGTCCGGTCCGCAGCACCGCCGGGTTCCGGGTGCTGCCCGACCACGGGCTGGAACTACTGGACCGGGCCGACACGGTGATCGTGCCGGGCGTGCACGGCGAGGCGACGCTGCGTCTCGGCGTGATCGAGCCCGAGGTGCTCGACGCGTTGCGCGCCGCGTACCAGCGAGGTGCCCGGATCATGTCGATCTGCACCGGAGCGTTCGTGCTGGCCGCCGCCGGGCTGCTCGACGGTCGCCGGGCCACCACCCACTGGGCGTACGCCGACCGCTTCCGTCGGCTGCACCCCCGGGTCGACCTCGACCCCGAGGTGCTCTTCGTCGCCGACGACCGGCTGCTCACCTCGGCCGGGGTCGCCGCCGGGATCGACCTGTGCCTGCACGTGGTCCGCACCGACCACGGCAGCGCGGTGGCCAACCGGTCCGCGCGGCGCTGCGTGATGCCGCCGTGGCGCGACGGCGGGCAGGCCCAGTACATCGAACGTCCGGTGCCGCCGGCCACCGACACCAGCACCGCCGCCGCGCGCGAGTGGGCCCGGCAACGCCTGCACGAGCCGGTGAGCCTGCGCGAGCTGGCCGAGCAGGCGCGGATGAGCGTACGCACCTTCACCCGCCGGTTCCGCGCCGAGACCGGGCTCAGCCCGACCCAGTGGCTGCTGCACGAACGCACCGACCACGCGCGGCTGCTGCTGGAGAGCACCGACCTGACCGTCGACCAGATCGCCCACCGCAGCGGCTTCGGCACCACCGCCGCCCTGCGCCAGCAACTGCACCTCCGCATCGGCGTCGCCCCGTCCGCGTACCGCCGAACTTTTAAAGGAAGGGCCCCCTGTTAACGCCTGCGGTATAGCAGGGGTCCCCTGCTAACAGTTCCCGGGACAGCGAGTGCCGGGCGGCGCGCGAGGGCGGGGTGTCAGGGGCGCAGGGCTTGCAGCTCGGTCAGGTGCCGGGGCAGGTGGACGCGGGTGTGCAGGTCGATGACGCGGCCCCAGGGCAGCGGCTCGTCGACGACGAGGTCGAAGCCCTCGCGCAGGTGCGTCTCCACCGGCGTGTCGGCCCCCGCGCCGAGCCGGGCGACCAGTGCGACCAGACGGTCGCTGCTGAGTCGGAGCCGGACGGCCAGACCGTCCAGGCCGCCGGCCTCGACGACCAACGCGTCCAGTTCCGGGCGGTGGATCTCGTCCAGCTCGTAGAAGGCGTACGGGGAGCCGGCGAGCACCGCCTCGGTCGCCTCGCTCATCAGCTCGTCGCTGGTGACCAGGTGCGCCACGATCTGTTCGGCGCGGTAGCCTCCGGTCGGCGGCGGCCCGAACCCGCCCGCGTCGACCTCGGTCAGCAGCGCGTCGTACGCCTGCCGCAACCCGTCGACCTCCACCCGGCCGAGCCTAGCGGCGACCGCGCCGTGACCGCAGGTAGTCGCTGACCACGTACTCGCCGAGGTCCTCGGTGTCCGGGGTGAAGACCCGGCCGCCGCTGCGCCGGGCCACCGCGTCGACGAAGCGGCGCAGCCCCGGGTCGTCACCGAGCATGAACAGGTTCAGCGTCGCGCCGTACCGGCCGAGCCGGTCCACCTCGCGGATGGTCGCCTCGACGGTCTCCGGCAACGACGGCCAGTGGAACACCGCCTCGCCGTCGGCCGGGTCCAGGTGGGCGGTCGGCTCGCCGTCGGTCACCACCAGCACCACCGGTTCGGCGTCCGGGTGGCGGCGCAGGTGCCGGCCGGCGAGCCGCAGGGCGTGTTGCAGGTTGGTGCCCTGGGTCATGTCCGGCTCGACCGCCGCCAGCTCCTGCTGGGTCAGTGTCGCCGCCCGCCGACCGAACCCGATGATCTGGAGCGCGTCCTGCGGGAACCGGGTCGCCATCAGGTGGGCCAGGGCCAGGCCGGTCTGCTTCATCGGACCCCACCGGCCCTGCGAGATCATCGAGTACGACAGGTCCACGCAGAGCGCCACCGCCGCCGAGGCGCGTCGCTCGGTCTCCACCACCTCGAAGTCCTCGACCGCCAGTTGCACCGGCACTCCGGGGCCGGCCCGGCGTACCGCCCGGGTCAGCGTCCGCACCACGTCGATGGGCTGCTCGTCGCCGTACGCCCAGGGGCGGGACGCGCCGGTCACCTCGCCGGCCGCGCCGGCCGACCGCAGGTCATGCTGTCCCCGCGGGCCGGCGGTCAACTCGGCGAAGACCTGGCGCAGCGCGGTGCCACCGAGGCGGCGGAGCGCCTTCGGGCTCAGGGTCAGGCCGTCGGCGTCCCGGGTCACCCAGCCCTGCCGGCGCAGCTCCCGCTCCAGCTCCCGCAGTCGGCGTACGTCGTCGGCGGCGTCCCGGCCGAGCGTACGGGCCACCGACTCGACGTCGATATCGTCCAGGCTCGCCCCCGGGTACTCCTGCCCCAACTGGTCCAGCAGGTCGTCCAGCTCGGCGATCTCGTCCAGCGCCCCGGTCGCCTCGCCGTAGCCGAGTGGCTGCTCGCCCCGCATCCGTTCGCCCCGGCCCCAGCGCAGGTCGGGACGGAGCGCCCGCAGGTTGCCCTCCAGGTCGGCCAGTTCACCGGCCAGCCGGTCGCCGAGCGACTGGCGCATCAGGCCGGCGAGTTCCTCCCGCTGCCGGTCGGAGAGCGAGTTCATCAGCCGTTGCCCGGCCGCCGCCCGCCGGGCCAGCAGGTCGATCAGCTCGTCGACGTCGGTCGGCCGTTCCGGGAAGAAGTCGCCGTGCCGGCGCATGAACTCGGCGAACGCGTCGGTGGTGTCCTCGGCGCGGGCGTGCTTGGCCAGCAGGGCGTTCAGGTCCCGCATCATCTCGGCCAGCCGCTCCTGCACGGCCGGGTCGGCGGCCATCTGGGCCGAGGACCGCAGCCCGGCGAAACGCTGGCCGAGTACGTCGTCCCGCAACCCGTCGAGGATCCGCTGGTAGGTCTGCCGGGCCTCCTCGCTGGCCCACCGGTAGTCGGACAGTTCCCGCACCGCTCGTGCGGTGGACCGGGGCAAATTGTCCAGCGTCGCCTCGGCGAACCGGGCCGCCTCGTCCGAGCGGCCGGACAACTCGTCGCGCTCGGAGGCCAGCGCCTGGTCCAGCAGGGCCTGTGCCCGGGTCACCGCGCCGTCCAGGTCACCCCGACGCAGGGCCTCCCGCCGGAGCCGCCGGGCGCGGGCGGTCAACGCGTCCAGCCCGCCCCGCTCCTGCGGCCCCCGGCGCAGCAACTCCCGCAGCGCGTCCCGCAGGCTGCCGCCGGCCAGCACCTCCTGGCCGACCTGGTCCACCGCGGCCTGCATGTCGTACGGCGGCGCCAGCGGATCGGGGCCGCCCCGCCACTGCCCGTACCGGAACCGGTTGCCGGCCATGGTCAGTCCCGGCCGCCGTAGCGGCTCCGCCCCGAGTCGGTCACGTCCTTGCCCAGTCGACGGCTCAGGTGCAGCCCCTCCAGCACGAACTCGACCGCCGCGGCGGCCTGCCCGGGGCTGGGCGCGTCACCGACGCCGAGCCGGTCGAGCACCTTGGCCAGACCCGGCACGGTGCCCACCTGGCGCAGCAGGTCGGCCGCCGACACCAGTTCCCCGGTCTCGACGGTCTCGCCCTCCTCGACAAGTGTGGTGAACCCGGACAGGTCCAGCCCGGCGAGCCGGGCCCGGAACGTGTCGGCGGTGGCGGTCCGGAGCAGGTGGCCGAGAATCTCGATCTCGCGCCCCTCCTCGCCGCTCTCGAACTCCACCTTGCCGCGCAGGGTGGAGGTCACCGACACCGCGTCGCCCACCCGTGCTACCGCGTCGAGTGCAAGGAAGGGCTCCCTATTAACGTCTGCGGTAGAGGAGGGGTCCCCTGCTAACACCTCACCCCCAGCCGCCGACGCGCCCGGCACGGCAGACGCGGCAGACGCGCCCGGCACGGCAGACGCGTCCGGGGCGGCGGCCAGCAGGCCGGCTCGGCGCAGCGCGGCGGCGGCGACCGTCTCGGCGGCGGCGACGGCGAACCGGGCGGAGACACCGGAACGCGGGTCGACCGAGGGCGACTCGCGGACCGCGCGGGCGAACCGGGCGAGCACCTCCAGCACGTGCTCCGGCACCTCGGCGACCAGGTCGGCCTCCTGCCGGATCAGCTCCAGTTCCCGCTCCAGGTCGGTCGGGTAGTGGGTACGGACCTCGGCGCCGAACCGGTCCTTGAGCGGGGTGATGATCCGACCCCGGTTGGTGTAGTCCTCCGGGTTGGCGCTGGCCACCAGCAGCAGGTCCAGGGGAAGCCGGAGCTGGTAGCCACGGACCTGGATGTCCCGCTCCTCCAGCACGTTGAGCATCGCCACCTGGATGCGTTCGGCCAGGTCCGGCAGCTCGTTGACGGCGAAGATGCCCCGGTTGGTACGCGGCACCAGCCCGAAGTGGATCGTCTCGGGGTCGCCGAGCGTACGGCCCTGGGCGAGCCGGATCGGGTCGACGTCGCCGATCAGGTCGCCGACGCTGGTGTCCGGGGTGGCGAGCTTCTCGCCGTACCGCATCGAGCGGTGCAGCCAGCCGATCGGCAGGTCGTCGCCGGACTCGGCGGCCAGCGTCCGCGACGCCGGGGTGACCGGGTGCAGCGGGTGCTCGTTGAGCACCGACCCGGGGATCACCGGGGTCCACTCGTCCAGCAGGCTCACCAGTGACCGGATGAGCCGGGTCTTGCCCTGGCCCCGTTCGCCGAGGAGCACCATGTCGTGCCCGGCCAGCAGCGCCCGCTCCACCTCCGGCAGCACCGTGTCGTCGTACCCGACGATGCCGGGGAAGCGTGGCGCGCCGCTGCGCATCTGGGCCAGCAGGTTGTCCCGCAGTTCCTGCTTGACGCTGCGGTACCGGTGGCCGGCGGCGCGCAGCGCGCCGAGCGTGCCGGGCAGGTCGGCCGGCGGGACCGGGGTCATCGAGGTCGGTGCAGTCACCCGCCCAACGCTAGCGCGCTCGGACGGCTTTCAGCTCTCCCCGTCGGATCCCCGGCTCAGCCAGGTGAGCGCGGCGTCGACGGCGACCCGCTGCGACTCCTCCGAGTAGGTCTGCGGATCGACCGCCGCCAGCGCGTTGAGCCCTTCGACCACCGCGACCAGGCTGATCGCGGTGTCCGCGCAGGCGGCCGGCGGCCAGTCCGGGCGGACCTCGGCGACCAGGCCGCCGATGCGGTCCAGGAACCGCCGGTTGTAGGCGCGGTGCAGGTCGGCGAGGACCGGGTCGGCCAACGCGGCGGCGAGGAAGCCGACCCACACCCGTGCCTCCTCGCGCTTCTCCTCGGTGGGCGAGGCGGCCTGCCACAGCACGGCACGCAGCGCCGCCCGGGGCGAGTCGGCGTCGGCCTGGGCGGCGTCGGCACGCTGGCCGGTACGCCGATGCAACAGCTCCCGGGCGTGCACCAGCAGCGCCTGTTTGTCGGCGAAGGTGTGCAACACCATGCCGGTGGTGCAGCCGGCCCGTTCCGCGACCGCGCGCAGGGTGAGGCCGGGCAGCCCCCGCTCGGCCAGCACCGACCAGGTGGCCGCCGAGAGGCGACGCTGCTGGTCGGCGAGGTCGCGCCGTCTGGGCATCCGTCCCCTCCCCTGGCCGTGGCCCCATACCGTAGCGTACGTTACGGTAACGCTTGTTACGGATCACCGGAGAGGGGACGACCATGGTCTCCATCGACCACGAGCCGTGGGACTCGATCGACGCCACCCGCCTGCGCGCCGCGCAGCGCGCCGAACTCGACGCCCGCTACGGCTGCGACGACCACGAGCCGGGGACGCCGCCGAGCGCCGAGACGATCAGCGTCTTCCTAATCGCCCGCGACGCGAACGGCGCCGCCGTGGGCTGCGGCGGCCTGCGCCTGCTCGGGCCCGACTCGGCCGAGATCAAGCGGATGTACGTGGTCCCGCCCGCCCGGGGCACGGGCGTGGCCGTCGCCGTCCTGTGCGCCCTGGAGGAGGCGGCCCGCCAGGCCGGCGTACGCACCCTGCTGCTGGAGACCGGCACCGCCCAGCCCGACGCGCAGCGCTTCTACGAACGCGAGGGCTACCGGCCCATCGACAACTTCGGCCCGTACCGGGGCGCGCCGCTCTCCGTCTGCTACGCCCGCGACCTGCCCTGAGGAACCGCCGCCGCGCCAGCGGCGGGCACCGAGGTCAGCGGCCGGCGCGGGCCTTGATCATGCGTGGTACGGCGGCCAGGCCGGTCAGTGGACGGAACGCCCGGGCCGCGTTGACCAGGGCGGCGTACTCGTCCTCGGTGAGGTCGATCTCGGCGGCGGCGGCGTTGCGCTCCATCTGCTCCACGCTGGACGCCCCGGGGATGGCCACCACGTTCGGGTGCCGCAGCACGTACGCCAGGGCGATCTGGCTCGGCGTGGCGTCGTGGGCGGCGGCCACCTGACGCAGCGTCTCGATCAGGGCGGTGCCCCGGGCCAGGTTCTCCGGCAGGAAGTACGGGTTGGCCCGGCGGATGGCGCCGACCGGTGGGTGCCGCACGTCGTACCGGCCGGAGAGGAATCCCTGGGCCAGCGGGCTGTACGCGATGACGACCCGACCCGCCTGCTCCGCGTACGGCAGCAGGTCCTGCTCCGGCTTGCGGTCCACCATGCTGTAGCGGACCTGGTTGCATCAGCACCCGCCGACCCAGCACGGTCTCGGCGACCTGCCAGCGGCGCAGGCTGTAGTTGCTCACCCCGACCTCGCCGACCAGGCCGACGTCCTGCAACGCGCGCATGCCCCGCATGGTGGTGCCGTCGGCGACGAGCGGGTTGGGCGAGTGCACCTGGTAGAGGTCGATGCTGCTGACGCCGAGCCGGGCCGCCGAGGCGACCGCCCGCTGCTGCACCACCGCCGCCACCGGCAGCACCGGGAAGATCTTGGTGGCCACGGTGACCTTGTCCCGGTCGGCGGCCAGCGCGGCGCCGAGGATCCGTTCGCTGCGACCGAACCCGTAGATCTCGGCGGTGTCGAAGACGGTCACCCCCAGCTCGACGGCGCGCCGGACGATGTCCGCCGCCAACCGCTCGTAGTCGGGGCCGTAGCCCCACTCCCGCGAGCCGAACTGCCAGGTGCCGAGACCGATCTTGGACAGGGGCTTCGGGGTGTCGAGCTGCACGTAGCGCATGACGTCGACCGTACCCGCCGCGTCGTTCCCCGACCGCCGGTCCGGCGGGCGAGGCCGCGCCGGACGGTCACCAGGGGCGCGGGTTGGCCCGGTGGTTGCGGACGGTGCAGGCGGGTCCCTTCGGTGGCCCGCCACGCGAGCCGCGCAGCCGCAGGGCGATCGACACGAGCAGCAACATGACCAGCAGGCCGCCCGCGACCAGCGGCCAGCGGCGGCCGTCCAGGTAGGTGACCGCGGCGACGGGTACGTTCTCGGCGACCTCGGTGGTCGCGTCGGCACCGACGCCCGGCAGCCCGTTCTCGGCCTCCGGGGTGCCACCGGCGGAGCCTGCCGGCGTGATGCCGCCCGGCCGCAACGCGTCGACCGCCACGACGTCCACGTCCGAGCAGGAGTAGTAGGTGTCGGCGGTATCCGAGTGCTGCCAGATCGTGTAGATCACGTGCCGGCCGCTGCGGTCCGCCGGCAACCGGCCGGACATCAGGTACGTCCCGTCCCGCAGCGGCGGGTCGGTGATCCGCAGGAAGGGCAGCCGGTCCAGGTCCGCCCAGGTCAGCTTCCTCGACGGGGTGTAGCCCTCGCGGGTCAGGTAGAGCCGGAACGTGCCCTTCTGCGCGGCGGTGGCACGGTACTGGAAGGCGAACTCCGCGCCGGCGGTCAGCGGCGTCGCCGGCCAGTCGGTGCGCGGCAGGTCCAGCCCCCGGTACGCGGACAGGCCGCCGCTGCACAGCTCCCCGTCGGGGATCACGTCCCGGTCCCGGCCGTCGACGCCGTACACCCGGACGTTGTCCCACTCGCGCAGCGCGGCGCCCTCCTGCACCGCCGCCAGGCAGGCCGCCGTGCCCACGTGCGGACCGTCCGGCGCGCACGCGGCCGAGCGGCTGACCGGGTACGTCGGGGCACCCTGCGCGGCGGCGGGCAGCGCACCGGCCGTCGTCCCGACGAGGGCGACCAACGCGACGACGAAAACTCGACGTACGGCCATGTTCTCGGACCTCCCACGCACCAGTACGGGCCACAGGCGTCGACAGTTCGATCTCTGCGGCCCGGATCTGGCGGGTCGGCCGGACGGCCGGCGTCAGGAGCGGTACGCGGCCACCGCCTTGGCGAACCTCTCCACCAGTTCGCGGCAGTCGTCGGTGGAGACGGTCAGGTGCGGCAGCAACGGCATCACGCCGCTCGCGTAGCTGGTCAGCAGCCCGTACTCGCGGCACACCCCGCGCAGGTTGTGGACGTCGCGCAACGACCAGAGTTCGCCGTCGGCGTCGCGCAGCTCGACGCCGAGCATCATGCCGATGCCGCGGACCGCGCCGATGCGGGGATCCGCCTGCGACGCGGCGTCGAGCATCTCGACCAGTTCGGCGCCGCGTCGGCGTACCGCGGGGAGGAAGCCGTCGGCGGTGAGGATGTCGAGCACCGCCAGGCCGGCCGCCGCGCCGATCGGGTGGCCGTCGGTGGTGGAGCCGTTGGGGAAGCCGAGCCGCACGGGCGGGTCGGCGAGGGCGTCGTAGATGTCGGTCGCCACGACCAGCGCGGCGAGCGGGAAGTAGCCGGCGCTCAGGCCCTTGCCGAGCACCAGCATGTCGGGGACCTCGGCGAGCCGCTCGATGTAGGTCATCGCGGCGACCCGGCCGGCGCCGGTGGTCACCTCGTCGGCGATGGTGTGGATGCCCCGGCGGCGACACTCGACGATCAGCGTCTCCAGGTAGTGCTCCGGCGCGGGCAGGAACGAGGTGCCGGAGACCGGCTCGAACATCACCGCCGTCACCCGCTCGACGCCGACCGACTCGATGGCGTCGAGGACCGGGCGTACGCACTCGCCGGTGCACGCGTCCGGGTCGCAGGTCACCGGCGGCGGCGTCGTCACGTGCACCACGTGCCCGTCGATCGGGGCGGAGTAGTCGTGCAGGATCGGCTCGTCGGTCAGCGCCGTGGCCAGCGGTCCGGTCCCGTGGTACGCGTCGTGCAGGGCGATCACGGTGTGCCGGTCCGTCTCGCCGGTCATCCGGCGGTAGAACCGGGACAGCATCGCCGCCGCCTCGGTCATCTGGCTGCCGGTGTTGCCGAAGCGTACGTGTCGCAGCGGCTGCGGCAGCAGCGCCACGAGCGCGGCGGCGTAGTCGACGGTGACCTGCGGCGGATGCTCGTAGCGCATCACGGTGCCGCTGGGCAGCACGTCGAGCTGACGGGTCATCGCCTGCTTCACCGACTCGCACGAGTAGCCCAGCGTGACGTTCCACATCGACGAGCGGGCGTCCAGGTAGCGCCGCCCGGCGGCGTCCTCCAGGTGACTGCCGGCACCGCTGACCAGGAACAGGTCGGGGCCGTTCTCCCGCAGGTGGGGGCCCATCGGCGTGAGGCCGTGCCAGACCGCGTACTCGCTGTTCGTCATGGTCATCTCCGCGGGGTGAGGGGGGCCGAGGTGTCGAGTGCCGCGCGGACGATGCGGTCCGCGTCGGGTAGCAGGCCGTCGAGCAGCGCCGGGCTCACCGGCGCGGGAACCGCGACGCCGGTGAGCAGCTCGACGTGCTCGGGGCGGGCGGCGCCGGTGCGTACCAGGTGATAGGCCAGGTCGGTCAGCACGGACCCGGCGCGGGGCTGTTCGTCGACCAGGATCACCGGCCGGTCTTCTACCACCATCGCGGCGACCCCGTCCCGGTCCAGTGGCGCCGCCGTCCGCAGGTCGACCACCCGGGCCTGGAGGCCGTGCTCCGCCAGCCGCCGCGCGGCGACCATGCTCTCGATGAGCGTGTTGCCGATCCCGACCAGGGTCAGGTCGTCACCGGGCCGGGCCAGACCGGCGACGCCGAACGGCAGCGGGTCCGCGGACGGCTCGGGCTCGGGCAGGTCGGTCCAGGTGGGGGTGAACAGGCGCGGTGACTCCAGCAGGACGACCGGGTCTGGGTGACGCAACGCGGTCCGCAGCAGGCCGCCGACCGCGTTCGGCGAGCCGGGTACGGCGACGACCAGGCCGGGGATCTGGCTGAGCATGCCGTAGGGCACGTGTTCGTGCTGCGCGCCGAGGTGCTCGCCGCCCTGGGTGACGCCCCGGATCACCAGCGGCACCGAGAACTGGCCGTCGCTCATGTACCGCCACGTGGTGACCTGGTTGACCAGCTGGTCGAACGCGCTGAACAGGAACGCCACCCGGTTGACGCTGAACAGCACCCGCCGGCCCACCAGGGCCATGCCCAGGGCCATGCCGAGCATCGCGTTCTCCGCAATCGGCATCCGGACCATCCGCTCGGGGCCGAACTGCGCGACCAGGTCCTCCTGCTGGAAGGTGCTGAAGTGACTCAGGGTCGGCTGCTCGGTGAACGCCTCGCGGACCGCCTCGCCGATCGGGTGGCGGCGGCTCATCGGCCCGCCCCGATCAGGTCCGCGGTGACGGTCACGCCGGTGGTCGCGGTGGCCGGATCCGGGTCCTCGGCGGCGAGCGCCGCCCGCAACACCGCGTCGACCTCGGCGGCCACCTCGGCGTGCAGCGCGTTCAGGTCGGCCGTGAGTCGTCCAGCGGCCATGGTCAGCGGATCGCGTTCCGCCCACCGTCGCCGCTCCTCCTCGGGCCGGTACTGCGCCGGCGGGTGCTGCCCGAGCTGGGTGTGGAAGTCACGCAGGTAGGTGTGCGCGACGATCACCTGGGGTCCGGTGCCGGCGCGGCAGGCCGCCAACGCGGTGTCGGCCGCGTCGTGCACCGCCTCGACGTCGTTGCCGTCGACCTCGACGTAGGGCAGCTTCAGCCCGGCGACGAGTTCGACGGGGCTCAGGTGGCGTACCAGGGCGCTGGCCGTCTGGTCCTGCCAACCGTTGTCCTCGCAGACCACCAGCAGCGGCAGCCGCTGGGCGGCGGCGATGGTGAGCGTCTCGTACGCGCCCCCGGCACCGAGCGCGCCGTCACCGCAGAAGACCAGTACGGCCCGCCCGTCCCCGTCGAGCCGGGCGGCCATCGCGGCACCGGCGGCGATCGGGATCTGGGCGGCGACGATCGACGTCGAGCCGAGCAGACGGTGGGTGCGGTCGGCGAGGTGCATCGAGCCGGACTTGCCGCCGCAGAGGCCACCACGACGACCGAGGACCTCGCGCATCACCCGTTCGGGCGGGCAACCGGCGGCGAGGGCGTGACCGTGGCAGCGGTAGAAGCTGACCACCCACTCGGCGGGGTCCCGGGCGCCCAGCACACCGACGGCGACCGCCTCCTGGCCGGTGTACGGGTGGATCGCGCCGGGCACCAGGCCCTGCTCCGCGCACCGCAGCAGACTTTCCTCGAAGAGTCGGATGGTGAGCATGTCACGGTAGGCGGACAACAGGTCCATGGTGCTTCCCGTCGTTGGCTTCTCAGCGAGTGCGGTCCCGGGCGGAGATCGCAGAACGCGGTGCGCCAAACGTGATGCCGGTTCAACTTTCGGGTCGACGAGGTGCGGCGTCAACGGCTGGCCCCGAGGATGGCGCGATGCTGCCAACCTGGTCGTCACCGTCGGATCCGTCGATTGGCGAGATCGTGCCATCTTCCGGGCCGGGCAGTTCGGTACCGCCGCCGCGCAGGCTGCTCACGCAGCCGCCGAGCAACGCGGCGGAGGCGAACAGGATCAGTGTGGGCACCAGCCCCCACCACTGCGCCAGGGCTCCGCCGAGCAGCGCGCCGACCGGGATCGCGAAGGTCGTCGCGGCTCGCCCGAGCGCGATCACCCGGCCCAGTTGGTGGGCGGGTACGAGCGACTGCTGGAGGGTGGTGGTCGCGATGAACCAGACGGTGGCGCAGAACGCGAAGATCGCCTCGTAGACCACGAGGGTGACGAAGGGCGGTGCGACGGTGGCGGCCGGGATCAGGAACAGCGCGGCACCGGCCAGCGGGGCGAAGACCGGCACCACCCGGGTCATGCCGAGCCGGCGGATCACCCGGCCCGCCACCGTGACGGCCAGCAGGGACACCACGCTGCTGACCACGTAGGTGATGCCGATCAGCCCGGGTGACAGGTGCAGGTGCTGGTAGGCGTAGACGAGATAGAGGGCGCCGAGCGCCGACCCACCGAAGTTGAGGGCCGCCGCCGTCACCGCCACCCGGACCAGCACGGGGCGCTGGCGCATCGCCGCCACTCCCTCACGCAGCTGGTCGAGCATGCTGCCCGCCGTACCGTCGGAGGTGGCGGCGGGACCGGTGCGGGCACCGATCCGCAGCCGGGCGTACGCGACCACGCTGAGCAGCCGGGCCAGCGCGTCGACGCCCATCGCGGCGGCGGCACCGGCCACCTGGATCAGCCAGCCGGCGAGCGCGGGACCGGCCACCTGCCCGACCGACCGGGCCCCGGCCATCGCCGAGTTCGCCTGCACCAGCCGCTCGGCCGGCACCAGGCGCGGTATCGCGGCCTGGAGGCCGATCGTGACCAGGGCACCGAGTCCACCGGCGACGACCGCGACCACGGCCAGCATCGGGATGGAGAGCACGCCGAGCAGGCCGGCGACCGGCACCGTGGCGACCACGGCCGCGTAGCCGAGACTCCCGCCGACGAGCAGGCGGCGCGGCGATCGGGTCCGGTCGACCACCACTCCGAGCATCGGCGACGCGAGGGCGTGCGTACCGAACTCGATCGCGAACAACGCGCTGGCGACGAACGGTGACGCTCCCAGGTGGAGGATCGCCAGCGTGGGCAGCGCCAGCGCGGTGATCTCGGTGCCGATCACACCGGTCCCGTGCGCCGCGACCAACGGGCCCAGACCCTCCACCCGGCGCCGCAGCCGCCCCAGTCCAGCAAACATCAGCGCAGGGTATGCCGTCGGCGGTGGCACGTCCGTGCCAGCGCCCGACGGACACCTTGACCATGGTGCACACCGCCGTTACCGTTTCGCCAAGCTCCGGGCGGAGAAGTGGCTGGTAGCACCGGCCGCAGGTAGGACACGAGGCACCTGGCCGGTCCCCGACCGAACCCACGGGTTCGCCGCCGGACCGCCCTGCCGGACGTGACGCCGGGATCCCTTCCCCTGTCGGTAGTGGAGCTGGCCATGGTCCTCATTCGTCACGATGAACTCGACAACGACGCCGTCGCGTACCGCGTCTTCGGGGTGACCCGGGACAAGAAGGCGTGGCGGGCGAGCGACATCATCGGCGACGGACTGCGCCGCAAGGACTGGGACCGCACCGAGATCGCCTGGCGGGCCGCCTCGCGCGGGTACTACGCCGAGCAGGCCGGCCTGGTCGCCGCCGCCACGCTGGCGGCGAACACCGAGGACGCGCCGTTCCGCTTCAGCCTGGCCCTGGCCACCGCGGACGAGGCCCGCCACGCGGACGCCTTCTACCAGTACGCCCGCGCGATCGGCGGCGACGTCGAACCGGACGCGCAGGAGGCGATGGAGCCACTCGACGAGATGCTGCTGAGCCTGCCGCACATGGGCCGGGCACTCGTGCACACCATTCTCGAAGGACTCGCCTCGGACGAGTTCATCCTGTTCGGCGAGATCTTCGCCGGTGATCCGCTCGCCCGGCTGTACGAGGCGGTGCGGACCGACGAGATCCAGCACATCGCCATCGGTCTGAACTATCTCTCCCGGGTCTCCGCCACCCCGGCCGGCGCCGAACTCTGGCGCGAACACGGCCAGGAATGGCACGACATCGGCTTCGACGTCACGGCGCTGAACAGCATCGCGACGTCCTGTGCCAGATTGACCGGCCGCGACCCCGAGAAGGTGCGGTCCTGGTTCGTCCGGCGGCACCGGGCCCGACTGCGGGCCGCCGGTCTGTCCTCTCTCGACCTCGGAGGAGGTGAACGGAAATGAAGATCAAGAAGGTGGCGATCAAGAAGGTCACGCACGGCTCCTGCAAGTACGCCGTCATCCTGTGACCAGCAGGTGAGTGATCCCGGTGGTCCGGGTGGGGGTGACCCACCCGGACCACCGGCAGCCTGCGGTGCCCCACCAGTTCGTGCCACCCGCGCCGGATCTGCGAAAGACGAGACGATGACCATCTGCCTCGCGGCCATGCCGTGGCAGTCCCTGGACTGCCCGTCGCTGCCCATCGGACTACTCAAGGCCGTCACCGTCGCCGCCGGCCGACCGGAACCACTGAGCTACCACGGCGGCATCCGCTGGGCCGAGTACCTCCTCGATGCCACCGACGGTGAGCTGGGGCCGCCGGAGTACACCGAGGTCGCGGAGGAGGGGTTGTTCCACGGGCTCGGCGACTGGGTGTTCGCCGGGGTCCTGCGCGGCGACGACTCGTTCGGCGTCGCGGAGCTGCGCCGGTACGCCGAGAAGCATGGTCTCGACATCGACCGGGTCACCCGGATGCGCGAGTACGCCGCCGGTTTCGTCGACGCCGCGGCCCGCGAGATCCTCGCCACCGAGCCCAGCCTCGTCGGTTTCACCACGACGTTCATGCAGAACGCGCCGAGCCTCGCCACCGCCAAACGGATCAAGGAGCTGGCCCCGCATGTGCCCATCGTGCTCGGTGGCGGCAACTGCGACGGGATGATGGGCGCCGCGATCCACGAGAACTTCCCGTTCATCGACTACGTGGTACGCGGCGAGGGCGAGATCGCCTTCCCCGCCCTGCTCGACGCGCTGGACGGCCGGATCGAGCTGGCCGCCGTACCCGGGCTGTGCTGGCGTGACCAGGACGGGCGGCACGACAACCCGCAGGGCAAGCTGATCCCGCCGGCCCTGATGCCGGTGCCGGACTACGACGACTGGTTCGCGCTGATCGCGGAGTCGCCGGTCGGCGAGTACGTGGAGCCGAAGCTGGTGCTGGAGAGCGCGCGGGGCTGCTGGTGGGGCGAGAAGCACCACTGCACCTTCTGCGGCCTCAACGGCACCGGCATGCAGTTCCGTGCCAAGGCGCCGGAGACGGTCATCGAGGAGCTGACCTCGCTGGTCCGGCGGCACCAGACGCTGGACGCCATCATGGTCGACAACATCATCGACAACCGCTACTACCGGGACCTGCTGCCCAGCGTCGCCGCCCTCGACTGGGACCTGCGCATCCACTACGAGGTCAAGTCCAACCTGCGCCCGGACGAGATCACGGTGCTGCGGCAGGCCGGTGTGACCCACGTACAACCGGGCATCGAGTCGCTGGTCAGCCCGGTGCTCAAGCTGATGGACAAGGGCGTCACCGGGGTACGCAACGTACGGACGCTGCGCGACTGCGAGGCCGCCTCGCTGACCGTCTCCTGGAGCTGGCTCTACGGCTTCCCGACCGAGTCCACCGCCGACTACGAGGCGGTCCTGCGGCAACTGCCGGCCCTGGTGCACCTGCAACCGCCGGCCGGTGCGGCCCGGATCCTGCTGGAACGCTTCAGCCCGTACTTCGAGAACCCGCTGTTGGGCTTCCCCAACCGCCGGCCCGCCAAGATGTACGACCACGTCTACGCGCTCGCGCCGGAACGGCTGACCGACATGGTCTATCTGTTCGACACCGATCCGGCCGGGCTCTCCGAGACCGACGCCGAGGGGCTGCACAAGCTCATCGGGATCTGGATCGACGCCTACCCGTCCAGCTCGCTGCGGATCCTGAGCGCCGACGACGAGGAGATCGTGATCGAGGACCGGCGGGTCGGCTGGCCGGAGCAGGACCACCGCATCACCGGAGCCGGGTTCGTGGCCGCGTACCGCGAGTTGGAGAACGGACGGACCGCGAAGGCCCTGGCCGCGCGGGTCGCCGAGTACGGCCTGACCGCCCAGGAGTTGCAGGACTGGTTGGACAAGCTGGCCGGTGACGGGTTGCTCTTCACCGAGCAGGGCCACTGGATCACGCTGGCCACCCCCACCGAACCGTTGAAGGTGAGCTGATTCCCATGACGACGGCGACGAGCGCGGTGATCGACTTCGACGCGCTGCGGGCCGACCCGGCGGCGTACAGCCTGCTCGCGGTCGAGCTGCCCGAGCCGCTGCGGTTCGGGCAGTCCCCGGCGGAGGACCTCGACCTGCTGCGGATGCTCCGCGCGGTCACCAGCCACGCGGTACGGCTGCGGTGGACGCTGCGCGGTCGCCCGGCGTTCCCGCTGCACACCTATTCGCACCTGCTGCCGCCGTGCCTGGGCGTGGAGCTGGACGACGTCACCCACACCGTTGCCTGGGCGCGGGACTACCGCTACGGGTCGTTCTATTACCGCCGGGGGCCGGGGATCGTCACGATCAAGGACGTCCGGCCCGGCCAGCCGGCCTCGCGAATGGTCATCGAGGACGGTGCCGACCGGTTCGAACATCTCGCCGAGTCGGCGGACGGCCGCCCGGAGGCCGACGACGCGGAGCTGGTCGCTGACGCGGTCGAGGCAGGTCTGGCCGTCGAAGCCGACGGCCGCACGCTCGTACTCCCGTTCCGGATGCGGCACTGGCCGGTGCCATACCTGGCGGTCTGATCAGACCAGGCCGCGTCGCGCGGCATGGACACCGGCCTGGAATCGGGTGTTGGCGTCGAGCCGGTGCATCATGTCGGACACCCGCCGCGCGAAGGTCCGCCGGCTCATGTGCAGGGTCGCCGCGGCCTGGTCGTCGGTCAGCCCCTCGCCGAGCGCGCGGATCAGCTCCTCGCCCTCGTCGACCCGGGCGGTCGTCGTCCGGGCGGCCCGGGTGCGCTGCACTGCGGTGTCCCACATCAGGCCGAACACCGTGGCCAGCGAGTCACCCATCACGACGCTGCGGATCCGGGTCAGCCGACCGTTGCCCGGATGCACCGGATCCTGGTGGGGCAGATAGACCACGGCCCGGTCCCGCACCACGAGGAAGTAGGGCAGGTCCACCGGGGCCGGCAGCGCGATCCCGTCCCGGGCGAGAGCGGCCACCGGCTCGGCCAGCGGCTCCCGGCCGGGCGTGAAGAGCAGGCGGACCGTCAGGTTGCGGGCCCGTAGCTCGGCGAACACCTCCGCCGGCAGCGGCATCTGACCGGGTATCGGCGCCACGACCAGAAGCTCGGTCCGGGTCAGATCGGTCAGTTCGGCGCTGAGCAGCAGGGCGCTGATGTCGGCGCTGAGTACACGCCGGTCCTGATAGGCGGCCCGCTGTACGAGGTTTCTGTCAGTGATGGTGGAACGGACGGGTATTGAGCTTGGGCTATCGTATATCACCTTATATGCCCATCGATAACGGCGCGCGTCACCGACCAGCCATAGGCCGGCACGGTCCTACTGCATTTCCACCGGACCACGGAGAGTCAGCGACAGACTCTCCGTGCCCATTCAGAGCGGGTGTCGGTCGCCGCGCGGCCGGACGATGATCACAGCTCCCACTGTCGGATCACTTCCCAGCCGTCCAGTCGCGCGGCGGCCCGCACACAGAGATCAGCCAGACTCAGTTCGGCGGATCTCATGTCACAGATAGCGACATAGGCCCCTATCCACATCAACCCCGCTCGTTCTATTACCTTGACGTGTTCGACTCGGTCGCCATCCACACGACAGCCGAGAATCAGGTCCCTTAGCCGTTCGGGCGTCAGCGGCGTCCGTGCCGTCGTCACCGGAATGAGCGTTACGGCTGACAGCTGCACGTTTCCATCCAATGTGTCGTAGACATCCCCCCGCCAACACGCCCCCACGTTCAGCGAACGGCATCCGCGACCTAGCGCAGCGGCATTCCCCAGGAGTACCCGGCGGTCGGCCCTTCGGTCTTGTTGAGGGGAACACGCTCGCCGAGCAGCGGAGCGGAGGCGCTGACCACAAGAGCCAGGGCGGCAAGGGCGAACTTCAGGCGACGAGACATACAGCCACTTTCCTTCCCGAATCAGGCAACCTGCCTAACGGTTTCCCCGATTACCGCGTCGGCGAAGCCAGTCTCTTGCGACGCCCGGATACGGTCAACAAGATCCAAGTGACGGGATCGCGCCAGGCGGGTTCACGTCAGGGTGGCAGGATCTTGCCAGCCGTCTTTGCCATCTGACAATCTCTTTCCCGGCAGGCCACCGGTCGGGCACGGAGTACGAGTGGGAGGGAGCAGAGTGTTCAGCACCCTGGGCATATCGACCACCGCAGAGGCCGTTTACATGACCATGTTGCGCCAGTCGACCTGGGGGGTCGCCGAAATCGCCGAGTCCCTGCGGATCGACGCGCGGCAGGTGCACGACGCACTCGACGAGCTGATCGAACTCGCCCTGGTCCGCGAGTCGCCGGTCAGCCCCGGCAAGATCACGCCGACCAGTCCCAAGGTCGGCCTCGCGGCGCTGCTCGCCCGCGCCAAGGCGGACATCGCCCAACAGCAGTACGAGATCGAGGCGACCCAGGCGGCGATCGACGCGCTCTCCGAGGCGCACCACGTCGACCAGCCGGACCAGCAGCACCAACTGATCCAGATAGTGAAGCTCGACTCGGTACGCCAACGCCTCCAGGAACTCGCCCGGCTGACGCAGGTGGAGTGCCTCTCGTTCAACCCGGGCGGAGCACACCGGCCGGACGCGATGGCCGCCAGCAAGCCGGTCAACCAGGAGGCCCTGGAGCGGGGCGTGACCATCAAGTCGATCTATCAGGAGAGCTTCCGCAACGACCCGGACACGCTCGCCTACGCCCGGTGGTTCAACAGCCTCGGCGGCGAGACCCGCTGCCTGCCGGTGGTGCTGTTCCAGATGATCATCGTGGACCGCCGCATCGCGCTGTTGCCGGTCGACCCCACCGACGCCCGCAAGGGCGCCGTCGAGATCCACAACCCGGGGATCACCGCCGCCCTCAGCTCGCTGTTCGACCACGCCTGGTCCACCGCGACACCGTTCGGCTCCGCGGCCAGCGCGGACGAGAACGGGCTGGAACCGACCGAGCGGCAGTTGCTCCAACTGCTCGGCGACGGCTACACCGACGAGGCCACCGCCCGCAAACTCGGTCTGTCGGTCCGCACCGTGCAGCGGATGATGTCCGACCTGACCACCCGGCTGGGCGCGGAGAGCCGCTTCCAGGCCGGCGCCAACGCCGTACGGCAACGCTGGCTGTGACCCGGTCCGCGCCTCGCCCCGGGAAGTCCCGCGGCGCGGTGCACCGGGGCGAGGGCGCGGCAGGTCACACCGACGGCTCGCAGATGAGCCAGTCGCCGTCCTCGCGGAGCATCGACACCATCCGCGCCTGCGTGGTGCCGTCGGCGTAGCTGACGCTGACCCCGACCGTGCCGGTGGTCTTCCACGGCAGGCCGTTGACCCTCAGCTCACCGGTCATCTCGTGGGAACTGGGCAGCCGCGCCTCGGCCGCCGAGGTGAACGCCTCCCGGGACTGGTCGGCGCGTACCTCGGCGCAGAGCGACCCGTACGCGTCGTCGAAACGCCGCTCCTCCAACGCGCGGTAGTAGTCGTCCACCACGTCCTTGGCGACACCACCGCTGCGCGCCGTCAGGAAGACGGCCGAACCCGCCCCGGCGAGCACCAGCAACACGACCGCACCGATCACCACCAGCAACACCGTCTTCCTGGTCTGCTCCGACTCCTGCTTCCTCATGCCGGCACTCCGCTCCGCGTCGTCCCCTGCTTCCTCATGCCGGCACCCCGCTCCGCTCCGGGCCGCCCTGGGGCGCGTCTGCCTCGATGATCTGCTCACTCCGTTCGCTCGTGTCGGCACCGAACACGGCGGTGGTCGCTCCGGCGGTCTCCGCGCCGTCGATGACCAGTTCCTGCCCGGTGAGGAAGCTCGCCTCCGGGGAGGCGAGGTAGTGGAAGGCCGCCGCGATCTCGTCCGGAGACGCGTGCCGTCCGGCGGGGATCTTCGCGTTCACCTCGTCGAGCATGGCCGGCGTGTACTCGGCCAGTTGCATCGGCGTCAGCACCGCACCCGGGCTGACACAGGCCACCCGGATCCACGGGCTCAACTCCAGGGCGAACGTGCGGCACAGCGCCACGATGCCGGCCTTGGTCGCGTTGTAGTCGGCGTAGAGCGGGTAACCCCGCGCGCCGTTGACCGAGGCGGTGGCCAGCAGCACGCCGGCCCGTTGCCGCACCATCACCCGGGCCGCCGCCTGCCACAGCCCGAGTACGCCCAGCAGGTTGACGTCGACGACGCGGCGCGCGTCGGCCTCGGTCAGCTCCAGCACCCCGTGTCGCACGCTGATGCCAGCGTTGGCGATCACCACGTCGATCGGGGCGGTCTCGGCGACCTGCGTGACCGCGTCGCGGACCGCCGACCAGTCCGCGACGTCGGTCTCGATCCACTGCACCGCCGGGTTCTGCGGATCGGCGGGGGCCTGCACGTCCAGGTTGAACACCCGGTCCCCGCCTGCGGCGAACCGTTGGGCCGTGGCCCAGCCGATGCCGCTGGAGGCACCGGAGATGATTACCGTCCGCATCGAACTCTCCCAGTTCTCGTGTGGGTCGTGGGGGGGGGGGGGGGGGGGGGGGGCGCCCCCCGGGGGGGGGGGGGCCCCCGCCCCCCCCCCCCCCCCCCCCCCCCCCCCCCCCCCCCCGCGCCGCGCCCGCGCCGCGCCCCCCCCCCCCCCCCCCGGTGGGGGGGGGGGGGGGGGGGGGGGCGCCCCCCCCCCCCACCACCGGTGTTCCGGTCAGACCAGCACCCGGCCGCCCGCCGGCGACCCGCTGCCCGACCGCAGGTTGCGGCTGACCGTCAGCTTCTTGAGCCACCGATCGGTCCCGTCGTAACGGGCCCGGAACGACTTGCGGCCGTGCACCGCCTGGTAGTTGTCGACGATCAGCAGCGTGCCGCGCTCCACCACCACGTCGTGCTGGTGCGCGAGCAACTGCGAGTGCAGGGCGTCCAGCGCCCGCCGGGCGGCCACGTCGTCGTCACCGCCCACACACCGCATGAAGGGCAGGTCGATCCGCAGGTACGGCCGGGACGGATCGCCGAACAGCACGGCGACCGGCTCCGGGTCGTCCCGCATCCGCTCCACCAGCTTGAGGGCCGGATGGTCCGGCTGACTCAGGGTGAGCTGACGGATGTGCTCGTCGTCGGGAAGGATGTGGTAGCGCGGCTGCCGCAGCACCTCGACGTCGGCCGGGTCCAGGTCCAGTTCCCGCACCGACGCCACCGTGGTGGCCACCTTGTCCTCGTTGCGGACGCCGAACAGCAGCAGGTAGTCGCAGCGGCTCGGGTGGAAGGCGTCCTCGGTGTGGAACTCCAGCAACGCCTCGCTGCCGTGACCGTTCTGCCGCGCCTCGTCACCGGCGATCGGCACGATGTTCTGGACGAGCCGTCCGCCCTGGAGCGTGGTCCAGGTGAACGGGTCTCCCAGCGCCATGCCGCACAGCGCCATGAACACCTCGACCTCGGTGACGTGGCTGCCCCGACGCTCGGCGTCCCAGTGCGTCGGCGTCGGCCCGACCTGCCGGTCGTCGACCGGAAAGCCGAGCACCGAGCAGGCTGCCGCCGGCTCGCCGTGCCGGAACTCGTCCAGGAACTCCCACAGACCGGCCGGCAGGTGCCGCACCGCAGACCGGTGGCGGTCGTAGAAGTCCGGCTGCCGGGGGTCCACGTCGGACGTGGATCGTACGGTCTCGCCGATCGCCCGTAACGCGGTGAGATCGGCGTCGCTGAGCTGGTATCGGGGCCAGTCGGTGGTCACCGGGACGCTCCGGAGTCCGCCGCCATCGCCCGGGCCAGGCTCGCCGGCCGCATGTCCGTCCAGGTGACCTCGACGAAGGCGAGGCAGTCGTCACGCCCGGCCGGGCCGTGCGCCACCGTCCAGCCGTCGGGCACCGGGTTCGACTCGGGCCACAGGGAGTACTGCGCTTCGGCGTTGACCAGCACCAGGTAGGTGCCGTCAGGCCGGTCGAACGGGTTGGACATCTCAGGCGCTCCTGGGGGCCGACGGGACCAGCTCGAAGAGGATCCCGGACGGAGGTGCGGCCACGTGACGCTCGCGGACCAGGTCCCACCCGGCCGCCTCGAACGCCGTCAACCACTCCTCCCGACTGGGGATGTAGACGCCCATCAGGGCGTGGATCAACTCGAAGCCGAGGGTGAAGATGGTGGTCGTCTCCGGGCTGGCCGGTCCGGGGGTGCGGACCACGTCGCAGAGCAGCAGTCGCTTGACGTTCGGGAACGCCCGGCGCAGGTTGGCCAGCCCGTCGACGCACCGCTGCATCGGCCAGAAGTCGTGGCCCATGAAGACGCAGGTCACCACCTCCACGTCGGCGAAGACCTCGGTGGGCTCCAGGGTCAGCACGTCGCCCTGGACGATGTGGACCCGGCCCTCCAGGCCCGCGTCGGCCACCGACTTCTCGGCCAGCTCCACGGAGCCCCGGGCGATGTCGACACCGACCGCGCTCACCGACGGGTCGCGCTGGGCGATCCGGATCAGGCGCTGCCCGGAGCCGCAGCCGAGGTCGGCGATCGCGGCGAAGTCGAGCCCGGTGACGATCTCGTCGAAGAGCGGCTCCACCTCGCTGTCGCCGATCAGGCGGGAGCCGATCGCCACGGCCCGCATGTCTCGGTGGTAGAAGTCGCCCACCCGCTGCTCGGGCGCGGCGACGTCGGGGGCGATGGAGAACAGCTCGCCGCACCCCTTGACCACCCAATAGAAGTAGCCTCGGGCGGCGTAGACGTCGGCGAAGCCCGGCCCGGTCCGGTACCGGTCCCCGTCGGCCTCGACCACCTTCGCCCAGACCAGCGTGTCCAGCAGCCCTCGGACCACGCCGTGGTCGAGACGGTTGCCGGCGGCCGTGGCCACGTCCGTGCTGCCCTCGGCGTGCAGCAGGTCGAGCAGGCCGATCTGGTGGCTGGCGGAGATCGCCGAGGTGACCACGTAGGACGAGAAGAGGCTCGCGGCTGCTCCGACCGTGTACGAGGGAGCGTCCGCCGAATATGTCTCGACGATCGTGTCGGTCATTGTTTCCTCCTTAGCGGATTGGTGGCGCCGCCGGAGGCGACTCAGCCCACAACGCGTCCATCGTCTCGTGTGAGATGTGCCGGTCCAGATCGGTGGTGGCGGCGTAACCCATATTGATGATCGTCCGTACTCCCCCGGTGATCGGATAGACCCTGTGCAAGGTGGTGTCGGTGCGCATCAGATAGAGGTCACCGGGCACGAAGGAGGCCGAATAAGTCGGCCCGGCCAGAAATGCCCGGTGGATCTCCGGATTCTCCTTGTTCCACGTCGTGCCCGGCACGCACTGCACGAAGCCGCCGTGCTCGACCGCCGGACACTCGATGATCCAGACCAGCGCGAAGGCGTAGTCGTCCCAGTGCCAGCCGTGCGTGTCGCCGCTCTCCTCAAGCCGGGTGATCACGTACTGCTCCGGCTCGTACGGGCAGGGCAGCACCGCCTCGCCGGCCACCTTGGACAGCAGCGCGAGCAGGGCTTCGGACTCGTACACCGCCGGGATGACCGTGCTGCGCTCGGCCACCTCGTCGCGGCGTACGTTGCGCATCCGACGCAGGGTGTTGCCGGTCGCGGCGAACCGTAGGTCGCGTCGGACACCGGCCTCGCCGACCAGGTTCAGCACCTCGGTCGCGACGGTCTCCTTCAACTCCTCCGGAACGACGAAGGACACTTTTGTGAAACCGTACTTCGCGAGGTGCTCACGTGCCTCGGTCAGCTGTTCCGAGCTGACCTCGTGCGCCGCGAGTCTCGCGAGGGGATCCACCACAGAAGCTTCCACAGTTACCTCCTATTCGCTTCTCTTACGCCGTTTTCGCCCATGCCCGAGCCACCGATCGCAGCGCGGACCGCGCACTTTCATTGCGTCGAACGTGTGGAAGGAACACGGTCACCGAAGAACTCGACGAGCAGCGCGTTGACGGCGTCCGGCCGTTCCAGATAGCCGAAGTGCCCGCACCGGGCGACCTCGGTGAACCGGGCGCCGGGAATCGCCTCGGCGACCTCCCGGCCCAGATGCGGCGGTGTCACCAGGTCGTCGGCGAAGCCGACCACCAGAGCGCCGTACGGCGGCGGCGTGACGGCCCGGTACGCGTCGAGCCGGTCCGCCATCCGTTCCAGCTCGGTCTGGGCCTCGGCCACCTCGAGGGAGGGTGGGAAGAACTCCATCAGGTCCAGCCAGGAGCGGGCCTGCTTCTCGTCGTTGAGCGTGTGCGGGGACAGGCTCTGGATCAGCCGCCACACGGCGTACGCCTGCGGTGGCAGCTTCGCCTCTCCCAGCGCGATGGCGGCCTCCGCCG
Organism: Micromonospora sp. NPDC049903; assembly: GCF_044460945.1. Taxonomy (NCBI): domain Bacteria; kingdom Bacillati; phylum Actinomycetota; class Actinomycetes; order Micromonosporales; family Micromonosporaceae; genus Micromonospora; species Micromonospora sp. NPDC049903. The sequence continues at coordinate 165,864 of NZ_JBITKL010000001.1, forward strand.
TGGCGAGCGCGCCCCGGAAGGTGTCGGTCCGGCCCCGCGTCGCCATCAGCACCGCCTGCTGCACCAGGTCCGGCCGGGTGACCATCACCTCCTGCACCACGTGTGCGCCCAGTGACGTGCCGACCAGCCGGGCCCGGCCGCCGCAGAGACGCTCGACCAGAGCGACGACGTCGCCGACGAGATCCTCGACGGTCGGCTTGGCCGCGCCCGGCGGCAACGGCGCGACCCCACGGTTGTCGAAGGTGACCACCCGGTACCCGGCCGCCACCAGCGCCGGCACCTGGTGCAGTTGCCACACGCTGCCCGGGCTGCCGGTCCCCATCACCAGGACGACCGGCTCCCCGGTGCCACGCTCGGCGTAGCTGATCTTCGTGCCGTTGGCCACGACGAGTGGCATGACTGGCTCCTTCGATCCTGGGTCAGGCCACCGGAAGGGACAGGTTCTGGGCCGGTCGGGTCGGCGTCAGCGGCAGCGAACGGGTCCCGCCGACCACGGTGCGGCGCGGGCGGGGCATCGGGTCGACGTCGCTGTCGGAGACGCAGACACTCATCACCCGGTGCCCCTCGAAGAAGAGCAGCCCTCGTTCCCGCAAGCCGGCCAGCCGCTTCTCCAGTTCGTCGGCCAGATGCGGCAGTTCGGCGCCGAGCTTGTCCACGCGTACCGGCTTGTCGAGGTGCAGCAGCAGCTCGGTGTCGGCGTCGTCGATCGGGTAGACCAGCTCGGCACCCGAGCGGGTGTCCCGGATCGTGGTGCCGCCGTCGGTCCGGGTCAGGGTCAGCGCCGGGCCGCTGCCAGCCGCCCACGCCGTGTTCCACTGCCCGACCCGTTCGCGCAGCGGGCGCAGCCAGGTCGCCGACGAGATCATGTAGTCGGAGACGTTCTGGTCGGCGAAGTAGTAGGCCACGTCGCGCAGCCCGTCGCGGTCGAACGGGTACGTCAGCCGGTAGTGGTCCACCGGCTCCAGGTCGAGCCCGTACTCGGCGGCGTTGTTGAAGTACGGGCTGAATCTGTCGAACCGCACCGGGAAGCAGCCCTGCGGCGGTGGCAGGTGGGACAGCAGCGGCAGGTCGTCGACGTAGCGCCGGTAGGTCTCCTCGGCCTCGCCGGGGAACCCGATCAGCAGGTTCCAGACCGGGCTGATCCCGAGCCGCAGGCAGTTCTTGAGGAACTGGATGTTCTGGAACGACGACGTGCCCTTGCGCATCAGCTTGAGCGTCGGCGTCGCCATCGCCTCGATGCCCGGCTGGATCTCGTTCACCCCGGCGCGTTCCAGCACCGTCATGTCCTCGATGTCCAGGCCGACCTTCACCTCGTAGAAGATCGAGATGCCCTCGGGCGGGTCGAGCTTCGGGAACACCTCGGTGAGGTAGTCCATCGGCATGATGTTGTCCGTGCAGCAGTACTTCTTGGCCCACGGCGCGTGCGAGAACAGCCAGTCGAACTGCTTGAGCGCGTTCTCCGGTCGCATCGCCCGGTAGGCCATGGTCTGACCGTTGAGGCCGCAGAACGTGCAGTGCGCCCGCTCGCCCCACCAGCAGCCCCGAGAGGTCTCGAAGAACAGCATCGGCTCCGCCGCGGCGGCCGGAAGCTGCACCATCTGGTCGAACGACGTACGGAACTCGGTGTAGTCCGGGTCGAAGTAGTCGTCGATGTCGGCGTTCGGGCCGATCCCCTTGCGGTAGCGGCTCTCCATCTGGTTGCGCCGGGTGACGACGCCACGGATCCGGTGCGCCCGCTCCAGGTCGTCGTCGAGCACGCTGCGCAGGAACTCGGGGAACGTGACCAGTGCGGGACCGGAGAAGACGAAGTCGAGCTGCGGGCAGTTCTGCGCCAACGCCGCGCCCATCGGCGCCTCGCAGTTGGCGCCACCGATCAGCGTGGTCACCGCCGGGTTGCGGTCCTTGACCATCCGGGCCGCCGCGAGGCTGGGGAGGTTCTGGGTGAACATCGAGCTGAAGCCGAGCAGGTCCGCCTCGTCGAGCCGGTACTTCTCCACCATGCTGCGGAGGAAGTCCTTGAGGCCCTCGCGGCGACGCAGCACGGTACGCCGCAGGTCGGCCTTTGCCGGGCCGGTGAAGTAGCGGCTGAAGTACTCGTCCACGTTGTCCGGCAGCTCCGGGAAGGCGAGCTGCCGGAACATCCAGTCCCCCACCCCGGCGACGTGGAAGTCCATGTCCCCGGCGATGGCGTCGTACTCCTGGGCGCCGAAGTAGCGGACGAAGTCGTGGTTGATGTAGCAGACCCGTACGTCGAATTCGTCCGGGAAGTCCCGGCGGACCAACGCGGAGAGCTGGCTGAGCGCGAACGACGGTCGACGCCGGTCGGCGAAGGGCATGTTGACGAGGACTAGCTGGCGCACGTGGACCCTTCCACGATCGAGGGCTGCCACCGCGAGTACTGGCGCAACCCGTACAGCAGTGGGGTGTCGGCGGTGTACTGGACGTCGGAGACCTGCCCCACCACCAGCGCGTGGTCACCGACGATCCGGACGTCGGAGAGCGTGCAGGCGGCGAACCCGCAGGCGTCCTCCACCAGCCACGGCAGCCGGTCGTCGCCCCGGGGCTGCCAGACGACCTGGTGGAAGCGGTCCGCCTGGCCGGTGGCGAAGACCTCCGCCGCCCGCTGGCCCCGGGCGTGCAGCAGGTTGACCGCGAACCGGTCCCGGTCCTCGATGGCGGCCAGCGTGCGGCTGCCCACCTTGAGGCTGACCAGCAGGGTCGGCGGCTCCAGCGTGACGCTCATCAGCGACGAGCAGGTCAGTCCCCACGGCGCCCCCTCGCCGTCCACGCTGGTCACCACCGCCACCCCGGTCGGGAAGCCGCTCATGAAGGTGCGGCAGCCGTCGGCCAGCGACGGCTCGGATCCGGGACGCATCGGTACGACCGTCATCACCCCTCCGCCGCCGGTTGGATGGTGCTCAGGTACTCGTACGCGCTGGGCAGGGTCTTCACCAGCCGCTCGGCGTCGGCCCGGATCGCGGCCAGCTCGGCCGACGCGCGGGCGGGGTCGATGTGCGCCAGGGCCGGCCGGGGGCTCTTCGGCGCCAGACCCATGCCGAGGCAGATGGTGATCCACGAGTAGACCTCGAACCCGTGGTAGTACGGGTAGATGGTGCTCTCGTCGAGCAGCCGCACCGCCGCGGTCTCGAGCCGCTCGGCCAGCCCGTCCGGGATGGCGCGGACCTTGGTCTCCCGCCAGTAGTCGGTGTCCTGCCGGGGCGAGGCGACGTAGTGCAGGACCAGGAACTCCTTGACCCCGTCGATCACCCGCGCGACCTTGTCGTTGTAGCCGCGGATCAGGGTGTCGTCCCAGGTGTTGTCCGGGAAGTGCTTCACCAACTGCTCGATGGCGTGCTGGATGAAGAAGATGCCGGTGGACTCCAACGGCTCGACGAAGCCGCTGGACAGGCCGACCGCCACGCAGTTGTTCACCCAGGACCGCTCGTTGCGGCCGATCCGCATCCGGATGTGGTTGGCCTCCAGCTCGTCCTGCCCCGGCGCGGCGAACTCGCGCAGCGTGCGCTCCGCCTCCTCCGGCTCGCAGAACTGGTCGGAGTAGACGTATCCGGTGCCGATCCGGCCGTACAGCGGGATGGTCCAGATCCAGCCGGCGTCCTTGGCGGTGGCCTTGGTGTACGGGGCGATACCGTGCTCGGCCATGTCCCGGGGCACCCGCAGCGCCACCGCGCGGTTGTTCGGCAGCACGTCGGTGAAGGAGACGAACTTCTCCTTCAGCGTCTGGTTGATCAGCAGGCCCCGGAAGCCGGTGCAGTCCACGAAGAGGTCACCGGTGACGTCGCCCTGGTTGCGGGTGGAGACGTGGGTGATCCAGCCACGCTCGTCCTGCCCGACACCGACCACGTCGTCGACCACGTGCCGGACGCCCTGCGCGACACCGAGCTTGGTCAGGTAGCGGGCCATCAGCGCGGCGTCGAAGTGGTAGGCGTACGGGAACTGTGCCCGCTGCTCGTCCAGGGTGGAGCGGCCCAGCTCACCGTCGAGGCTGGCGGTGAAGAGCGTCCCGTCGAGCATCCGCGGGGAACGCTCCGCCTCGCACAGGTACGGCGTGATGAACGAGCCCCGGTCGAAGCTCTCGGTCGGGTCGCCGAGGGCCAGGTTCCACTCGGCGGCGGTGAACCCGTCGGAGGTGCGCAGCCGCTCGAACGGGTGGAAGAAGTGGCTGCCGTCGCCGCGCCAGTTGTCGTACTTGATGGCCAGCTTGTAGGAGCCGCTGCACTGCGGCATCCACTCCCGCTCGTCCAGGCCCAGGTAGTCGAAGAAGTGCCGGATGGTGCTGAACGTCGCCTCGCCGACGCCGATCGTGCCGACCGCCGCCGACTCCACGAGGGTCACCGAGATCCGGTCCTGGAAGGCGGTCTTGAGGTAGGTGGCGGTCATCCAGCCGGCGGTCCCGCCACCGACGATGACAACGTTACGGATCATCATGCCTGTGCTCCCTGGATCGCTTCCCGAACGGTCCGCACGCTGCGCGGCCGCATGTCCTTCCACACCCGGTCGATGTGGTCGAGGCACTCCTGACGGGTGCCGTCGGTGCCCTCGTCCTGCCAGCCCGGCGGGTTGGGCCGGTCCGACCACCACACCGAGTACTGCTCCTCGTGGTTGACCACGACCTTGAAACGGACGTCATCCGGCTGCGTCATCGGTGGTTCCTCTCATGTCGTGGTGATCTCGTGGTCGCGGGCGTGCCGCAACCGGTCGGCCAACGCCGGGCCGATGGTGTCCAGTGCCGGGGCCTGCGTCATCCGGTCGTGCTCGCCGTCGACCGGCAGCACGTCGACCCGGCCGTCGACGTACGCCTGCCAGACCGTGGCGGGGTCGAGACGCTCGTCCCAGGTCTGGGTGGCCACGAACAACTGCACGTCGCCGTGGAAACGCTCGGGCGTGAACGCGTCCATCAGGCGGGCGTTGTTCAGCACCACCCCGGTCAGTGCCTCCACTGTCTTGGCGTCGAGCAGCTCGTCGCCCGGGTCCGGCCGGGCCCCGTCGTCGGAGACCGCGTCCCGGTCGCCGGCCGACCCCGGTCGGCCGAGGGCGTCGAAGAGGAGCGCGCGGGCCTCCGCCGCGGTCTCCACCCGGACGTCCTCCACGTCCATCGCCGGGTAGCTGTCGATCAGCGTGAGCACCGCGACCCGCTCGCCGTCGGCCTGCAGGCGGGTGGCCATGGCGTGGGCGACCAGGCCGCCGAACGACCAGCCGAGCAGGTGGTAGGGGCCGTGCGGCTGGATCCGCCGGATCTCGGCGAGGTAGTCGGCGGCCATCTCCTCGACGCTGCCGGCCAGCACCTCGCCGCCGTCTGCGCCGCGCGCCTGCAACCCGTAGATCGGCCGGTCGATGCCCGCCTGCCGCAGCAGCCCCGAGTAGCACCAGCTCAGACCACCGACCGGGTGTACGCAGAAGAGCGGCTCGCCGTCGCCGTGCACCCGCATCGGCATCAGCACGTCGAACGGGTCGGCGGTCACCCCGGACTCGACGGCTGCGGCGAGACTGGCCACGGTCGGGTTCTCGAACAACGCCCGGATGGTCAGCTCCACCCCCAGCGCGGTCCGGATCCGGGACACCAGGCGGGTCGCCAGCAGCGAGTGGCCGCCCAGGTCGAAGAAGCCGTCGTCGACACCGACCGTGTCCAGGCCCAGCACCTCGGCGAACAGGCCGCAGAGCACCGTCTCGCGGGGGCCCACCGGTCCCCGGCCACCGGCGCCGCCGGTCGACTCCGGGACGGGCAGCGCCGCGCGGTCCAGCTTGCCGTTGGGGGTCAGCGGCAACGAGTCCATCGGCACCAGCGCCGAGGGCACCATGAAGCCGGGCAGTTGCTCGCCGGCCTGCGCCCGCAGCGCGGCCAGGTCGACCTGGCCCCCGGCGACCGGGCAGACGTAGGCGACCAGTCGCTGGTCGCCGGGGCGGTCCTCGCGTACCACCACGGCGACCTGGCCGACGGCGGGGTCGGCGGCCAGGACGGCCTCGATCTCGCCGAGTTCCACCCGGAACCCGCGCACCTTCACCTGGTCGTCGGCGCGGCCGACGAAGCTCAGGTTGCCGTCGAGTCCCCAGCGCACCACGTCGCCGGTGCGGTACATGCGCGATCCGGACGGGCCGAACGGGTCGGCGACGAAGCGGGTCGCGGTGAGTCCGGCCCGTCCCCAGTAGCCCCGGCCCAGCCCCGCGCCGGCCACGTACAGCTCACCGGCCGCGCCCGGCGCCACCATCCGCAGCGCCTCGTCCAGCACGTACAGCCGGGAGTTGAGGATCGGCTTGCCGATCAGCGGCACGTCCCCGTCGGCGACCCGGTACGCCGCGGTGTCGTTCGAGCACTCGGTCTGGCCGTAGAAGTTGTAGCTGGCCGTGTCCGGGGTGGCCCGCATCGCGTTCCACAGCGTCTCGGTGACGGCCTCGCCGCCGACCATCAGCACGGTCGGGTGGTGCCGGCCGTCGGCGAACATGCCGGCGGCGACGAGCTGCTGCATGAACGAGGGCGTCAGGTCGACGAACCCGATGCGTTGCCGGTCGATGTAGTCGACGAACGCCTCCGCGTCGCGGCGCACGAAGTCGTTGATGACGTGCAGCTCGTGCCCGTCGAGCATCCAGAGCAGCGAGTCCCACGAGGTGTCGAACGTCAGCGGCGCGGTGAAGCCGATCCGCAGCCGACCGCCACCGGCCGCCGCCACCTCGGGGCGGAAGAACGTGTTGCGGTGGCTCCAGTACAGGTTGACCATGCCCCGGTGCTCGATGACGACCGCCTTCGGCCGGCCCGTCGACCCGGAGGTGTAGATGACGTACGCGGGGTTCTCCGGTCGCAGCGGCGCAAGGCGTTCCGGGTCGGCCAGCTCGGCGTCGGAGAGCGCGGCCAGCTCGGTGCGGACCGCCTCGTCGTCGAGCTGGACCACGGGGGTGGTCAGCGGAGGCAGCGCCGCGAGTCCGGCGGCGGTGCCGAGCACGACCACCGGTGCGGCGTCGGCCAGCATGAAGGCCAGCCGGTCCGCCGGATGCTCCAGGTCCAGCGGCAGGTACGCGCCACCGGCCTTGAGCACCGCGAACAGCGCCACGACCATCTCCGCCGACCTCGGTACGGCCAGCGCGACCACGCGCTCCGGGCCGACGCCCCGGTCGACCAGCAACCGCGCCAGCCGGTTGGCCCGCCCGTCCAGCTCGGCGAAGGTCATCCGGTCCTCGTCGTGGACCACCGCCACCTCGTCACCGGTGGCCGCCACCTGCTCGGCGAGCAGGTCGATCAGCCGGACCGGCGGTGCGGGCCGGACCGGTCCCATCCAGTCCACGGTCAGCGCCCGGCGCTCCTGCGCCGACATCACCTCCAGCTCGCTGACCGGCAGGTGCGGGTCGTCGGCGGCGGCGGACAGCAGCCGCGCCAGGCGCTCGGCCAGAGCCGCCACCGACGGCTCGTCGAACAGGTCGGTCGAGTACTCCAGGTAGCCGCGCAGGCCCGCCGGAGATCCGTCCGGGCCGTAGTCCTCGAACACGTCCAGCGTCAGGTCGTACTCGGACACCCCGTGCCGGACCGCCTCGTGGCTGACCTGCAAACCGGCGAAGTCGAACGCGGCCGAGGCGTTGTTCTGGAAGGCCAGCAGCACCTGGAACAGCGGGAACCGGGCCAGCGAGCGGGTCGGGCTGACCGCCTCCACGACCCGCTCGAAGGGCACGTCCTGGTGGTCGTAGGCGGCCAGGTCGGTGTCGCGTACCCGGTCGAGCAGCTCGGAGAAGGTCGGGTCGCCGCCGACGTCGGTGCGCAGCACCAGCGTGTTGACGAAGTAGCCGACCATCGCCTCCAGCGCCGGGTCGCCCCGGCCCGCCGACGGGGTGCCGATCGGGATGTCGGCGCCCGCGCCCATCCGGGACAGCAGCGCGGCGAGCCCGGCCTGCACCACCATGAACAGGCTCAACCGCCGGTCGCGGGCCAGACGCAGCAGCCCGTCGTGCTGGTCGGCGTCGAGTCGCAGGGCGACGGTGTCCCCCGCGTAACTGGCCACCGCCGGGCGGGGCCGGTCGGTGGGCAGCGACAACTCCTCCGGCGAACCGGCGAGGTTGGCCCGCCAGTAGTCGAGCTGCCGGTTGACCTCGCTGTCCCGGTCGCCGTCGTCGCCGAGGATCTCCCGCTGCCAAACCGCGTAGTCGGCGTACTGCACCGGCAGCGGCGACCACTGCGGCACCTTGCCCTGCCGACGCAGCGAGTAGGCGTCGGCCAGGTCCCGGCTCAGTGGTGCGAGCGACGCCCCGTCGACCGCGATGTGGTGCATGACCAGCAGCAGCACGTGCAGTTCCGGGTCGATCCGGAAGAGCTGCGCCCGCAGCGGGATCTGCGCGGCGAGGTCGAATCCCTGCGCCGTGGCCGAGGCCAGCGCGTCGGCCAGGTCCGCCTCGGTGACGTCCCGCACCGGCATCGGCGGCCGGGTCGGCGGCAGGACCGTCTGGAACGGCACCCCGCCCTCCTCGCCGAAGACGGTACGCAGCGGCTCGTGCCGCGCCACCAGGTCGGCGACGGCGGCGGCGAGCGCGTCGGCGTCGAGCGGGCCGGACAGCCGCAACGCGATCGGGGTGTTGCGGGCCCCGGTGTCGGTGCCGTCCATCCGGTCCAGGAACCACAGGCGCTGCTGGCCGAAGGAGAGCGGGATCCGCTCGCCGCGCGGCACCGGACGGACCGCCGGCCGGGCGGTCACCGTGGGGTCGATCGCCTTGGCGAGGGTGGCCACCGTCGGGTTCTCGAACAACGCCCGGATGGTCAGCTCCACCCCCAGCACCGACCGCACCCGGGAGACCAGGCGGGTGGCCAGCAGCGAGTGCCCACCCAGGTCGAAGAAGCCGTCGTCCACGCCGACCCGGTCGACGCCGAGCACCTCGGCGAAGAGCCCGCACAGCACCGACTCACGGGGACCGACCGGCCGGCGGCCGCCACCGGCGCTGCGGGTCGGTGCCGGCAACGCGGCCCGGTCCAGCTTGCCGTTGGGCGTCAGCGGCAACGCCGACAGCTTCACGATCGCCGACGGCACCATGAAGCCGGGCAGCCGTTCGGCCGCCATGGCCCGCAGCTCCTCCACGTCGACCCGGGCACCGTCCGCCGCGCAGACGTAGCCCACCAGTCGCTGGTCGCCGGGCCGGTCCTCGCGGACCACCACGGCGACCTGCCCCACCCCGGGGCCCGCCGCCAGCACCGCCTCGATCTCGCCGAGTTCCACCCGGAACCCGCGCACCTTGACCTGCTCGTCGGCGCGACCGAGGAAGCTCAACCCGCCGTCCGGCCGCCACCGCACCAGGTCACCGGTGCGGTACATGCGCGATCCGGCCGGCCCGTACGGGTCGGCGAGGAACCGCGAGGCGGTCAGGCCGGGCCGTCCCCGGTAGCCACGGGCCAGCCCGGGACCGGCCACGTACAGCTCACCGGCCGCCCCCGGTGCCACCAGGCGCAGCCCCTCGTCCAGCACATAGACCCGGGCGCCCTCGATCGGTCGGCCGATGTCGGCGCGGACCGACTGCGCATCGGGCGGGCTGTCCGCCCCGTACACCCGGGAGCTGACGTCGATGGTGGCCTCGGTCGGCCCGTACGCGATGACCATGCGACGCCCGGTCGACCAGTACGCAGCCACGTCGGGCGGGCAGCCCTCGCCACCGGTGATGATCGCGCGCAGGTGCGGCAGCTCCCGTTGCGGCACGGTGGCCAGCACCGACGGCGGGATGTGCGCGTGGCTGATCCGCTGCTCGGCCAGGTAGGCGTGGAGTTCCTCGCCCGCGACGGTGGTCGGCGACACCACGAGGCAGCCGCCGGCCAGCAGCGCCATCGACACCTCCGCCACCATCACGTCGAAGCTCGGCGACACCAGTTGCGACACCCGCGCGCCGGGTCGGGCGTCGTGCCGGGCGATCTGGTTGGCCAGCAGCCCGGCCAGACCGGCGTGGGTCACCTCGACGCCCTTGGGCCGACCGGTGGAGCCCGAGGTGTAGATGACGTACGCCGCGTCGGCGACCCGCAGCGGGCCGAGCCGGTCGGTGTCGGACAGGTTCGCCGGGGAGACCGCCGCCAGGTCGATCTCCTCCAGCACCACCGTCGCGGACGCCCCCGCCACCGGTGCCACGGCCAGCCCGGCCCGGCTGGTGAGCACCACCGTGGGCGCGCTGTCGTCGAGCAGGAAGGCGAGCCGCTCGGCCGGGTACGTGAGGTCCACCGCGAGGTAGGCCGCGCCGGTCTTGGCGACCGCGACGATGGCGACGATCAGGTCGATCGAGCGGGGCAGCGCGAGCGCGACGGTCCGCTCCGGGCCGACGCCCCGGGCGACGAGGGCCCGGGCCAGCCGGTTGGCCCGCTCGTTCAGCTCGGTGTAGCGCAGCGTGCGCCCGTCCGCCTCGACGGCGGGGGCCGACGGGGTGGCCGCGACCTGTGCCTCGAAGAGTTGCGGCAGGGTCAGGGTGGACGGCGCACCGGCGCTGCCCGCCCAGGTGGTGAGCAGTTCCTGCCGTTCCCGCTCGGCTAGGATCTCCACCGCGCAGACCGGTGCCGTCGGCTCCGCCACCAGGTTGCCGACCAGCCGGACCAGCCGGTCGGCCAGCAGCTCGACGGTGGTGTGGTCGAACAGGTCGGTAGCGAAGTAGACCTCGCCGGTGAGCCGGTCGTCGACCAGGTGCATCATCAGCGCCAGGTCGAACTGGAGCGACGAGAGCGCGAGATCCTGCGTCCGCACCTCGACGTCGGCCAGCCCGGTGGGCTCGTCCTCGGCACCGGCCAGCGTGAACATCACCTGGAACAGCGGCGACATGCTCTGGTCCCGGACCGGGTTGAGCCGCTCCACCACCTGGTCGAAGGGCACCTCGGCGTGGCTCAGCGCGCCGAGCACCGTGCCGCGTACCCGCTCCAGCAGTTCGGCGAAGGTCGGGCCGTGCGGACTGTCGCCGAGTTCGGTGCGGACCACGACGCTGTTGACCAGGAAGCCGACCACGTCGGCGAGTTCGGGGTGGTCGCGGCCGGTGACCGGGGTGCCCACGGCGACGTCACGCTGGCCGCTGACCCGAGCCAGGAGCACCTGGAAGGCGGTCAGCAGCACCATGAACGGCGTGACGCCCCGCGCCGAGGAGAGGTCCCGCAGCCGCCGGACGGTCTCCGCCGGCACCTCCAGCCGGACCCGGTCGGCGGCGAAGCTGGGCGTCGCCGGGCGCGGCCGGTCCAGCGGCAGACGCAGCACCGGCAGGTCGGCGAGTTGCCCCTGCCAGTAGTCGAGCGCCTCCTCGTACCGGCCGCTGTCCCGCCGTTCCCGCTGCCACCAGGCGAAGTCGGCGTAGTGCAGGGTCACCGGGTCGAGGTCGGGTGCGGTGCCGGCCCGCCGGGCCCGGTAGCACTCGGTCACCTCGCGCCACACGACCTGGTGGGACCAGCCGTCGTAAGCGATGTGGTGCAGCACCACCAGCAGCACGTGGTCGTGCTCGCCGACCCGCAGCAGGAAACCGCGCAGCACCGGGCCGCTGCCCAGGTCGAACGGGCGGGCCCACTCGTCGTGCAGGACCCGGGTGATCAGGTCGTCGGCGAGGCCGGTGACCGTGACCACGGGCAGCTCGACCGGGTACGGCGCGTCGACCACCTGCACCGGGCCGTCGTCGGTGGCGACGTAGTGGGTCCGCAGGATCTCGTGCCGGGCGACCACGTCACCGAGCGCGCCGGCCAGTGCGTCCACGTCGAGCGCGCCGTGCAGCCGTACCGCGACCGGCATGTTGTACGCCGGGGACTCCGGCGCGTACTGCCAGAGGAAGTAGAGCCGCTCCTGCGCGTACGACAGCGGCATCCCGTCGGACAGACGGGGCACCGGTACCGGGGCCGGGCCGGCGATGTGCACGGTGGTGGCGAGCCGGGCTGCCATCGAGGCGACCGTGGGGGCGTCGAACACCGCCTGCACCGGCAGCTCGATCCCGAGGGTCTGGCGCAGGCCGAAGACGACCCGGGTGGCCAGCAGCGAATGCCCGCCGATCTCGAAGAAGTCGTCGTGCACGCCGATCGGGTCGGTGCGGTCCAGCACCTGCTGCCACACCTGCGCCACGGCCCGTTCGGTGTCGTCGCGTGGGGCGACCCGGTCCACCGCGCCGTCCTCGGGTGTGACCGCCGGCAGCCGGGACTTGTCCACCTTGCCGCTGAGCGTGCGGGGCAGCCGGTCGATCGGCACGAACGCCGAGACCCGCAACTGCGCCGGCAGGCGCTCGTCCAGGTACGCCCGGAGGTCGCCACCGGTGGGTGCGGTGCCGGTCGCGGCCACCACGTACGCCACCAGCCGGTGGTGGGAGACCCCGTCCCGGACCGCCACCACGCACGCCTCGCTGACCGCGTGGTGCCCGCGCAGCACCGCCTCGATCTCGCCCGGCTCGACCCGGTGGCCCCGGATCTGCACCTGGTCGTCGCTGCGCCCGATGAACTCCACGACCCCGTCGGCGAGCCACCGGCCCCGGTCACCGGTGCGATAGAGCCGGCTGCCGCTGTCGCTGCCGTACGGGTCGGGCAGGAACCGGTCGGCGGTGAGGCCGGGCCGGTTGAGGTAGCCCCGGGTCACCCCGTGGCCGCCGACGTACAGGTCACCGACCACCCCGATCGGGACCGGACGCAGCCGCTCGTCGAGCACGTACACGGCGGTGTTGGCCACCGGGGCGCCCACCGGCACGATGCCGGAGGCGGTGCTCACCCCGGGCCGGGCCGGGAACATGGTGCTGTCGATCGACGTCTCGGTGGCGCCCCAGGCGTTGACGATCCGGACACCGTCCGGCAGCACGTCCAGCGCGGCGGCGTAGTCGCTGACCGCGAAGCTGTCCGCACCGACCATCAGCAGTTTGACCTCCGGCAGCCGCCGGCCGCTCTCGGTCAGGTGCGCGGTGATGGCGGTCAGCACGGCGGGCACCGTGTCGAAGGCGTCGATGCGCTCCGCCGCCAACGCGTCCACCAACGCCTGCGGGTCCCGGGCCAGCGAGCGGGGACCGAGCACCAGGCAGCTACCGAAGGCCAGGCTCCGGACCACGTCACCGACGAAGACGTCAAAGGCGGAGCTGGCGATCGTCATCCAGCGGCGCAGCGGCCCCGGGTCCCAGGTGGTCCAGGCCGCGCGCAGGTTCGCCGTGCCGCCCCGGGTGACCATCACGCCCTTGGGCGTACCGGTCGAACCAGAAGTGTGGATCACGTACGCGAGGGCGGACGGCGGCGCGGTGCGGGGTGGCCGGACGGCCGACACCTCGGCGAGCGTGGCCGGGTCGTCGAGCCGGATCAGCCGCCACGGACCGGCGGGCAGGTCGGCTGCGGTGGTGGCGTCGCAGAGCACCACCTCGGGTGCGGCGTCGTCGAACAGCACGGCGATGCGGGCGGCGGGCTGCTCCGGGTCCACCGGCAGGAACGCGGCGTCGGCCTTGAGCACGGCCAGCGGCGCGACCACGGTGTCGTGGCCGCGTCCGACACAGATCGCCACCCGGTCGTCGATGCCCACACCGAGCCCGCGCAGCAGGTTCGCGATCCGGTTGGCGCGGTCCTCGACGCCGGCGTAGTCGAGCGTCCGCCCGTCCCAGACCAGCGCGGGCGCGTCCGGGGTGGTGTCCGCGTACGCCTCGAAGTGCTGCTCGACCGAGATCGACGGCGAGTAGCTGAGCCGGGTGCTGTTCCAGTCCCGCACCAGGCGACGCTCGTGGCTGGTGGAGAGGCGGTAGTCGCTGATCGGGCGGTCCGGTGCCTCGGCGATGCCGTTGAGCAGCTGTGTCAGGTGCTCCACGATCCGCTCGGCGGCGTCGGCGTCGAAGAGGTCCACGCTGTACTCGAGTTCACCGGTCAGCCCCTCCGGGCTCTCCCGCAGGCCGAGCGTGAGGTCGACCTGCGCGCCCTGGGCCGCCCCCGAGTACGGCTGTACGTCGACGTCGCCCAGGTCCCAGGCGTCGTTGGCGCCGGCCGCGTCGCCGTCGGTGGTGAACATGACTTGGAACAGCGGGGTGGCGCTGGCGTCCCGGGCCGGGTTGATCCGCTCGACGACCTGGTCGAACGGCACGTCCTGGTGGGCCAGGCCGTCGAGCACGACGCCCCGGACCCGGGTCAGGAGCTCGGTGAAGGTGGGGTCGCCGGAGAGGTCACCACGCAGCACGACGGTGTTGGCGAAGAAGCCGACCAGCCCGGCGACGGCGTCGGAGTCCCGGCCGGCGACCGGCGTGCCGACGGCGATGTCCGGCTGGCCGGAGAGCCGGGAGAGCAGCACCTGGAAGGCGGCGAGCAGCACGACGAACGGGGTGCAGCCGGTGGACCGGCCGAGTTCCCGCAGCCCGTCGGCGACCGGTACGGGCAGCCGGACCGGCACCCGGTCACCGGCGAAGGTGGGGGTGGCCGGACGGTGCCGGGCGACCGGCAGGTCCAGCACCGGAACGTCGGTCAGTTGCTCCTGCCAGTGCCGCAGACCGGCCTCGTACCCGCCGTCGGCCTGGCGGCGGCGCTGCCACCAGGCGACGTCGGCGACCTGCACCGGCAGCGCGGGCAGCCGCTGGGCCGCCGCCGCGCCGTCCCGGTAGACCGCGGACAGCTCCCGCCACATGATCGGCAGGGACCATCCGTCGCAGGCGATGTGGTGCATCACCAGCAGCAGCACGTGCTCCTCGGGCGCCCGCCGGAACAGCGTGGCCCGCAGCACCGGCCCCTCGGCCAGGTCGAACGGCCGCAGCGTCTCCGCGTCGATCAGCTCGCGCAGCGCCGCCTCCGAACCGGTACCGGCCGGCACGTCCACCACCGGCAGCGGCACCGGGGCCGCCGCGTCGACCACCTGCTCCGGGCCCTGCGCACCGTCGACGTAACGGGTCCGCAGCACCTCGTGCCGGGCCACCACGGCCGCCAGCGCGGTGCCCAGCGCCGCCACGTCCACCGCTCCCCGCAGACGCACCGCCACCGGCGCGTGGTACGCCGCCGAGGCAGGTGCCAGCCGCCACAGGAAGTAGAGCCGCTCCTGGGCGAACGACAGCGGCAGTGCCTCGTCGCGCGGGGCGCGGGGAATCCCGGTGGGACGCGCGTCGCCGCGGCCCAGCCGCTCCAGCAGCAGCCGGCGTCGCTCCGGGGAGAGCTGGGCGAGCCGCTCGGCGAGGGTGTCAGACATGGAGGTCCCTTCGGAACTGGGCCGTCGGTGGCCGGCTAGGAGTTCGCCAGGAGCGCCCGGACGTCCTCGTCGGACATCGACTCGACGCTCTCCAGCGCCTCGGCGAGGAGGTCGTCCTGTTCGCCGAGCGCCTCGTTGATGGCCTTGGCCAGGTCCTCGACGTACGGCGCCTCGAGGATCCGGCGCAGTTCCAGGTCCACCCCGAACGTGGTGCGGATGCGGAACGCCACCTGCACGGCCTGGAGCGAGTGCCCACCGAGGGCGAAGAAGTTGTCGCCGATGCCGACCCGCTCGACGCCGAGGATGTCAGCCCAGACCGCGGCCACCTCCCGCTCCAGGGCGTCGCGCGGTGCCACGTGCGCGCCTGCGGTCTCCGGGCGCTCGGGGTCGGGCTCCGGCAGCGCCGCCCGGTCGATCTTCCCGTTCGGGGTCAGCGGCAGCGTGCCCATCACCACGAACGCCGACGGCACCTCGTACTCGGGCAGGCGCTCGGCCATGAACTCACGCAACTCCGCCACGTTCACGGACGCACCGGCCGCCGGCTCCGCGTAGCCGACCAGGCGTACCGGGCCGGTGCCGGACCGCAGTGCCAGCACCACCCCGGAGGCCACCGTCGGGTGGGCCACCAGCACCGACTCGACCTCGCCCAGCTCGACCCGGAAACCCCGGACCTTGACCTGGTGGTCGGCGCGGCCGACGAACTCCAGCGTCCCGTCGGCACGCCAGGCCACCACGTCCCCGGTCCGATAGAGCCGGGCGCCGGGTACGCCGGAGAAGGCGTCCGGCACGAACCGGTCGGCGGTCAGCCCCGGCCGGTTCCAGTAGCACCAGGCCACACCGGGGCCGCCCAGCCACAGCTCACCGGGGACCCCCACGCCGACCGGACGGCCCCACTCGTCCACCACGTACGTGGTGGTGTTGGTGATCGCCGCACCGATCGCGCCGGAGCTGGCCGGCACCTCGGACAGCGGGTTGCAGGTCGAGATGCTGGTGACCTCGGTCGGGCCGTAGATGTTGTTCATCCGGGCCCCACCGGCCTGCACGGCGGCGGCGATCGCACCGAGGTTGATCCGCTCGCCGCCGATGTAGACCTGCTTGAGCGTGGTGAACGCGTCCGGGATCTCGTTGACCGTGGAGTTGAACAACGCGGTGACGATCGCGACGGCGGTGACCTGCTCGCGGCGCAGCAGTTCGACGAAGCGCGGCGGCGAGAGCGCCACGTCGGTGGGGACCACCACCACCCGACCACCGTTGAGCAGCGGCCCCCAGACCTCGATCAGCAGCGGGTCGAAGGAGGCGTTGGAGACCTGGCCGACGGCGCGCAGTTCCTCGGGCCGGATCAGGTCGGTGTCACGGACCAGCCGGACGATGCCACGGTGCGGCACGATCGCGCCCTTGGGCCGGCCGGTGGAGCCGGAGGTGTAGATGAGGGTCGCGGCGTCCTCGGCGACCGTCCCGGGGACGGTGGTCGTCTCCCGGCCGGTCGGCGACGCCGTCACGTCGGTGATGTCGACGGTCTCGCGGCCGGTCAGCGGGAGTTGGTCGAGCAGGTCCCGGTGACCGACCACCACCCGCACGTCGGTGTCGGTCAGCATGAACTCCAACCGCTGCGCCGGGTAGTCCGGGTCCAGCGGCACGTACGCGCCACCGGCCCGCAGCACGCCGAGCATGCCCACCACCAGGTCGGCGGAGCGCCGACAGCACAGGCCCACCAACGAGCCCCGGCCCACGCCGGACTCCGCCAACCGGGCCGCCAGCGCGTCGGCGCGAGCCACCAGCGACGCGTACGACAGCGACAGCTCACCGTCGACCACCGCGACCGCGTCCGGCGACGACTGCGCCCACCCGGCGACCAGCGCGTCCACGGTCAGCTCCGGGGACTGCTCCCGGGCGGTCCGGTTCCACCCGTCGATCTGGGCGCGCTCGGCGGGCGAGGTGAGGTCCACCTCGGACAGCGACCGGTCCGGGTCGGCCACGATGGAGCGCAGCGCGGCCAGGTAGTAGCCGCGTACCCGCCGGATCTGCTCCGGCGAGAACTCGGTGGTGTGGTAGTCGAGCCCCATCAGCAGGCCGCTGGCGCCCGGGTCGCGCAGGAAGCCGCAGACGAACGGATAGTTGGTCGGCTCGACCCGCATGGTGGTGAAAGAGTTGATCTTCGGGTCGACGATCCGGACGTCCCGGTCGGCCAGGCCGCGCATGACGTGGAAGTGGTTGTAGACGAAGTGCGACTCGTACAACGACTCCCCGCCGGCCAGGCGCTGGATCTCCGCCATCGGGAAGCGGCGGTGCGGCAGCAGCTCGTTCTCCTCGTCGAGCATCGCCCGGATCAGGTCCGCCCAGGTGCCACCGGCCACGGTCGCCCGGACCGGCAACGAGTTGAGGAACAGGCCCCGCGACTCGGTGCCGTCGAGCACCTCCAGGCGGCCGTTGAAGGCCATCCCGGTGGAGACCTCACGGCTGCCGGTCAGGTGGGCCAGCACCCGCATGTGCGCGGCGAGCAGCACGCTCTTCAGCGGTACGCCGACACCGGCGGCCACCCGCTCCAACCCGGCGCAGAGGTCGTCCGGGATCTTCGTCTCCAGCCAGCGATAGAAGTCGGAGTGCCCGGGCGGCAGCTCCCACTCCAGCAGCGGCTGCTCGTCCGGAGCCGGCTCGGCCTGCGGCAGCGGTTCCACCTCGGCGCCCTGCGGCCAGCGCGGCAGCCGGAGGCGGTTGGCCTGCCCGACCCGCGCCGACCAGAACTCCCGCTCCTGCGCCGAGGCGAGCGCCTCCCGCTCGGCCTCGACGAACTCGCGGTAGGTCGAGGCGGGCTTCGGATCGGCGCTGCTCGACGGATCCCGCATCAGCTCCATGTAGCGCTGGAGGATCTCGGTGATCGAGGAGTGCAGGCTCCAGCCGTCGAGGATGGCGTGGTGCTCGACCAGGGTCCACTCGAAGGACTCCGCGCTGCGCCAGTGGAAGACGAAGCGCCACAGCGGCGGCCGGGCCAGGTCAAACGGGACGTCGCGCAGCCCCTCGATCACCTCGACGATACGGCGGTCCTGCTCCTGCTCGTCCAGCTCGCGGACGTCGTACACCTCGATCGGCAGGTCCGCCTCGCGGTGCACCACCTGGAGCATCTCGCTGTACTCGCTGAGGTGGAACGAGGTCCGCAGGATGTCGTGCCGGTCGACGATCTGCCCGATGGCCCGCCGGATCAGTGCCTCGTCGAACGGCGCGCGGACGTGGAAGCTGTCGACGTTCTGATAGAGCCGACGTCCCTCGTCGGCCTCCATGTGGAAGATCATCCCGGCCTGGAGCACCGCCATCGGGTACGCGTCCACCGCGTCCTCGGGCAGCCGCTCCCGGTCCGCTTCGGAGATCAGCGCGAAGGGCTGCCGCTCGGCGGCGGGGGCCTGCGCGGTGGTGACCTCCCCGGCCAGTGCGGCGATGGTGGTGCGCTGGAAGAGCTGCTGCAACGAGAAGTCGAGCCCCTTGGCGCGGGCCAGGCCGATCACCTGGACGCTGCGGATCGAGTCGCCGCCGAGGTGGAAGAAGTTGTCCTCGACGCTGACCTGGTCGAGTTCCAGGACGGTCGCCCAGATCTCGGCGAGGGCCTGCTCGGTCTCGTTGCGGGGCGCCACGTACGGCCGGGCCAGCGCCGGCCGGTCGACGCCCGGCTCCGGCAGCCGACGCCGGTCGATCTTGCCGTTGGCGGTCAGCGGGAAGGCGTCGAGCACCGTCACCACCGACGGGATCATGTGGCTGGGCAGCGTCGGTTCGAGGAACTCGTGCACCTCGGGGACGGTCAGGTCGCCGTCGGCGACCAGGTAGGCGACCAGCCGCCGCTCGGTGCCGGGCTCACCGTGCGCGACCACCAGGCAGGCGCTGACGGCGGGGTGGGCCAGCAGCGCGGCCTCGACCTCGGCCGGCTCGATCCGGAAGCCCCGGATCTTGACCTGGTGGTCGAGGCGGCCCAGGTACTCCAGCGTGCCGTCGGGACGCCAGGTCGCCAGGTCACCGCTGCGGTAGCGGCGACCGCCGGGGTTCGTCGGGTCGGCGACGAAACGCTGCGCGGTCAGCTCCGGCCGACGCCAGTAGCCGTGTGCCACGCCGTCACCGCCGACATAGAGCTCACCGGGTACGCCGATCGGGGCGGGCCGGCCGTACTCGTCCAGCACGTGCAGGCTGAGGTCGGCCACCTGCCGCCCGATCGGGCTGTGTCGCTCGGCCAGCAGATCGGCGGTGAGCAGGCAGTACGTGGTGTGCACCGTGGTCTCGGTGATGCCGTACATGTTGACCATCTCGGGGCTGGTCTCCGGGTGCCGGGTCCACCAGCGACGCACCGCGTCGGGGTCCAGCGCCTCACCCGCGAAGATCACCACCCGGACGGCCAGCTCCGCCCGACGCCGCTCGTCGACGGCCTCGAACTGCCGGAATGCCCCCGGCGTCTGGCTGAGCACGGTGACCCCGGCGCGTTCCACCAGCTCGTAGAAGGCCTCCGGGTCGCGGCTCTCCCAGTAGCGCACCACCGCCAGCGTGGCACCGTGGGTCAGCGCGCCCCACGCCTCGAAGACCGAGACGTCGAACGAGGCGGAGTGGAAGAGGCTGAACACGTCCTGCGGGCCGAAGTGGAACTGCTCCTCGGTGGCCGCGAACAGCCGCAGCACGCTGCGGTGCGAGACCATGACCGCCTTCGGCAGCCCGGTCGAGCCGGAGGTGTAGATGAGGTACGCGGGGTCGTCGACCGCCGGGGGGACGAGGTCCGGGGCGTCGGTGGTGTCGGCGCGTACCGCCTCCTCGATCGCCACCGTGCGGACGTCCTCGGGCAGCGTGAGGTCGGCCGGGATCGCGTCGCTCTGTGCCACGACGACCCGCAGGCCGCTGTCACGCACGATGAAGTCGAGCCGGTCGGCCGGGTAGTTGGGGTCCAGCGGCACGTAGGCCGCGCCCGCCCGCAGCGCGCCGAGCATCCCGACCACCAGGTCGGTCGAGCGGCGGCAGCAGACACCCACCATGTCGCCCCGGCCGACACCGGCCCGGCGCAGGGTGGCGGCCACCGCGTCGGCGGCGGCCAGCAGCTCCGCGTACGTCGTGCGGGTCTCGCCGTCGAGCACGGCGACGTGGTCGGGGCGCTGCCGCGCGTGCCGGGCGACCAGGTCGCCGATGGGCGCGTCGACGGGGCAGGTCCGGGTGATGGCCGACCAGGCCTCGATCGTGTCGCGCTCCTGATCCGGCAGACCGCAGACCTCGGCGACGGACCGGTCCGCGTCGGCGACCAGCCGCTGCACCAGCGTGAACCACTGCGCGGCGAATCGGTCCATGGTGGAGGCGTCGAAGAGGTCGGTGGCGTACTCAAGTTCCACCCGCATGCCGCCGCTGCCGGCGTCGTAGACCAGCAGGGTGAGGTCGAACTTGGCGGTCCCGGTGTCGATGCCGACCGGGGCGGCGGCGACGTCGTCGCCGAGCCGCCACCCGGCGGGATCCTGGCGTTGCAGCACGAACTGCACCTGCACCAGCGGCGACCAGGCCAGCTCGCGCTCCGGCGCGAGCGCCTCCACCAGGGCCGCGAACGGCACCTCCTGGTGGTCCTGCGCGTCGGCGGAGGCCGCCCGGACCCGGCCGACCAGGTCGGCGAAGGTCGGCGCGCCGGCGGTGTCCACCCGCACGGCGAGAGTGTTGACGAAGAACCCGACCAGGTCGTCCACCTCCGGCACCGGTCGACCGGCGACCGGCGTGGCCACCACCACGTCGGTGCGGCGCGACCAGCGCCCGAGCAGCAGGGCGAAGCTGGCGAAGAGGACGTCGAAGACGGTGCTGGACCGTTGCCGGGCCAGCGACCGGACGGCCTCGGCCACCTCGGACGTCAGCTCGGCGTGCCGGGTGCGTCCGGCGTAACTCTGCACCGGACGGCGGACCCGGTCGGCGGGCAGCTCCAGCACCGGCGGCAGATCGTCGAGCTGCTGCCGCCACCACTCGACGCCGTCGCGCAGGCGGTCCCCGACGAGCTGGTCCCGCTGCCAGGCGGCGAAGTCGCCGTAGCCGAGGGACCGGTCCCGGGCCGGCGGCCGGGTTCCGGCGACCAGCGCCCGGTACGCCTCGGCGAGTTCGGCGAGCAGGATCTCCAGCGACTGCCCGTCACAGGCGACGTGGTGGATCGACAGCCAGAGCAGCCACCGGTCGTCGGCGTGTCGGATCACACCGGCGCGCAGCAGCGGCGCCCGCGACAGGTCGAACGGTTCGGCGACGGCGGCGCGCGCCGCGTCCAGCGCCGCCGCCTCGGCTCCCGTCCCGGCGGGGCGCAGGTCGTCGACCCGCCACGACACCGGCGTGCCCGCCTCGGCCCGGAGCAGCCGGGGCCGGCCCACCTCGGTGTCGATGGCGGTCCGCAGCGACTCGTGCCGGTCGACCAGGAGCTGCACGGCGGCACCCAGCGCGTCGGGGTCCACCGCGCCGGTCAGCGCGAAGGCGACCGGCACGTTGTAGAGCGGCAGTCCGGGCCGCCAGCGGTCGAGGAACCAGAGACGTTCCTGACCCGGCGACAGCACCGTCGGCTCACCGGTGGCGGCGATGACCGCCCGGGCGGTGGTGTCGGTGATCCCCGCCTGCGCCAGCAGGTGGTCGATGAGGTCGTCCTCGGTCGGCCCCAGCGACCCGGCGGAATCAGTGGTCGTCACCAGTGTTCTCCTTCGTTGCGGACGCGGTGCCGAGTCGTGCGGCGCGTTCGGTGGGGCTGAGTCGGCGGACCTGCATGACGACGGCGGCGATCTGGTCGAGCCGGCCGGCGTCGGGTCCCTCGGCGCGCAGGCGCCGGGCCAGGTCCGCGACGGTGGGTTGTTCGACGAGGTGACGCACGGAGACCGGGGTACGCAGCGTGCGCTCCAGCCGGCCACAGACCTGCACGGCGTGCAGGGAGTGCCCGCCGAGGCCGAAGAAGTTGTCGTCGAGGCCGATCTCGGCGACGTCGAGCACCTCGCCCCAGGTCTCGGCGATGATCTGTTCGAGCGGATCGGCCGGCGCCCGGAAGGCGGCCTGGTCGGCCCGTTGGTCGGTGTCCGGATCGGGTAGCACCGCCCGGTCGATCTTGCCGTTCGGGGTCAGCGGCAGCGTGTCCATCACCACGAACGCCGACGGCACCGCGTACTCCGGCAGCCGTTGCGCCAGGAACTCGCGCAACCCCGCCACGCTGACCGGCTCACCCGCCACCGGCTCCACGTAGCCGACCAGGCGCACCGGCGCGCCCTCGGACCGCGCCGCGACCACCACCGCCGACGCCACCGCCGGGTACGCCAGCAGCGCCGACTCGATCTCGCCCAGCTCGACCCGGAAACCCCGGACCTTCACCTGGTGGTCGGCGCGGCCGACGAACTCCAACGACCCGTCGGGCCGCCGGAACACCACGTCCCCGGTCCGGTACAACCGGGCACCCGGCAGGCCGGAGAACCCGTCCGGCACGAACCGGTCGGCGGTCAGCCCCGGCCGGTCCCAGTACCCCCAGGCGACGCCCGGCCCGCCCAGCCACAGTTCGCCGGGGACCCCGACGCCGGCCAGGTGACCCGCGTCGTCCACCACGTACGCCCAGGTGTTCCCGATCGCCGTACCGATGGCGCCGGTGCTGGTGGGTCGCGACGTCAGCCGGGTGTAGGTGGCGAAGGTGGTCACCTCGGTCGGGCCGTAGATGTTGTGCAGCCGCGCCGGACCCCGTCCACCCTCGACGACCCGGCCCACCGTCCCCGGATCGAGGCTCTCGCCGCCGAAGTAGAGCTGGTCCACGCCGGCGAAGGCGTCCGGCACCGTGTTGACGGTGGCGTTGAACAACGCGGTGGTGATGAAGACCGTGGTCACCGACCGGGTACGCAGCAGGGCGGCGAGCCCCGACGGGGAGAGCACCGTCTCGGTGGGCACGATCACCACCTGCCCGCCGTTGGCCAGCGCACCCCACACCTCGAAGGTGATGGCGTCGAAGCTGGCGTTGGCGAGCTGGGCGAGGACGGTCCGTGGGGTCAACTCGACGTAGTCGGCTCCACCCACCAGGCGGGTGATGCCGCGATGCGGCACCACCACGCCCTTCGGGTCGCCGGTCGAGCCGGAGGTGTAGATGACGTACGCGGCGTCGTCGCCGCCACGCGCCGACCGGTCCGGTTCGCCACCGGCGGTCGGGGCGACCGCCTCGGCGGCCTCGGGCAGGGTGACGGCGTGCCGGTCACCGAGCGGGAGCTGGTCGAGCAGGTCCCGATGCCCGACCACCACCCGCGCGTCCGTGTCGGCCAGCATGAAACCCAACCGCTGCGCCGGATGGTCCGGGTCCAACGGCACGTACGCGCCACCGGCCCGCAACACCCCCAACATCCCCACCACGAGATCGGCCGACCGCCGACAACAGAGCCCCACCAGGGAGCCCCGCCCCACCCCCAGGTCCGTCAACCGCGCCGCCAGCGCGTCGGCCCGGGCCACCAACGACCCGTACGACACCGACGCCTCGCCGTCCACCACGGCCACCGCGTCCGGGGACGACCGGGCCCACCCGGCCACCAGCGCGTCCACGGTCGACCCGGCGGGGTAGTCGCGGGCCTGCCCGGCCCAGTCCAGCAGTCGGCGCTCCTCCTCGGTGGGCAGCGCGGAAACCGACGTGACCGGGGCGTCGACGTCGGCGAGCAGCCGCTCCAGCAACACCGTCCACTGGGTGGCGAACCGCTCGGCGGTGGACGCGTCGAAGAGATCGGTGGCGTACTCGACCTCGACGCCGAGGTCCGGTCCGCCGGTGTCGACCACCGCCAGGGTGAGGTCGAACTTCGCGGTGCCGGTGTCCGCCGAGTCGAGTTCGGCCACCACGCCGTCGGACTCCCAGCGGCCCCGGGCGTGCTGGTTCATCCCGAAGGCGACCTGGGCGAGCGGTGCCCGGCTCTGGTCGCGGTCCGGGTCGAGCGCGTCCACCAGGGAGGCGAACGGGATCTGCTGGTGTGCCTGGGCGGCGGCCGAGACGGCGCGTACCCGGTCGACCAGGTCCAGGAAGGTCGGCGCGCCGCTCAGGTCGGCCCGCAGCACGACGGTGTTGACGAAGAAGCCGACCAGGTCGTCGAGCTCGGGCAGCGGACGCCCGGCGGCCGGAGTCGCCACCACCACGTCGGTCCGGCCCGACCAGCGGCCGACCAGCAGCAGGTACGCGGTCACCAGCAGGTCGAAGACGGTGACCGAGTGGCTCCTCGCGGCGGCCCGCAGCGCCGACACCGTCGAGGGGTGCAGCCGGTGCCGCAGAGTCGCACCGACGTGACTCGCGACCGGCGGGCGACGGCGGTCGGCGGGAAGCTCCAGCAGGCTCGGTGCCCCGGCCAGCCGCTGCCGCCACCAGGCCACCTCGTCGGCGATCACCTGCGGGGTCAGCACCGCGCGCTGCCAGGCGGCGTAGTCGGCGTACGTCGGCGCGGGTGAGGAGGGGTCCCCTGCTATGCGCGAGGCGTTAGCAGGGGGCCCTTCCTTACCGAAGATCTCGGCGAGCAGGATGTCCAGCGACCAGCCGTCGCAGGCGGCGTGGTGCACGGAGAGCCAGCACAGCCACGAGTCGTCGGCGATCCGGACCAGTCCACCGCGCAGCAGCGGCGCCTGCGCCAGGTCGAACGGTCGGGCGACACCGGCGGCGGCCAGTCGCCGGCCCTCCCGCTCGCCTCCGGCGCGGGCGTCCGCCACGGTCCAGTCGATCTCGGTCCGGTCGGCGGTGCGGGCGACCGGACGACCGTCCACGGTCACCAGCGCGGTACGCAGCGCCGGGTGGGCGGCCACCACCGTCCGGACGGCGTCGTGCAGCCGCTCGGGGTCGACCGAGCCGGTCAGCCGCAGCAGCACCGGGACGTTGTAGAGGGCCGAGCCGTCCCGCAGCCGGTCCAGGTACCAGAGCCGTTCCTGCCCGAACGACACCACCGGCTCGCCGCTGTGCGCGGTGAGGGCGGGCAGCGCGACCGCCGGCTCACCGGCGTCGACAAGCGCGGCGAAGTCGGCGAGGACCGGGTGGGCGAAGAGCTGGTCCACGGTGAGGGCCACCCCGCGCTCGGCCGTCGTCCGGGCGACGACCTTGGCGGCCAGCAGGGAGTGCCCGCCGAGGGCGAAGAAGTTGTCGTCGGCGCCGACCCGGTCCAGGTGCAGGACGTCGGCCCAGACGGCGGCGAGCAGTCGCTCGGTCGGGGTGGCCGGCTCGATCGGCTCGCCGGTGGGCAGGCTCTCCACGGCCGCCGCCACGGCGTCCGTCTCGCCCGCGCCCGGCAGGTGCCCGGTGCCCGCCACCAGGGCGGTCAGGATCCCGTCGAGCCGGTCCAGGTGGGCGGCGACGCTCACCGGGCCGTACCGGTCCTCGTCGTGGTCGCAGCGCAGCACCAGCCGCCCGTCGCGGGCGGTGAACTCCAGGACGGCGTCGCACCAGACGATCTCGTGTTCGAGGTCCGCGACGTCGCCGGGGTCGAGTCCGCCGCCGAGCGCGCCGAGCGGCACCACGGCGATCCGTACCTCGCCGTCGCTCGCCGGACCCGCCGCCGGCAGCGCCGATGCGGTGCGCTCGGCCAGCCGCCGCAGCGGCAGTTCCGGTTCGACCGCGCAGTGCACGGCGCGCAGGGCGACGCCGTCGGTGGCGTCGGCGACGATCACGCCGACCACCGCCGTCGTCGCGGCGGTCCGGCCCCGGTCGCCGGCCACCAGGGCCTGCGTCGCGGCGGCCAGCACCGCCGCCGGGGTGGTGCCGAGGTCGACGGCGAGGGCGGTCAGGTCCGCCTCGCTGACGGCGAGCACCCGGCTGACCTCGCCGCGACGGAACGACAGGCCGGGCATCACCTCGTCGTCGGCGGCGAGGGTCGCCGCCACCGACGGGTCCCGGCTGACCTCGACGGTCATGGCCGCCCCTGCCCGGCGTCCGGCGGCGTGACCGTGTACGCCCCGATGACCAGTCGGGACAGGCCGCCTCGCAGCATCGTGTCGACGGCGATCTCCGGGGTCCGCACGATGGGCTGCCCGCGCAGGTTGAACGAGGTGTTCAGCAGGACCGGGATGCCGGTCCGGTCGGCGAACGCGGTCAGCAGCTCCCAGAGCAGCGGGTTGCCCTCACGGGTGACCACCTGCACCCGGGCGGTGCCGTCGAAGTGGGTGACCGCGCCCAGCGAGTCCCGGTGTTCCGACCTGGTGCGGGTGGTGAACAGCATGTGCCGGAACCGCTGCTCGTCGCCCGGCTCGATCTCGAAGTACGTGGACGCCGCCTCTTCGGTGACGACCGGCGCGAAGGGACGGAAGTCCTCCCGGCGCTTGATCAACGCGTTGATGTGGTCGCGCATCCGCACGTCCCGAGGATCGGCGAGGATGCTGCGGTTGCCCAGCGCCCGGGGGCCGAACTCCATGCCGCCCTGGAACCACGAGACGACCTCGCCGGCCTCCAGCGCCTCGGCCGTCTCGGCGAGCAGCCGCGCCCGCTCCGGCACGTGCCGGACCACCACGTCGGTCCGGCTCCCGACGGCCGCGCCGATCTCCTCGTCGGTGTACGAGGTGCCCCAGTACGGCATGGACATCGCCGGGATCCGCGTCGCCGGCTCCTGCTGGGCCTGCACGTAGAGCGCCGCGCCGACGGCCGAACCGTCGTCGCCCGCGCCCGGCGGGATGAAGATGCGCTCGAACAGTCGGCTGCGGGCGATCACCCCGTTGGCGGAGCAGTTCAGGGCGACGCCACCGGCGTAGCACAGGTCCCGCAGCCCGGTCTCGCGCCGGAAGTGCCGCAGCACGTGCACCAGGCAGAGTTCCACCACCGCCTGGAGGGCGGCGGCGACGTCCCGGTGCCGCTGCTCGACCGGGGTACCCGGCTGCCGGGGCGGGCCGAAGCGCTCGGCGAGCAGGGCCAGTACGCCCCGGTGCGTCTCCCGCTCGCGCAGGTCGCGGTCGGCGGCCAGCGCAGCGACCGTGAACGTGCCGCCGTCGAGCAGCTTGACCAGCTTCGACATCTCGGCGAAGTGGGCCCGCCGGTCACCGAAGGCGGCCAGGCCCATCACCTTGTACTCGTCCATCATCATGTCGAAGCCGAGGTACATGGTGAAGACGCCGTACAGCGTGCCGATCGAGTGCAGCGCCGGGATCCGGTGCAGCACCTCCAGCTTGCCGCCGGTGCCGGCCGCCACGGTCAGGCTCTCCGTCTCCCCCATCCCGTCGGCGACCAGGACCAGCGCCTCGTCGTACCCGCTGGGGTAGTAGGCGCTCGCGGCGTGGGCGAGGTGGTGCGGGACCGGCACCAGCTTCGAGGCCCAGTCCACGCTCGGGAACTCCTGCCGCAGCCAGGTCAACTGCACGTCGGGGTCGTAGACCTCGGCGTACCGGGCGGCCAGGTACGGGTCGGACAGGTCCAGGTCGGCGGCGCGGTGGGCGAATCCGTGTGCGACGACGTCGATCTCGTCGGGGGTGACCCCGGTCCGCCGGAGCGCGTCGCGGATCGCGTGCGCCGGGAAACTGCCGGTCGCCTTCTCGGCGGTGTACCGCTCCTCGGCCGCCGCGGCCCGCACCACACCGTCCACGACGAGTGCCGCCGCCGAGTCCAGGCCCTGCACGACCCGGTACTCGCGGGCACCGAGGTCCGGCAGCTCGCGGCGTTTGAAGTCGACGCTGTTGTGCAGCCCGCTGATGCCCAGAACCTTCATGATGGCGTCTCCTCGGAGCCGGCCCGACGGTGGATGTGTGCCGTCGCCGCCTCCCGCAACGCCCGCCGGTCGACCTTCTGGCTGGGCGTGAGGGGCAGCTCGGGTAGCGCGACGATCCGTTGCGGCAGCAACGCGGTGGGCAGCGACGCCGCCAGGTGCTCGCGCAGCGCCGCGTCGGTGACCGCCGGAGCGTCGCCGCCGCTGCGTACGTAGAGCACGAGCCGCTGGTCGTCCTCGGCGGCGCTCACCACCACCGCCGCCGCCTGGGTCACCGCCGGATGGCGCTCGGCGTACGTCTCGATCTCTTCGAGCTCGATCCGGTGTCCCCGGATCTTGACCTGGTTGTCGGCGCGCCCGTGGTACGACAGCGTCCCGTCCGGACGCCAGGCGCACAGGTCACCGGTGCGGTACTCGTCGTCCCGGAACACCGCGGCGGTGCGCTCGGTGTCGCCGAGGTATCCGACGGCGAGCTGCGGACCACCGACGTGCAGTTCACCGATCTGGCCGACCGGCACCGGCCGCCCGTCCCGGCCCCGGACGACGGCGACGGTGCCCGGCAGCGGTGCGCCGATCGGCACCGGGTCGGGCACCGGCCGGTCGAGCCGGTGGGCGGTGCACCAGATGGTGGCCTCGGTCGGGCCGTAGACGTTCCACACGGTGGCCCCGGTGTCCACCAGGCGGGCGGCCAGGTCGGCGGTGACCGCCTCGCCGCCGCAGAGCAGCGTCCGCCCGGTCAGGTCGCCCGACAGGTGCGGCAGGATCAACCGCCACCCCGACGGCGTGGCCTGGATCAGGTCGGGCCGGGCGGCGTCGAGGTATCCGCCCAGCCGGGCCGGGTCCCGGCGCGTCGCGTCGTCGACCAGCAGCAGCCGGCCGCCGGTGGCCAGCGGCAGGAAGAGTTCGAGCAGCGAGATGTCGAAGGTGAGCGCCGTCGTGCCGGCCACCGTCGGGGTGCCGGGTGCCAACAGGTCGGCGAAGGTGACGACACAGTGCGCCAGCGCCGCGTGCGACACCCCGACCACCTTGGGCCGGCCGGTCGAGCCGGAGGTCGACATCGCGTACGCGAGGTCGTCGCCGGTCGACGGGTCACCGGCGGGAAGCGGGTCACCGGCGGGAAGCGGGACGTCGGCGGGAAGCGGGGCGTCGTCCGGTGGCGCCACCACCTGGCAACCCGGACGGGCCACCGCCTGCGGATCGGCCAGCACCGCGAACCGCGCGTCCGCGGTGTCGAGCAGAGTGTCCAGCCGGGCGCGCGGATGCCCCGGGTCGACGGGCAGGAACGCGGCCCGCAACGACCACACGGCCAGCAGGGTGACCACCATCTCGGCCCGACGGGGCAGCCCGACCGCGACCACGTCACCGGGCGCCACGCCCGCCGCGCGCAGGACGTGCGCGTACCGGTCGGCCGCCGCGACGAGGTCGGCGTAGCTGACGCTGCGGGTGGCGTCCTCGATCGCGGTGGCCTGCGGCCGGGCGAGTGCCTGGGCGCGGACCAGGGCCGGCACGCTGTCGCCGGGGGCGCGGCCCGGGTGGTGGGCGGCGGCGACGATCCGCAGGTCCTCGTCGCCGCAGAGGTCGATCGCCCCGACCGGTACGTCGTCCGCCGCCCCGAGGACGCGCGCGACGCGCCCGGCCAGCAGCGCCGCGTCGGCCGACGGCGTGATGTCCGCTCCGGTGACCAGGATGTGCGGCCCGTCGCCGTGGTCGACCCGGATCGCGGTGTCGGCGCCGAGGCGCGCCACCTGCTTGCCGACGAGCGCGCCGAGGACGGACCGGCGGGCCCGCCACGGCGCCGACACGGTCACCGACCGGCCGGTCGCCGGATCGGTCAGCTCACCGGTGACGGTCGGCGCGGCACCCGCGTGCGCGAGCACCAGCAGACTGGCCGCGACCGTCTCGACATTGACCGACGCACTCGCCCCAGCGGCGTTTTCCGAAGCCACCAGCGATCGCGTCATCGCGCACTCCCTAATACCGGCGGGGGCAGAGAAAAGCAATTCATCGCGCTGCCGTCCACCCCATTCATGCCGGACGAGTGATCCTTGAATTACTGTCCGTGTCCGGCAATTGGATCGGGTCCCGCCGGGTTACGAGGCAGCACGCTAGGAGTGACCGGATCGGGGTGTCAACGGCCACAGCCGGGCGGAACCAATCGGACATGTCATCGAGGAATGGGTCAGATACCCCGGTGCCCTCGTCATCTTCGGGCCGTTTTTGCCTAGTTCCGGAGCGCGCCCGCCCACGGGGCAGCCGGCGGCACGCTGGCAGAACTGTGCCAAGTGGAAACCGATCCGCACCTTCAGCTGGTCTTTTGTGTGACCCTTGGAGGCAGCCTTTTGGCCGCACCCGCGTTGGCGCCCTTTATCAAGGAGAAGGACATGTCACGGATTCTTGCCACGCGACGGATGCGGCTTTACCTATTGGCGGACACGGCGTCGAACCTCGGCGACTTCGCGCTGTTCCTGGCCATGACGATCTGGGTCAAGACGATAAGTGGAAGCACCTCGGCCGCCGCCCTGGTGATGTTCTCCTTCGCCGCCGGCAGCCTTCTCCTGCCCGCCGCCGGGCTGCTCTCCGACCGGGTACGCCGCCGCCCGCTGCTCATCGGCGCGAACCTCGCCCTCGCCGCCGTCGTCCTGCTGCTGCTCCTGGTCGGCGGCGCCCATCACGTCTGGCTCGTCTACGTGGTGATGTTCACCTACGGCGCGTTGGGCAGCGTGACCGGTCCGGCACAGCTCGCCCTGCTGCCGTCCCTCATCCCCAAGGACCTGCTGGGCGACGCCAACGGGCTGATCCAGTCGGTCCGTGGCCTGATCCGGGTCTTCGCGCCGGTGGTCGGCGCGGGCCTGTTCGCCTGGCTCGGCCCGGAGGCGGTCATCCTCATCGACGCGGCGCTGTTCGTCCTGGCCGCCGGAGCCCTGCTGGCGATCAAGGTGGAAGAGACCAAACCGGTGCCGTCCGGCGAGCCCTGGCGCACCGAGCTCACCGCCGGCCTGCGCTTCATCGGCCGCACCGTGACGCTGCGCCAGCTCGTCATCTCCTGTGGACTGGCCATGCTCGTGCTCGGCTTCTTCGAGGCGATCGGACTGGCCGTGGTCACCGCCGGGCTGGACCGCGAGCCGACGTTCCTCGGCGTCCTCGGTGCGGCGCAGGCGGTCGGGACCATCATCGGCGGGGTCTCCGCCGGCGCGGTCCTGCGCCGGACAAGCGAGAGCATGACCGTGATCATCGGTCTGTCGATGGTCGCCGTCTCCAGCATGCTGCTGATGATCCAGATGACGCCACTGGTGATCGCCGCGATGGCCCTGCTCGGCCTCTGCGTCCCGTGGCTCGTCGTCGGCGCCACCACCGCCCTGCAACGCCGTACGCCGGAGCACCTGCTCGGCCGCGCGTCGGCGGCCTTCGAGTTCGCGGTGACCGTGCCGCAGACCCTGTCGATCGCCGTCGGCGCGGCCCTCATCGCCCTGCTCGACTACCGGCTGCTGCTGGGCATCGTGGCCGCCGCCGTCACCGTCTCCGCCGTCTACCTGGTCACCCGGCCCGAGCAGCCCACCGACCCCGGCGAGCAGCCCGGCGACGTGCCGCCCACCGAGGTGCAGGCTGGCGAGGTACAGGCCGGTGACGTCCTGGCCGCCACCGCCAAGCCGGTCACGACCCCGATGTCGGACCGCTAGGCAGCGCGCACCACCCGGCCCGGACCTGCGTTCCTCGGCGGCCGGCAACCCACCGTTCTCACCAGGAGACAGACGCCCATGTCTTCGCATCAGGTCCCGACACTCCTCCTCGCGTTGGCACTGATCTCGCTGCTCGCCTTCGGGGCGGGCGCGGTGGCCCGGCGATTGCGGCAACCTCCCGTCATCGGCGAGGTCGTGGTGGGCATCCTGCTCGGCCCGACGCTGTTCAACGGCCTCATCTCCGACACCCTCTTCCCGACCGACATCCGACCGTTCCTGACCGTCCTGGCGACGATCGGCGTCGTGTTGTTCATGTTCACCGTGGGGGCCGAGCTGAACGCCGGTCTGCTGCGGGGACGCCGGATGGTGGCCGGCACGGTCGCCGCCGGCTCGATCGCCGTGCCGTTCGGTCTCGGCGCGCTGCTCGCCCTCTATCTGTTCCCCCGGCACCCCACCGACAGCAAGCTGGGCTTCGTGCTGTTCATGGGTGCGGCCATGTCGGTGACCGCGTTCCCGGTGCTGGCCCGCATCCTGATCGACCGGGGCCTGAGCCGCACCTGGCTGGGCAGCGTGGCGCTGGCCTGCGCCGCCATCGACGACGTGCTCGCCTGGACGCTGCTCGCCGTCGTGGTCGCGGTCGCCGGGGCCGGCGCCGGATCCATCTGGGTGCTGCTGTTCGTGCCGTACGTGCTGGCGATGTTCCTGGTCGTCCGGCCACTGCTACGTCGGCTGCTGGCCGAGCCCACCGAGGGTGGCTCACCCCGCCCGGCGGCGCTGGTGATCACGCTGGTCGGGCTGCTGCTGTCGGCGGCGTTCACCGACTGGATCGGGCTGCACTTCATCTTCGGCGCGTTCCTGTTCGGCGTGGTGATGCCCCGCTCCGTGCTACCCGACCAGGGCGTCACCGCCCAGGTCAGCGAGCGCATCACGCACCTGAACAGCATGTTGCTGCTGCCGATCTTCTTCGTGGTCGCCGGACTGAAGGTCGACCTGTCCACCATGGACGTCAGTGACGCGATCGAGCTGGGGCTCATCCTGGCGGTCGCGGTGGGCGGCAAGTTCGTCGGCGCCTTCGCCGCCGCCCGCCTCGGCGGGGTGGCCCCGCGACCGGCGAGCGCACTCGCCGTCCTGATGAACACGCGCGGCCTGACCGAGCTGATCATCCTCGCCGTCGGTCTGGAACTCGGCATGCTCGACGGCCAGCTCTACTCGTCGATGGTGGTGATGGCGCTGGTGACGACCGCGATGGCCGGGCCGCTGCTGCACCTGCTCTACCCGATGCCCACCGGCCGGGACACCGCGCCGCCGCACGCGCCGGACCTGGAGCCGGCGGGCACCCCCGCCCGGTAGCGCCCGACCTCGACGACACACCGTGTCGGCGCGTCGCCCGACACGCCGACACGGTGTGCCATCTGTCCGAAACTGAACGTAGCGGTGTCGACGGACAGACAGAGACGAGTCTGGATCATCCGGGCCGATATAGCTTCCCCATCGACAGCGTCACCGTTCGATGAGGAGGGCCCACGTGACCCGCACACCGTCCATCACCGCCCGACTGCGGATCATGCTCGCCGTCGGCCTGGCCGCCGTGCTGGCGTCGGTGGTAGCCGCCGCGCCGGCCACCGCGGCGTCGACCACCACCGCCCGGTCCGGCGCGCACGGCGCCGTCGCCGACTCCGGCTCCGTACCCAGTACCGCTCTCTCCACCAGCGTGCAGCGCGGCATCGACGGCTCCCGGGGCGGCGGCGTCACCGGCGCCGCCGGCAGCGGCGCGGTCCGGCCCGGCGGGCTCCGGTTCGACACCGGTGGCCAGGCGCTGAAGGCGGGCGGCGCTTCGGCCGGCGTGTTCAGCGTGATCGGCACCGACAACCGGGTCCGCGTCGACCCGACCACGGTCTTCCCGTCCCGGGCGATCGTGCAGATCGTCCGGACCACCGGCGGCTCCACCTGGGGTTGCACCGGCTGGCTGTACGGGCCCAGCATCGTGGCCACCGCCGGGCACTGCGTGCACCCGGGTGGCGGTGCCAACGGCGGCGGCGGCAACGGCTTCTACCCGCGCGGCGACTTCCAGATCATCCCCGGCCGCAACGGGGCCTCGACGCCGTACGGCACCTGCACCGCGACCCAGCTGCTCTCGGTCACCGGCTGGACCCAGGACGGCAGTGAGACCAACGACTACGGTGCGATCCGGCTCAACTGCGCCGCCGGCAACACCACCGGCTGGTTCGGCTTCTGGTGGCAGAGCGCCACGTTGACCGGCACCGCCAGCACGGTCAGCGGCTACCCGTGCGACAAGACCTTCGGGCAGCAGTGGCGGCACGCCGGGCAGACCATCCAGGTCACCCACGACCGGCAGGTCTTCTACCAGAACGACACCTTCGGCTGCCAGAGCGGCAGCCCGGTCTACCAGACCCGCCCGGCCGGCAGCTCGTTCTGCGCCGGCGAGTGCGTGATGGCCATCCACGCGTACGGCGTGCACGGCTCCGCACCGCACTCGACCAACAACCACGGCACCAGAATCACCGAGTCCGTCGCCAACAACCTGATCGCCTGGCGAAACGGCTGACCGGAATCGGACGTGGGGGGGGGGTGAACTGCCCCCCCCCCACGGAACCGCCGGCCACTCCGGCACGTCCCAGTAACTGTCCGTCACCACGAGCGAGGGAGCAGTTATGTGCGAGCGAAACGGGGTTCCGGCATGACCAGGGGGCGCCTCGGGGCGCTCGCACTGCTGGTGGCCGCTCCGCTGCTGATCGGGGCCGGCCTGCTGGTGTGGCACGGCGACCGGTCGGTTTCGGACGACGGGCCGTCACCACCTTCACCCCGGAGCGACACCACGGGCATCGTGACCGGCACCGCCGCCTCCGCCACCGGTGATCCGGTGCAGGGCGCCGCCGTGCTGGTCGAGTCGCTCGACGACCCGGCACCGGCGATCCCCGAGATCGGCGTCCTCACCGGTGACACCGGGCGGTACGAGTGGCGGCTCCCGCCCGGCCGGTACGAGATCGTCGTGGACACCGGCGAGCGGATGAGTGAACCGCAGACCGCCACCGTCACGGCCGGCGCGGTCACCACCCTCGACATCGTCCTGCGCTGAACCCCGTTGGGCCTCGGGCACGCCGGTGCGGTCAGCGGGCGGCGCGGAAGGCGCGCCCCACCTCGGTGGTCTGGCCGCCGGGACGGAACAGGCCGGTCTGGTCCTTGTCGCTGGCAGGCAGCCCGAACCAGGCGTACCGGTGCAGCCAGGGCAGCCCGCGCAGCATCCGGGTCGCCTCGGTGAGGAACGCCGCCTGCTGCGCCTGGGTCGGGAAGCGGACCCCGTTCGAGAAGTCGATCAGCGCGAACTCGGTGAGCCAGATCGGCAGCCCGTACCGGTCGTGCACCGCCTGCAGGTAGGAGCGGAGCTGGCTCACCGCGTTGGCGGTGCGGAAGTCACCGCCGTACCAGTGCAGGGCGATGAAGTCGACCCGCAGGCCGCGTTCCTTGACACCGGCCATGAAGCGGTCGAGCCACTCCCCCGGCCGGTCCCCGCCCCAGGCCACCGCCGGGCTGCCCAGCGGCAGGCCGGTCGCCTCCAACTGCGGCCACAGGTCCAGCGCCCGCTCCACGCTCATGTTCGCCTGGCCGTTCAGGTCCGGCTCGTTGAACCCGAGCAGGTACTTCCCGTTCTGCCGGGCCTGCCGCAGGTTGGCGGCGGTCACGCTGTCCGCGCCCCAGATCATCGGCACGAATTCGCTGCCGCGCGGGGTGGTCACCCCCGGGTGCGCGACGTTCCAGGTGTAGTACCAACTCGCCCCGGAGTCGGCCAGCGCCCCGTCGACCCCGTCGAAGGTCCAGACGCCGACGCCCTTCTTCGTCGAGGTGGCGGCGGGCGGTGGCGCGGCCGGGCGTACCGCCGTGGGTGTCGGACGGGACGACGGGCTCGCCGACGGCGACGTGCCGGCGGCCGGGGTGGTGGGTGTCGCGGACGGCGTGCCGGGCGCATCCGGGGAGGCCGGCGGCGAGGACGCCTCGAACGCCGGTGCCGCCACCGGTGGCGGTGGTGCCGCCGGTGCCGGCGTGGGACCGGTCCGCTGCGCGACCGCGATGGCACCGACCGCGAGGACGACCACCGCGACGGCGGCGGCGACCGGCCCGGCGATCTTGGCCGACCCGGCCGGTAGGAGGCCCGCCAGCCCGCGTGGGCGGGCCGCATGCACACCCCCGGGCGCACCGTCGCCGGTCTGCACGACGGCGGTGCGCCCGAACGCCTCGACCGTCGGGTCCGGGGTCGGGGCGTGGGGGCCCACCGCGCCGGCCCGTGGGGTGACCGGCGCGACGTTCGGGATGAGGGTGGGTGACAGCGGCAGGTGGGCCAGCGCGTTCTCGGCGACGCCCGGCGGGACGGGCAGCAACGGGAGCCCGGCGAGCAGCCGGTCGACCGGGTACAGCTCGCCATCGGAGCCGCCGCACCGGCCGCACTCGCGGACGTGGCGGGCCAGGCGCTTGCGCCACAGCGGGTGGGGCATGCCGTCCCAGCCCCGGGTCAGCTCCTGCATACCGGAGCAGCCAGCGGTCCGCAGCGCGTGGACCACGCTCCGGGCCGCCTCCAACTGCTCCTTCATCCGCTGCACCCGCACCGCCGCGTGAGCCGGCGTGAGGCCGAGGGCGGCGGCCAGCTCGGTGCGGTCCAGGTCGCCGGTCGACTCCAGCCACCAGAGCGCCAGCAACGTCTGGTCGTCGGGATCCAGCCAGCGGGTCGCCTCGGCGACCTCCCGCCGCTGGTCGGTCAGGCCGAGCCGGAGGATCGTCAGGCCGGCGAAGTCCGCCGCCGGATCCGGCACGCCGTACGCGACGTCGAGGTCCGAGGTGTGCTCCTGCGCGGTACGGCGCCGCTGTTCGCGATCGCGGACCTGGCGGACCGCGATGGCGATCAGCCACGACCGGTAGGCGGTCGGGTCCCGCAACTCGGTCAGGTACCGCACGACGCGCAGCAGCGTCTCCTGGACCACGTCGTCGACGTCGGCGTGCCCGCGCAACGCCCGGCCGACCACGTTGTAGACCAGCGGCAGGGAGGCCGCGAGCAGGGCGTCGAGCGCCTGTGGTTCGCCGGCGCGGGCGGCGATCACCAGACTCGCGTCCGCGCCACCCCGGTCTCCGACCCGCATACCCGCCACTCCTCCACGTGATCGCACCGCCGTCGCACTCCGGGCGGACGAGACATCCGGCCGATGCCTCCCCACAGGAGACGGCAGGGCCGGGACGAGATAACAGTTTCCGCGAACATCGTCGCCGCGGCCACGGCCGGGACGTCGCAAATTCAGATGAGGCGGGCGACCTCGTCGCGCATGACCTCGGTGGCGCCACCACCGATGGCGAGGAACCGGGCGTCCCGGCTGATCCGCTCCACCGGTCCCTCCCGGACGAAGCCGGCACCGCCGTGGAACTGCACCGCCGCGTAGGCGATCTCGTTGGCCAGCTCCGGCAACTGCGCCTTGAGAAGCGCCGCGTACACCCGGCCGTCGGCGCCCCGGTCGAGCTGCGCGGCGGCGTGGTAGAGCAGCGTCTTGCCGGCGGCGAGCCGCCCCACCAGGTCCGCGACCCGGTGCCGGACCGCCTGCTTGTCCCAGAGCACCCCGCCGTACGCGGGCCGGCTCCGCGCCCAGCCGACGGTGGCGTCCAACGCCGCCTCGGCCAACCCGACCGCCTGTGCCACCAGACAGAGCCGCTCGTGGTCGAGGCCACGCATCAGCAACGCGAACCCCGCCCCTTCCGGGCCGATCCGGTGCGCCGCCGGAACCCGGCAGTCGGTGAGGACGAGCTCGCCCGTGTCGGCGCAGTGCCAGCCGGACTTGTCGAAGGTGCGCCCGTTGGCCAGGCCGGGTGCGCCCCGCTCGACGGCGAACAACGACAACCCGTGCCGTCCCGCGTCGCCGGTGCGGGCCACCACGAAGAAGAGGCCGGCGATGTTGGCGTTGGTGATGAAGGTCTTGGTGCCGTCCAGGACGTACGTGTCGCCGTCGCGGCGGGCCCGCAGAGCGAGCCGGGTGAGGTCGGAACTCGCCTCGGGTTCGGTCACCGCGAGCGCGGCGACGGTCCGCCCGGCGAGGATCGCCGGCAGCCACCGGTCGACCTGCGCGGCGTTGCCGCCCCGGGCCAGGTGCAGCGCGGAGAAGTCGGTGTGGGTGCCGACCGAGCTGGCCACCCCGCCGAAGGTGGAACGGGCCAGTTCCTCGTGGAACACCACCGCGCCCCGGACGCCCGCCTCCCCGCCGCCGAGGCGGGTCGGGAAGGAGAGGCCGAGCAGCCCGAGGTCACCGAGGCGGGTGAACGCCCCGGGTGGTACCCGCCGCTGCCGCTCCCACTCGGGTGCGGCGGGTACCACGTCCCGGGCCACCACCAGCCGGATCAGGTCGCGCAGGGACCGGTGCTCCTCGGCGAGGAACGTCCGGTCCAGGTCGAGGGCGGCGAGGACGCCGTTGTCACCCACCGGTCACCCGTCCCCGGGCGTACGGGTGGGGTCGTGCCACTGGATCGCCCGGCCCTGGCGCAGTTGGGCGATCGGGTTTCCGGCCCGGTCGTGCAGCGTCGCCTCGTCCACGCAGAAGTCCTCCGTCGACCAGACCGTCCGGTTGACCACGTGGTGCCAGCCTCCGGCGACGTCGCCGACGTCGGGTGCGAAGTGGATGGTGAAGTCCACCGACGGCACGAAGTGCGGCGGCGGGGCGAGGGTGAACAGGCCGGGCGGCAGCGCGTCGAGATAGATGGAGGCGACGGCGTGCGGTCCGAGTGCCTCGCCCAACTCGGCCTCGGGTGCGATCCGTACCCAGGCGGAGGTGCCGTCGGCCAGGCTCGCTGGTCTGCCGGTGCGGACGTCGAGCTGGGCGCTGTAGGCCAACGGCCGGTGCCGGGGCACGTACGCGGGCAGCGTCTCCGGGTCGCCCCAGGCCGCCGGGTCCTCCCGTCGACGCCAACGGAACCGCTGACCGACCGGCACCAGCGAGGCCATCGCGTGCACCCGGGCGCGGTCCTGCTGGCTGAGCGTGATCCGCAGGCTGGCGGTGGCCCGTCCCCGGTGCAGCGTCTCGGTGGTCATTTGCACCGGTCCGGGGCGTACCCCCGCCACGAAGTGCAGGGTGACGGCCTGCGGGGCGAAACCGTCGACGCTGTCGGCGGCGTCCACGATCCGGCCGAGCACGAACCCGCCGAAGATGCCCTGCATCCCGAGCCATCGTTGGGCGAAGACCGGCGAGCCCATGCGCTACCTCTCCAGCCGGACGAAGTCCTGCGGTCCCGGTGCCGCGCCGGTGCCGAGCCGCCGCCAGCCGGACAGGTCGGCGGCCAGCACGTCGCCGGTGGCGTCGGGCGGCACCGACGCGCCACGCCGCCAGCGCGCGCCCGGCAGGTCCGGCAACGGCGTGTCCGGTCCGAGGTGGACGGTCTCGGCCAGCGGTAGGGCAGGGGCCGGCAGGCGGTCGGCGGGGTGGAACTCCGCCGGTCCGCCGAACCAGGCGAGCACGGTGGCGCCACCCGGGGCGCTCATCCGGGTCCGGACCGCGCCGGCCGGTACGAAGGTCAGGTCGCCCCGGCGGTAGGTGGCGTCGCCGAGCAGCAGCTCGCCGTCGAGCACCACGAACTCCTCGTCGACCAGATAGCCGCCCGCCACGCTGCGGGCGAAACCGGCCGGGAAGTGGCCGTGCACCACGAAGGCACCCGACCGGGAGGCGAGTCGGGTGAGGTGGAAGCCGAGGTTCGCGCCGGGCATCGGCACCTCCCGCCACGGGTGACGGGCGGCGGTCAGGTCGACCTGCTCGGGCCGGGGCGCCCGGCCACGACCGGCGGCGGGCCCGTCCGGGCCGGTGCCGCTCACTCGACACCCGCCTGCTCGGCCAGGGCCAGCGTACGGTGGGCCGAGCGCAGCACGGCCGCGTCGACGAGTCGACCCGACTCGTCGAGAACCACTCCGCTGCCGGCGGCGGTGGCCCGGTCGAGCAGGGCGATGACGGCGCGGGCCGCCTGGACCTCCGCCGCCGTCGGGGTGAACACCTCGTGCACCACCGGTAGCTGGCGGGGGTGGATGCAGGCGCGACCGGCGAAGCCCTGTCGGCGCAGCCGACGTGTCGAGTCCGCCAGCGCCACCGGATCGGCAGTGATCGTGGACACCGGCCCGACCGGCGGATGCAGGCCGGCGGCGGCGCTGGCCACCACCACCTGGCTGCGGATCGGGGCCAGTTCGACGTCGTCGGCACCGGGAGAGAGACCGAGTTCGCCCGCGAGGTCTACCTCGCCGATCTGGAGTTGACAGACCCGCGCCTGCCGGGCGACGGCGGGTACGTCGAGCAGCGCGGTGGCGGTCTCCACCATCGGCATCAGCAGGGTGTCGTGGTCACCGGCGGCGGCGAGCAGCTCGGCGGCGGCGGCCACGTCGGTCGAGGTGTCCACCTTGGCCAGCACCACTCCGGTCAGGGCCGGCGCTCCGGCCAGCGCCCGCAGGTCCGCCTCGGCGAGGGGGCCGGAGTTGACCCGTACCCAGATCGGCAGGTGGGTCGGGCGGCCGGCGAGCCAGGCCACCACGGCGTCGCGGGCGGCGGCCTTGCCGGCCAGCGGCACCGCGTCCTCCAGGTCGACGATGAGCGCGTCGGCGCCCCGTTCCGGCGCCTTGGCCAGCTTGTCGGCGGCGTTGCCGGGCACGTACAGGTAGGAGCGGGGCGGGAAGGGCGCGCCCATCAGATCGTCACCTCGCCCCGCACCAGGGCCTTGGCGACGACGGTACGCAGGATGTCGTTGGTGCCCTCGCCGATGCTCATCAGGATCGCGTCGCGGTAGAGCCGCTCGACCTCGAACTCGGTGGAATAGCCGTACCCGCCGTGGATCTTCATCGCCTCGATCGCGGCCTCCAGTGCCACCTCCGAGCAGAAGATCTTCGCCATGCCGGTCTGCGCGTCGGCACGTCCCCGACGGACCGCGTCGGCCGACCAGTACGCCATCAGCCGGGCCGCCTGCACCTGGGTGGCGATGGTGGCGAGCTTGATCTGGACGGCCTGGAAGTCGGCGATGTGCTTGCCGAACGCCTTGCGCTGACCGGCGTAACCGAGCGCCTCCTCGTGGGCGCGTTGGGCGATGCCGACCGAGCGGGCGGCGATGTTGACCCGGCCCCACTCCAGGGCGGAGAGCGCCTGCTTGAGTCCGGTGCCCTCGACGCCGCCGAGCAGCCGGTCGGCGGGCACCCGTACGTCGTCGAGCAGCACCTCGCAGGACTCGGTGCCCTTGTAGCCGAGCTTCGGGATGTCCCGGGTGACAGTGAAGCCGGGCAGGTCGGCGTCGACCAGGAGGACGCTCATGCCCCGGTGCGCGGGTACGGCCGTCGGGTCGGTCTTCACCAGCACCGGCAGCGGGTCGGCGTACCGGGCGTTGGTGATCCACATCTTGGTGCCGTTGACCACGTAGTGGTCGCCGTCGCGGCGGGCGGTGGTGCGGATGCCCTGGAGGTCGGTGCCGGCGTCCGGTTCGGTCAGCCCGATGCCGGTACGGCGCTCGCCGGTGGCCAGCCCCGGCAGGTACGTCTGCTTCTGCTCCTCGGTGCCGTGCATGGCGATCATGCGGCAGGCCAGCGAGTGGCTGCCGAGGATGCCGGCGATGCCCATCCAGCCGCGCGAGATCTCCTCGAAGACCAGGGCGAACGACACCGGGTCGAGGTCGAGGCCGCCGTACGACTCGGGAACGGTGACGCCGAACAGCCCCATGTCCGCCATTCCCCGCACGATCTCCGTCGGGTAGCGGCCGGTCTGTTCCCACTCCCGCGCCACCGGGATGATCTCCCGGTTCACGAAGGACCGCAGCAACTGCTGGAATTCGCGTTGCTCCTCGGTGAGGGTGAAGTCCATCGGTGCCTCCTGGGGGTGAACGTCAGCGGGGTACGCGGCGGAAGATCGGCAGGGCACGGCCGTCGGGCAGGTCGACCCAGTCGACCCGGACCCGGTCACCGATCCGCCAGCCGTCGAGGTCGTCGGGGTCGTCGGTGACGAGCCGGGTGAGCAGCAGCGGGCCCTCGGCGAGCCGGACCCGGGCCACGGTGTACGGAGCGGCCAGGTCCCGCCGGGGCGGGCGGTGCACATGCGTGTACGTGTCGACCTGCCCGTCACCACCGGCCTCGGTGAACCCCAGACCGGCGGTCGCGCCGCAGCGGGTGCAGACCGCGCGGGGCGGAAGCTGGCGGTGCCCGCAGCCGGTGCACTCCTGCACCACCAGCCGGTGGTCACGGGTCGCCTGCCACCAGCCCTCGGTGAGGTCGTCGGCGGGCGGCACCTCGGGAGGCGGGTTCATCAGCGCACCCCCAGTACGACGGTGGCGTGGGTGGACAGGATCGCGCCGGTGCCGTGCGCCACCGCGATCCGGGCACCCGGCACCTGCCGGGCACCGGCCTCGCCGCGCACCTGGCGTACCGCCTCGACCAGCAGCAGCACCCCGAACTGGCCGGGGTGGCAGTAGGACAGGCCGCCGCCGGAGGTGTCCAGCGGTAGGGCGCCGCCCGGCCGGATGCGGCCGTCGGCGATGAAGTCGAGCACCTCGCCCTCGCCGCAGAAGCCGAGCGCTTCCACGCTCAGCGCGGCGGTGATGGTGAAGGAGTCGTACACCTGCACCACGTCCACGTCGGCCGGGGTGATCCCGGCGCGCGCGTACGCCTCGGCGGCGGCCTCCCGTGCTCCGGTGTCCAGGATGTCGTCGGCGCCGGTCATCGACGCGGTGGACGAGCGTTCCCCGTAGCCGAGCACCGCCACCGGGGTGTGCCGCAGGTCGCGGGCCCGGTCGGCACTGGTCAGCACGATCGCACCGCCGCCGTCGGTGACCAGGCAGCAGTCCGCGACGGTCAACGGGGTGGAGACCATCGACGCGGCGCGGACCTCGTCGACGGTCAGCGGCGGCGCGTCGTGGCGGTACGCGGCCGGATTGAGTCGGGCCCACTCGCGCGCGGCGACGGCGATCTCGGCGAGTTGGTCCGGGGTGCCGCCGTACCGGTGCAGGTACGCCTGCGCCGCCATCGCGTAGTACGAGATCGGGTACAACGGCGCGTACGGCGTCTCGAACTGCGCTTCCGGGGTGTGCTGCTCGACCACTCCGGCGAGGCTGCGGGAGCGCGCCGAGCGCTGGTTGGACGCGAAGCTGACCACCACGACGTCGGCCTGGCCGGCGTCGATCGCCTGCACCGCGCGGGCGACCATCATCTCCGCGGCACTGCCGCCGACGAAGCTGGCGTCGACCCAGCGGGGCCGCACGCCGAGGTGCTCGGCCAGCGAGGTGGTGGAGAAGCGGGAGATGCCGGTGGTGGCGAGCCCGTCGACGTCCGCGAGTGTCAGCCCGGCGTCGGCGAGGGCCCGGGTGACCGCCTGGGTCTGCAACGTCAGGGTGCTGGCGGTGGTGACGCCCAGGTCGGACTCGGCGACGCCGACGACGGCCACCGTGGCGCGGTCGCGCCCGGTCACCTCGCACCGTCCGGTGGCCCGGCCGGCGCGCCCGGCCCGTCGGCGGTGCCGAGCAGCACGGTCGCCCGCGCCGGTCGGGCCGCCGGGCGCTCGGGGCCGTAGTCGCTGGCGAGGATGGTGGCGGCCAACTCGACCTCGATCCGGTCGTCCGCGACCCCGACCACGGTGCCGGTGCACCGCACCGTCTCCCCGGCGAACATCAGGTTGCGGAAGGTGAAGGAGAGCTGGTGCACGAAGCAGGCCGGGCCGAAGGTGTCCTGGATCAGCTCCACGAAGAGGGCACCGAAGACCTGCCCGTCGACCACCGGGCCGGGCACCTGGGCGGCGGCCACGAACTCCGGGTCGTAGTGCAGGCGGTACCAGTCCCAGGTGGCACCGGCGTAGGCCACCATGTCGACCAGGTCGATGGTGCGGCGCAGCTCCGGCAGGGTGTCGCCGACCCGCGGGCTCATCCGGCCCCACCGTCCATCGCGACCAGGATGATCGTCTCCTCGTTCACGGCGAGCAGGTCGCCGTCCTGGTCGGTGTAGGTGGCCCGGGATCCGACGATCAACATGTCCTTGCCGTCGCGGGTGCGCTTCTCGGTCAGGTCGTGGATCTCCCAGGTCGCGGTGATCACGTCGGACGGCCGGACCCGCCGGTGGAAGGTGTACGCGTTTCCGCCGCGTACCTGCCGGGTGCCCGGCACGTCCAGGTGCCAGGAGTGACCGGCGTAGCCGTCCCGGTCCATCGGCAGCCCGGTGTACTGGCCCGTCTCGCAGATCAGCGTCGGTGGCGCGGTCACCCCGGGCAGCCCGTGCGCGCGGGCGAACTCGCCGTCGCGATAGATCGGGTTGTCGTCGCCGATCGCCTGGGCGAAGTAGCGGCAGGCGGCGGCGCCGAGGGGCTCCGGCGCGGTGTAGACCCGGCGACTGCCCAGCAGCGCCCGCACCTCGTCGGTCAACAGGCTCATCGGCTCCCCCCGGCGGGCTGGGTGGGCTCGGTGGATGCGGCGGGCTCGGTGGATGCGGCGGGTTCGGCGGGTTCGGGGTAGACGGCGGTCGGGAAGACCTCCAGCAGGAACTCCGGGCGCAGTAGCGCGGCGCAGATCGCCCCGGTCGACGCCGGCCAGGGCGGGCCGAGCAGCCGCTCGCGTACCCCGGCGACGGCCCGGTAGTCGCCGATCGCCGACGCCACGCAGTACTCGGTGGTCTCCACCAGGTCCTGCGGGCCCAGCCCGGCGTGCGCCAGCAGGTGCCGGATCGCGCCGTACGTCACCTCGGCCTGCGCGCCGATGTCGTCGGGGTGCAGCGCCTGCTGGGTCTGCATGTCCAGGGCGGCGAAGCCCGACATGTACAGCGTCCGGCCGGCGCGTACCCCGGGCGCGTAGGTCAGCGAGTCGTAGCGCGACCAGCCCGGGTTGACCAGTTCGAGCGGATGCCGCGACGCGGTGACGTCGATGGCCACCAGCACGTCGGGGTGGTGCAGCCGACTCATCAGGATGCCGCCGGCCCCCGGGTAGACACCGGCGCCGCCCAGACGTTCGCGGCGGACCCGGTGGGTCCTGCGATAGACGTCGCGGGTCGCCGGGGTGGAGTAGTCGTAGGTGGTGACGGCGGCGTCCAGGGACAGCCCGACGG
Source organism: Micromonospora sp. NPDC049903 (assembly GCF_044460945.1). NCBI lineage: Bacteria > Bacillati > Actinomycetota > Actinomycetes > Micromonosporales > Micromonosporaceae > Micromonospora > Micromonospora sp. NPDC049903. The sequence goes on from NZ_JBITKL010000001.1 coordinate 210,349, forward strand.
CGGTCAGCAGGTCCTGCGCCCGGTCCAGGCAGTACGCGTACTGGCCGACGAAGTCGCCGGGGTACACCACCTCACCAGCGGCGTCCAGCGGCAGCATGGTCGGCAGATAGACCGCGCCGTCGTGGCCGTCGCGCACCGGTGACGGCACCCAGGTCCCGGCGGCGCGGGGTTCGCTGGCGGCGAGCGTCTGCCCGCCACCGGCCACCGCGTGCAGTTCCACCTCGATCAGCGCGGCCCGGCGTACCAGCCGCTCCACCACCACGGTGCGGACCACCGGCTGGTGGTCGCCGAAGACCTCGGCGCGCACGGCCGCCGCGACGGCGTACTCGTCGAGGCCGGCGACGGTGATGTTCTCGGTGACGCGGGTGACGTCGGCCGGACCGTGCCCGGCGGCCTCCAGGATGGCCAGCACCTTCCGGTACGCGGTGCGGGCCTGGCTGGCCATGTCACCGCCGACGGTCATCCGGCCCAGCGCGGGGTCGAGCGCGGCGGCGGTGTGGCCCGACGTCCAGGCCGCGTCGCCGTCGACCAGGCCGAGGCAGAAGGTGAACCCGTCGTACGGGAACCAGGGGAAGTGGGCGGGGCGGATCGCGGACAGCGGCACGTGGGTCTCCCGGGTCAGTCGCCGGCGGCGGCCAGAGCCGCCACGATCGGGTCGAGGCTGTCGAGGTCGTCGAGGCGGCGCACCAGGTCGACGACGGGCGTACCGACGTCACCGGCGTTGCCCAGGAACTTGGCGGTCAGTTCGTCGTCGCTCAACGGGGCGTCGGGTCCACCACCGCTGCGCGGCACCGTGCCGCGTACGGTCGTGCCGTCGGCGAGGGTGAGCACGACGGTGCCGGGGGCGTCGGCGGCGTGCCCACCGGTGTCGGCGATCCGCCAGCGCACCCGGTCGGCGAGGGCCGCCACGTCGGCGCGGGCGATCGACTCGGGCTGGTAGCTGGCGGTGGTCAGATCGCCGTCGAGCAGCATCGCGGCGACGCTCCACGGCAGCGAGAACTTCGCCGCGTACGGGGTGGCCGGGCGGGCCAGGTCCCGGCCGGGTCCGCAGACGGTGGGTGCCGAGTCGGGGTGCACGTCGACGTCGACGCGGGTGACGGCGGCCAGGTCGGCGGGAAAGCCGGGTTGCCGGCGGGCCTGGCGGGCGGCGTCGATCGCGGCGTGGGAGAGCTGGCAGGCCGGATAGGGCTTGATGCCGATCCGGGTGGTCTCCCACCGGCTGCCGAGCCCGTCCACGATGGACGCGGGGACGACCGGACCGGTGGCCAGGGCGTCGAAGACGCCGTGCGGGCCGTCGAGGACGTTCGCCGGGCCGGAGGCACCGGCGGCGGCGAGCCGGGCGGCGAGCACCCCGGCGTGCGAGGCGAAGCCGGGGTGCAGTTGCTTGGTCGACGCGCCGGTGTGCAGGAAGGCGAGCAGGCCACCGGCCTGGCTGCCGGCGATGCCGAGGGCGTCGGTGGCCCGGGCCGCGTCGAGCCCGAGCAGCCGCGCGGTGACCAGCGCGGACGAGAAGACCCCGGCGACCATGGTGGCGTGCAGGCCACGGGCGTGGAAGCCGTGCGGGGCGGCGGCGGCCACCCGGCACACCGTCTCGTAGCCGACCACGGCGGCGGTGAGCACCTGTCGCCCGGTGGCGCCCACCTGCTCGCCGACGGCGAACGCGGCGGGCAGCACCACGGCGGTGGCGTGCACCAGACCGGCGGCGTGCGTGTCGTCGAAGTCCAGCGCGTGCACCAGGGCGCCGCTGGCCAGCGCGGCGGCCGGGGCCCCAATCCGGGCACGGCCGCCGAGCGGGGTGGCCTCCGCCGGGCCGCCGAGGTCGCGGGCGACCACCAGCACCGGATCGACCACCCCGGCGCGCCGACCGGCCAGGGCGGTGCCCAGGCCGTCGAGCAGGTGCCGCAGCGCGGCGTGCCGCACCGGCTCCGGCAGCTCGACGGTGCCGGTCGCCCAGTCGGCCAGGTCGGACGCGATCATCGGCTGGCCGCCTCCGTGCCGGGATCGGCGGTACGCGGACGGGCCGCCCCACCGTCGTCGGTCACGCCGCCGTCCCCGGCCGGGCCGAACGCGCCCGCCTCGGCGAGGACGGCGACCGCCTGCGGGTCGAGTCCGAGCAGGTCGCCGGTGACCGTGGCGAAGTCCTCGTTGCGCAGTGGCGCCCGGCGGTACGCGGGCGGTTCGTCACCGACCCGGACCGGGCTGGCGAGCTGCTGCACGGTGCCGAAGCGGGGATGGTCGGTGGTGACGATCAGGTCGCGGGCCGCGGTGTGCTCCTCGGTCAACGCGGCGCCCACGTCGTTGATCGGCCCGCACGGGATCGCGGCGGCGTACAGCTCGGGCAGCCACTCGTCGACGGTCCGTTGCCGGAAGATGTCCGCCAGCGCGGAGAGCAACTCCTCGCGGTTCTCCCGCCGGGCACCGAAGTTCGCGTACGGCGACCCGTCGGCGGCCCACTCCGGGTGGCCGACCACCCGGGCCAGCCGGGCCCAGAACTTCTCCTTGGCGCAGCCGACCACCATCCAGCCGTCCTTGGCCTGGAACACCTGGAACGGCACCAGCGAGGGGTGGGCCGAGTGGTGGGTGCGCACCGGCGCGAACCCGGCGTTGAGGTGCCAGGTGGCCGGATAGGTGAGCAGCGAGATCGCGGTGTCGTAGAGGCTCACGTCGCAGTCCATGCCGACGCCGTCGCGACGGGCCGCGTGCACCCCGGCGAGCAGCGAGATGGCCGCGACGAACCCGCCGGAGAAGTCGACGAGCGACAGCCCGGACTTGGTCGGCGGGCCGTCGGGCTCGCCGGTCAGCTCCATCCAGCCGGCCAGGCCCTGGAGGATGTAGTCGTAGCCGGGCTCGGCGTGGCGGGGCCCGGTCATCCCGAAGCCGGTCAGCGAGACGCAGACGATCCGGGGGTTGAGGTGCTTGAGGTCGTCGTAGCGGATGCGCATCTTCGCCGGCACGTCGCCGCGCAGGTTGGAGTAGACCACGTCGGAGACGGTGACCAGCTTCTCGAACACCTCCCGGCCGGCGTCGGTGCTCAGGTCCAGCGAGAGACTGCGCTTGTTGCGGTTGAACGTCTCGAAGAAGAGCGAGTCCTCGTCCTGCGCGTACGGCGGGACGTACCGGCCCACGTCGCCACCGGCGCGCGGATCCTCGATCTTGATGACCTCGGCACCGAGGTCGGCGAGGTGCACGGTGCCGAACGGTCCGGCGCCGTACTGCTCGATCGCGATGATGCGGATGTCGGCCAGGGGTCTCATGTGGCGGCTCCGGTCAACTCGGCGATCAGGGCGATGATCTCGTCCTGGGCGGCTCGGGTGTCGGCGGCCGGCAGCCCGTGGGTGGGCGGGCTCAGCTTGACCGAGTCGGCGATCCCGTCGTACGCGGCGATCCGGTCGGCGACGTCGGCGCGGGTACCGGTCAGGGTGAGCGCGTCGACCATTCGGTCACTGACGGCGTCGGCCAGGTAGTCGGCACCGGCTCCGGCCCGGAACGCGTCGACGACCTGCTGCTGGTCGTCGGCGAGGTCGTGGAAGGCGAAGAAGTCGGCGTAGGTGCGGACGGTGGCGTAGAAGCCGACCAGTCCGGCGGCGCGGCGGCGGGCCACCTGCCGGTCGTCGGCGATCGAGCAGCACGCCGAGACGACGACGTCGAGGTCGGCTCGGGTCCGGCCGTCGGCGCGGTCGATGCCGACGGTCAGGTCGGGCAGGATCTGCTCGGCGAGGTAGCGGGGCGAGCAGAGTTCGTGGCTGATCCACCCGTCGCCGATCTCACCGGCCAGGCGGGTCATCAACGGCCCCATCGCGGCGAGGTAGACCGGGATCGCCTCGGCCGGCACCGCGAAGGGGCGCTCGTAGCCCCGGATGCGCATCGGCTCGTACTCGCCGTCGAGCAGCATCGGATCGCCGCTGGTGCAGTGACGCCAGAAGTGCCGGATGTTGCGGACGGTCTCCCGCATGTGCGGCACGGGCTTGCCGAACACCACGTTGTGCCAGTCCTCGTTGAGCCGCTTGACGCCGGAGCCGAGGCCCAGCACGAACCGTCCACCGGAGAGTTCGTCCAGGTCCAGCGCCTCCAGCGCGGTGATCATCGGGCTGCGGGTGAAGGCGAGCGCGATGCACGTACCGATCCGGGCGGTCCCGGTGGCGGTGGCCAGCGCGGCGGCCGTGCCGGTGGCGCTGCGGTGCAGCTCGGAGACCCAGAGCACCTCGGCGCCGGCCCGCTCGGCCCGCCGGCCGGCGTCGGCCACCTCGGCGAGCGTCTCGCCCCACGGCTGGTACGTCAGGCGAAGTGTCATGCGCCCGCCCCGTCCGGAAGGGACAGTGGCGTGGCGGCGACCGGGAAGATCCCCTCGACCTGTTCGGCGCCTCGCTTGTAGACGTAGAAGGTGCGCTTGAAGGCGCAGACCTGCTTGCCGTCCTGGTTGAGCGTGCGGGTGCGGACCGTGACGATGCCGGCGTGCGGCCGGGAGCCCGACTCACGCTTCTCCAGCACCAGTGACTCGCTGTAGAGCGTGTCTCCGGCGAACACCGGGTGCGGCAGGCTGATGTCGTCCCAGCCGAGGTTGGCGAAGGCGTTCTGGGTGAGGTCGGTGACGCTCTGCCCGACCGCGATGGCCAGGGTCAGGGTCGAGACGACGAGCGGTCTGCCGAACTCGGACCGGGCCGCGTACTCCGCGTTGAAGTGCATCTGACTGGTGTTCATCGTCAGCAGGGTGAACCAGGTGTTGTCGGTCTCGGTGACGGTGCGCCCGAGCGGGTGCTGGTAGACGTCACCGACCTGGAAGTCCTCGAAGAAACGTCCGGTCCATCCTTGGCGCACCGTCATCGGTCGATCCTTTCGACAGCCCTGAACTGCGGCTAGTTTATTTGTCTGACTTTTTTCGTGTCAAGGCTCCGTAAGCGATCTGGACTGCTGATACAGGAAAGCCAAAAGGCGCCCTGCCGCCGTTCGGCAGGACGCCTTGATGAAAACTCAGAACTTTAGGGTGACACTTCTTTCACCGTTGCTCGTAGGCCCGCCGCACGGTGCCCAGATGAGCGCGCATCGCCTCGCGCGCACCGGCCTCGTCGCGGGCCTGCACGTACCCGCAGATCTCGGTGTGCTCGGCGTCGATCTGGCTCCAGTACTCCGCCGGCATGTCCCGGTCCGCGGTCCGCGCCTGCAACACCCGGAACACCGGCTCGACCATCACCCCGAGCAGTTGGTTGCCGGTCGCCTCGACCAGCACCCCGTGGAACGTCACGTGCTCCCGGAACTTGCGGCCCCGGGCACGGGTCAGTTTCTCCCGCTCCACCGCCTGGCGCATCAACGTCAGGTGCTCGTCGGCGTGGCGCAGCGCGGCCAGCCCCGCGGCCGGCACCTCCAGGCTCTCCCGCGCCTCCAGCAGATTGTCCAGCGTGATGTCGCGCGCCCCGGACATCAGCCCGAGACTCATCTCCAGGTACTCGCTGACCTGGTCGAACTGGACCCGCGCCACGAACGTGCCACCGGTGGTGCCCCGGGTGGTGCGGATCAGGTCCTTGGAGGCCAGCACCCGCAGCGCCTCCCGGATGGTGCTCCGGCTGACCCCGAAGATTTCGGACAGCTCGATCTCGGTGGGCAACCGGTCACCCGCCGTCAACGAGCCGTCCAGGATCCGCTCCCGGAGTTGGTCGGCGACCTGCTGGTAAGCCGGGCGCACCCGGGTGACCCCGAGCACCTCGGGGCCCTTGCGGTCAGCCGGAATCACCTGCTCCGGCCGGGCAGTCTGGGCCCCCGTCACGTCCTTGGCCATGGTCACTCCGGCTCCGCATCCCCTCGGCCCCGCACCCTCGCGTGCGGCTTCGTCGCGAACAACCACGGTAGGCCATCCGATGCTCGGCGCAGCGTCACCCATGGCCGACTCCGACACCTCAAAAGTCCGCGCCGGTGGCGCCCGCCGACGCCGACGCCGTGGCCAGCTCGCCGACCAGGGCACGGGTCGCCGCCCGCTCCTGCGGCGTGCCGTAGAGCTGTGCCGCGAACGTCGTCGCCCCGGCCGCCTCGTAGCGTCCGATCTCCGCCCGTACCTCGGCGGCGTCGCCGACGATCGCCATCTGGTTGGCCCGCGCGAAACCCTCCCGGTCGAGCATCGCGCGGTACGACGGCTTGTCGTCGTACCAGCCGAGCACCGGATCGATGGCGGCCCGGGCGCGGCGCGGATCGTCGGTCACGCACACCGCTGCGGTCACCACCACCTCGGGTGCCGGCCGACCCGCCCCGACCGCCGCCGCGGTGATCGCCGGCACGGTCAGCTCCGCCAGCGTACGCGGGCCGACCATCCAGGTCACCGTGCCCGAGGCCAGTTCACCGGCGAGTTCCAGCATCTTCGGGCCGAGCGCGGAGACCATCACCGTCGGCACCGGCGGGTCACCGGCGATGGTCAGGTCGCCCCGGGCGGTGACCACCTCGCCGGAGAACCGGACCCGCTGCGTCAACGCCCCGTTGAGCGCGGTCAGGTACTCACGCATGTAGCGGGCCGGCCGGGCGTACGACATGCCCCAGCAGGGCTCGACCACCTGCGGATGCGACGGGCCGACGCCGAGCACCAGCCGCCCGCCGATCAGCATGTTGGTGGTGAGCGCCTGCTGGGCCAGCGCCATCGCGTGGCGCGGGTACACCGGCACCACGGCGGTCCCGATCCGCAGCCGCGACAGACCGCGCCCGACCGCCCCGATCACGGTCAGCGCGTCGTGCCCGAAACCCTGGGTCAACCAGACACTGGCGATTCCGTCGGCCTCCGCGCCGTGCAGGAGCTGCTCGATCTCGTCGATCTGCTCGATGTGGCTGAAGATGCCGTACTCCATCAGTGCCCTCCCCCGCCGCCGTGCCGGAACTCCCGCATCGCCTCTCCCCGGTGCTGCGCCGAGGCGTCCGACCGGGCCAGCATCGCCAGCCCGAACGCCTCGGCGGCGCCCCGCTGCGCCTGCACCGCCGTCCAGACCGTCTCCACGGTGGTGGTCAACACGTCGAGCGGGTGCCGGGCGATCTCCGTGGCGATCGCCAGCGCCCGGTCGGTCAGTTCCGACGCGCGCGTGACCTCGGTGACCAGCCCGAGTTGGAGCGCCCGACGGGCGTCGATCCGGTAGCTCCGCCCGGTGAGCACCATCCGCATCACCTCGCCGAGCGGCAGTCGGCTCAACGCGCCGACCGCCTCGACCGGGTTCGCCAGGCCGACGTCGTGATGGGTGTCGAAGAACGTGGCGTGCGCGGCGCAGAGCACCACGTCCGCGTCGTTGACGAAGTGCCAGCCGCCGGCACAGCAGTGCCCGTTCACCGCGGCCACCACCGGCTTGAACACCCCCAGGTCACGGGCGGTCAACGCGACCCGACCGGCGTGGTCCAGCGACGGGCTGGTGACCCCGGCGTCGAGGGTGTCGTCGACGTCGAAGCCGGTGCAGAAGCCGCGCTCGCCGGCCCCGGTGACCACGGCCGCGTGCAGCCCGTCGTCGGCGCCGAACGCCTGCCAGGTCCGGCGCAACTCGTCGACCATGGTCCGGTCGTACGCGTTGAGCCGGTGCGGCCGGTCCAGGGTGACCAGCAGCACCCGGTCGTGGCGGGCCAGACCGAGCGTGGTGGTCCGGGGCAGTCCGCTCATCCCGGCTCGCCCGGCTCGGTCGCCGGCAGCGGGCTCAGCAGGTACGAGCGGGTCATCCGCAGCACCGTCTCGTCGCGCTGGTTGCGCACGTCGTCGTGGACCGCGCCGACGTACATCCGGCCGCCCCGGGTCGGTTCGAAGCGGGACACCTCGATCCGTACCCGCAGCGTGTCCCCGGCGTACACCGGGCCGAGGTAGCGGATCTCGTCGATGCCGAGCGCGGCGTGGCAGTCCACCCCGGCCGCGTTCCAAGCCGCGTACATGGTGGTGGAGGTGAGCCCGGCGGCGATCGCGATCAGGCACGGACCGCCGAGGATCGGGCGGCCGAAGCCGGTGGCGCGCATGTACTCGACGTCGGTGTGCAGCGGCCCGTTCTCCCACGAGGCATTGACGATCGCGGCGAAGTCGCCGTCGGTCAGGGTCCGGGCCGGGGTCAGCAGCACCGCACCGGCGGCGAACGCCGTGGGCAGCCGGGGGGTCAGCGGCGGGCCGGCCACCGGGGCGCTCATCGGGCCGCCTGTGGTCCGGCCAGCCGGGTGTGCTCCTCGCCGACCACCAGGCCGCCGTCGTCGGTGCTGACCATCGACGAGATGATCTCGTGGGTCAGCTCGCGGCTGACCTCGAACAGCCGGGGGTCGTCGTAGCTGCGTGGCAGCGGCACCTCCACCTCGACCACCCGGCGGATCGTCGACGGGCGGTTGGACATCAGCACCACCCGGTCGGAGAGCACGGCGGCCTCGAACACGTTGTGCGTGACGAAGACGAACGCCTTGCTCTCCTCCTGGCTGCGCAGCTCCAGCAGGAGCTGGCGCAGGCTGCGGGCGGTGAACTCGTCGAGCCCGCTGAACGGCTCGTCCATCAGCATCACCGGCGCGTCCAGCACGAAGGCCCGGGCCAGCGCGGTGCGCTGCTGCATACCGCCGGAGATCTGGTGCGGGTAGTGGTTCTCGAACCCGGCCAGCCCCACCCGGCGCAGCACCGGCAGCACCCGGTCGGCCCACTGGGACCGGTCCACCCCGGTGGCCTTCAGGGCGAACTCGACGTTCTGCCGCACGGTCTTCCAGGGCAGCAGCCTCGGCTCCTGGAACACGTAGCTGAAGTGCACCCCTGGTGCCCGGCTGCGGATCTCGGCGGTGCCGGTGAAGTCCGTGTCCAGCCCGCTGAGCATGTTCAGCACGGTGGACTTGCCGCACCCTGAGGGACCGACCAGCGCGACGAACTCCCCGTCGGCGATGGTGAGGTCCATCCCGTCGATGACCGTGGTGAAGCCGTGCCGGGTGTGGAACCCCTTCACCAGGTCCTTGATGACGATCCGGTCGTCGGTGCTCATCGGGCTCCCTCCGGACGCCAACGGAACAGCTTCGCCTCGATCGGCTTGAACACGGCGAGTTCGAGCACCACCATCAGGATCGAGAAGAACAGCGTGAGTGCGAAGACCTGCTCCATGCGGAAGAGCTGGAACCAGTAGTTCAGCCGGTAGCCGATGCCGTCGGTCCGCCCGAGCAGCTCGGCGATCACCACGACCTTCCAGACGATGCCGAACCCGAAGCGGGCCGACGCCATCACCGCCGGCAGCACCTGGGGCAGGGTCACCTCCCGGGTCCGCAGGCCACGCGAGGCGTTGAGGGTACGGGCCATCTGCCCGAGCCGGGGATCGATCGCCTTCACCCCGGTCCACATGTTGATCGCGATGATCGGGAACGAGGTCAGCGTGATCGCCACGACGGTGGCGGTGTCGTTGAGCCCGAACATGATGAACGCGACGATCACCCAGCAGAGGCTGGGGATGGTCTGGCCGACGGCGATCCAGATGTCCAGCAGGCCCTCGGCGATCCGGGACAGCCCCATCACCAGGCCGACGAGCACACCGAGCGCCATCGACGCGGCGAACCCGATGAGGATCCGGACCATGGTGACCTGGAGGTCGGTCCAGAAGGTCTGCTGCTGCATGCTGTCGGCCAGCGCCGAGGCGGTCGTGCCCGGGGTGGGCAGGATGCGCTCACCGACGACGAGTGAGCCCAGCCACCAGATGACGAGCAGGATGAACACGGAGGCCACCCGCAGCACGATTCCGTTGCGCAGGAGACGGCGGGGGCCGCCGGGCCCGCCGCCGTGTCCCGGCGGCGCGCCACGGTCCGCCGTGCCGGCCGTGACGGCCGCCGGCTTGGTGGTTTCGGACAGGGTCATCGGTGCCTCTCCTCGTGCCGGGCCGGTGGTCAGGCGAAGAGCCCGTCGGGCACCGTGGGCAGGAACTCGGGCTCACCGTTCTCGCTGAGGAAGGTGAGCAACTGGGCCGCCTGCTGCTTCTCGGTGTCACCCCACTGCTCGACCAACCGGCCGCGCTGGCTGTTCCAGATCACGTCGAGCACCGCCTGGTCGTCGATGTCGTAGAGCTCGCGCAGCGCGGCGTCCCACAGCGACTGGTCGTTGTTGAACCGGGTCTGGTAGCGCAGGTTGACGTCGACGAACGCCTGCACCGCCTCCTGGTTCTTCTCGATGAACTCGCTGGCGAAGTCCCAGCCGGCGGTGAACGCCTTGAGCCCGGTCGCCTCCTCCAGCAGGACGCCGAGGTCGCCGAGGGAGCGGTACTTCCCGCTGGCCACCTCGGGCGCGCCGGCCGGGTCGATCACCAGGGCCATGTCCACGTCGCCCTGCCCGAGCAGTTCGGCCATCAGGTTCGGCGCGCCGTACTGGACCTGACAGTCGGTGGTCGGGTTGAAGCCGTGGTACTCGCGGCAGAGCGCGAAGAACTGGTTGGTGGACGAGCCGATGGCGCTGCCGAAGAGACCGAGCTTGCGGCCCTTGAGATCGGCGATGGACCCGATGCCGCTGTCGGCGCGGACCAGGATCCCGTTGGTGGTGCGCTGGAGCGCGAAGACCACCTTGCGGTCCACGCCGGTGGCGACCAGGTTGGCGGTGGAGGGGATACCGCCGAGGCCGCCGTCGACCTGACCGGCGCGGTAGGCGGTGTAGACGGCGGCCGACTCCGCGTACTCCTCGTACCTGATGTCGAGGCCGGCCTCCTCGAACGCGCCCTCCTTGAGGGCGAGCTTGAAGGCCGCGAGGGCGGAGGCGGGGATGCCGGCGAGTCGGATGGTGGTCCGTCCGCCGTTCGCGCTGGAGTCGGCGTCGTCGCTGCCGCAGGCGGTCAGCAGGGCACTGCCGACGAGGGCACCCCCGAAACCGGTGAGCAGGCGACGGCGGGAGAGGGCGGCACCGGGGCTATTGAGGTGGGACACGATGGCCTCCTGATGGCGAAGTCCGTACGGCCCGGCGCGGAAGCCCGATGGCCGCATCAACACCTGATTACGGCGACCATAACGGTCTCCAAGCAGGCAGTCTATAAAAAGTCAGAGTTTTACAGTACTGACATCTTCATCGATCATTTCGACTCTTCTGGACAGCACTCGTCGACCCAGGAGCCATCTGGGCAGGAGACGCGCATCCGGGAGTTCGTGGACCGGTACGCGGAACGTCAGACTTTTGGTCTAACGGGTCTGGCTCTGCTCCGGCGGACCGGCGTACTCGTCCCGGATGGTGCGCTTGAGGATCTTGCCGCTCGGATTGCGCGGCAACCGGTCCACCAGATGCCATTCCCGGGGGACCTTGTACCGGGCGACGTGCTCCCGCACGTACCCGTCCAGCACGGTCACGTCCACCCGCCGGCCCGGACGGCCGACCACGAACGCGGCGACGCGCTCGCCGTACACCTCGTCCGGCACCCCGATCACCGCGACGTCGTCGACCGGCTCGTGCCGGGCGATGACCTCTTCGATCTCGCGCGGGAAGATGTTCACCCCGCCCGCGATGATCATGTCCTTCTTGCGGTCCACGATGGAGATGAAGCCCTCCTCGTCGCGGACCGCCACATCACCCACCGAGAAGAACCCGTCGGCGTCATACCCGGCCCGCGTGGCTTCCTCGTCGTCGAGATACCCGGTGAGCAGCAACGGCGAGCGCGCGTACAGCTCACCCGGCTCGCCCGGCCCCACCTCGGCACCGTCCTCGCCGACCAGGCGCACCTCGTTCCAGAACCACGGATGACCGACGCTGCCGGCCCGGGCCAGGGCGAACTCCGGCCGCAGGTTGGTCACGATGGAGCACTCGGTCGACCCGTACAACTCGTGCACCGCGACCCCTGGGAACGCCGCGATCACCCACTCCTTGAGCGCCACCGGCAGCGCGGCGGCGTTGAAGTAGAGCGTCTTGAGCGCCGACAGGTCGTAGCGGGCCGCCGGATCCTCGCAGAACCGGCGGAGTTGCTGGGCGTGCGTAGGCACGAGGAAGACCGTCTCCGCCCGGCTGCTCACCATCAGGTCGAGCAGTCGTTCCGGGTCCCAGCTCGGCAGCACGGTGCAGGAGCCACCGAGCATCGGCGCCGCGTACGCGAACTCGAAGCCGGCGCCGTGGTACATCGGCGCCACCGCGATCGTGCTCTTGTTCGGCCCCAGCCCGTAGTCGAGCCCGACGCCGAAGGCGGTCAGCACCCGCCCCCGGTGGGTCAACAGCACGCCCTTGGGCCGCCCGGTGGTCCCCGAGGTGTAGGTGATGCAGAACGGGTCCATCTCGTCCACCGGCACCGCCGGGTCCACCGCGCGGCCGGCGGCGACGAAGGTGTCGTAGTGCTCACCCACCCCGCCGTCGAAGCTGAGCACCAGGTGCAGGTCGTCGACGAGCCCGTCGACCCGGTCGGCCAGCTCGTCCGCCACGATGATCCCCCGGACCGAGGCGTGGTCCAGGACGTACGCGTTGTCGCCGACGTTGTTGCGGGGGTTCAGCGGCACCGTGGGGATACCGGCCTTGGCCATCGCCGCCGAGATCTCGAAGTACTCGTATCGGTTGTTCGCCAGGACCGCGATCCGCTCACCGGGGCGCAGCCCACGGTCCAGAGTGGCCGAGGCGAGGCGGCTGGACCGCTCGTCCAACGTGCCGAAGGAGATCTGGCGGTCACCGTCGACCACCGCCACCCGGTGCGGCGTGGCCCGGCCGAACTCCCGGATGCCGGCCGCCATGTTGAGCTGCACACCCCTCACCTGGTGTCCTCCCTTCCTGCCCCGTTCATCAGCATCACGGCCTCGACCTCGGCGACCGGCTCGTCGTCCGCGTCGATCCCGGTCCAGCGGAAGTCCACGACGTACGTGCCACGGGAGGTCACCCGGCTGGCGACGCGTTCGATCCGGACCCGTAGCGTCGCGCCGGCCTTGACCATCCGGTGGAACCGTGCCCGACGCAGTTCCAGCAGCGCGATCGCGTCGTCGAGCAGGCCGGACTGTTCGACCAGCCCGCCGAGCAGCAGCACGACCGCCTGACCCGGCAACGGCGGGCCGTCGGCGTCGCCGTCGGCCCGCTGGAACAGCGGGTGGGTGTACCCGCCCCGGCCGATCAGCGTGTCGACCAGGTCCGCGTCGACGACCACCTGCGGAGTCGCGGACGGCTCAGGCGAGGGTGCGGACATCGACGTCCCCCCAGACCGGTCGGCGCTTCTCCACGAACGCGCGATAGCCCTCGGCCACCTCGTCGACCTCCTCGTGCAGCCGGGAGAACATCTCGCGCTCGTAGCGCAGGCCCTCCTCCAGGGTCATCGTGTGCACCGAGTTGAGCAGCCGCTTGGTGATCGCCAGTCCGGGCCGGGAGCGCCCGCGCAGCATCGCCAGCAGCTTGCCGACCTCGTCGTCCAGCTCGGCCAGGGGTGCGCTGGCCAGCGCGACCCCCCACTGCACCAACTCCGGGCCGCGCAACCACGTCGGGGTGAGCATGAGTGCCTTGGCCCGCTGGTCGCCGAGCTTGCGCGGGGCCCGCTGGCTCGACCCGGCGCCCGGCGGCATCCCGAACTCCAGGTGGATGTCGCCGACCCGGGCCTCGTCGGCGGCGATCACGAAGTCGCAGGCGAGGATCAGTTCGAACCCACCGGCCCGCGCCAGGCCGTTGACCCGCGCGATCACCGGTACGCCGAGCTGCTCGATCCGGCGCAGCACCGCGTGGTACGACCGCAGGAACGGCAGGAACGTCCGCTGTGGATCGGCGAAGCACGACTCCAGGAAGTCGATGTCCATGCCGACGCTGAAGGCCCGCTCCCCGGCTCCGGTGACCACCACCGCCCGCAGGCTGTGGTCCTGCTCGGCCTGTTCGAGCGCGTCGTCCAGCCCGGCGATCACCGCCGGGGTGAGGCTGTTCATCGAGTCCGGGCCGTCCAGTACGACCGTCATCACCTGGTCGTCGGTGGTGTGCCGCACCCGCGTCATGTCCGCTCCCCCACCTTGACGAACAGCTCGACGTCGGTCGTCGCGGTCAGCGTCGGCGCCGGGACACCGGCGGGTACGTGCAGCAACGAGCAGGGGGTGAGCGTCACCCCGTCCACCACGAGGTCGCCCCGGGTGGTGACCAGGAAACGTTCCCGGGGCACCGGGGTGGGTGCCCCGGCGTAGCCGGCCGGCAGGCGGACCAGGGCGCTACAGGCGCCGGTGTCGACGTTGTGGCTCAGCGACTTGCCGAGCGGCACCGCCTCGCCGGTGGTGGACCGGGCCCCGCCGGACGCGGCCGGCAGGCCGAGCACGATGGCGTCCACCCCCGACCACGGCGCGTCCAGCGGCGTCCAGGGCACGAACCGGGACTCGACCCGGCGCTGGTAGCCCCGTGGCCCGACTCCGCCGTCCCCGCCGTCGCGCGCCTGTGCGCCGGCCCGGTCGTCCGGGCAGACCACCCGGGAGACCCGACCACTGTGCTCGCTGGCGACCTCCCCCTCCATGCAGAGGATGTTCTCGAAGCCCTCGTCGCTCCACGCCTTGTGCACCCAGCCGGGCGGACGCCAGAAGTAGTCGCCCTCGACCAGCCGCCCCTCGGCGCTCAGCTCGGCGACCCCGCCCAGGAAGTACGACTCCTCGACGCTGTCGTGGTAAGCCTCGCTGAGGTCGCGGTATCCGGGCGTGGCCCGTACGTGGTCGATGCGTCGGGTGCTCTCACGGTCCAGCCACAACGAGCGCATCCAGTACCGGGACAGCAGGTCACGCACCTGCTCCGGGTCGCCTCCGAAGTTGTCCCGGAAGGCAGGTTCCATCGAGTCGTACACGTCCTGGCCGTTGACCCACGGCAGCGTCGTGGAGTCGACGATCGTCACTGTCACCTGTGTTCCTCCACCTCTCGCCGGGTGTGGGGTGCTCTCCAGGTTCCAAAACGCATATGTCAGGTGTTAACCGAGAAGATGACGATGGCGCGTCGCGAAGTGCCCCGTCGGTTCCGCCTCGCAATGTCCACCTGAGCAGCTCAGGTGCACACTGTGCAGGCCGAGGGCCGGGTCTGGCAAGACCTTGACACTGCCGCTGTTAATTCCTCAGACTTTTGACGGAAGGCGGTGTCCTAGTGTCTACCTCTCTGCCCCGGAGCCACTGAGGTGCGCGACGGCACCACCGCCGGCACGCCCGACGTCCCGGCGTACCGCCCCTCGGTGGTGATGGCCGCCGCCTCCGGCGCGCTGGTCCTGGTGGCGGTGCTCGGCAGTTTCGCCGCGTCCCCGCTGTTCGCGGTCTACGCGCAACGGTGGGACCTCGACCCGGCGCAGATCAGCCTGGCCTTCGCCGGGTACCCGGTCGGCGTGATCGTCGTGGTCACGCTGCTCGGCGGGCTCTCCGACCTGATCGGCCGACGCGTCACCATGCTGCTCGGTGTCGCGCTGGTGCTGCTCGCCTGCCTGGTGACCGCTGCCGCCACGACCCTGCCGATGCTGGTCGCCGGGCGGTTCGTGCAGGGCATGGCGACCGGCATGGTCAGTGCCACCACGGCCGCCGCGCTGCTGGACTTCCACCCTCGGGGCACCCGGGCCGGCAGCCTCACCCACGCGGTCTGCACCACCCTCGGCATGGGCTTCGGACCGTTGGTCGCCGGACTCCTCGCCGACCACACCGCGTACCCGCTGGTGCTGCCGTACGTCGTGATCGGCGCGGTCGCGCTGGTGCCGTTGGTGCTGCTGCTCCGGGCACCGGCCGACCGCCGGACGGCGGGCCGGGTCCGGCTGGTCCGCACGGTCCGCGTCCCCCGGGCGATCCTGCTGCCGTTCAGCATCGCGACCTGCTCGCTGATGACGCTCAACAGCTGCATGGCCCTGTTCGGCACGTTCGGCGCGCGCATCCTCACCGAGGGGGCCGGCATCAGCACCGCCGGCGGCACCGGCGGGCTGCTCACCCTGCTGGTCACCATGACCCTGCTCGCCCAGCTCGCGGCGAACCGGGTGCCGGCGGCCCGCTCCGTCGGCCTCGGCGTCCTGGTCATCGCCGCCGGTGCCGGCACCACCACCGCCGCCCTGCACCTGGCCAGCGGAGCGGTGACGATCGCCGGCACGGTGCTGGTCGGCACCGGCGGCGGACTGGTGCTGCTCGGCGCGACCCGGCTGATCGGCGACTGGGCGCCGACGCACCGCCGCGCCGAGGTCTTCGCCGCCTGGATGGTCGCCGCGTTCGCCACCCTGGGCGGCACCTCGCTGCTCGGTGGGCTCGCGCTGGGCGGTGTCGCGCTGACCACGGTGATGACGGTGGCGACCGGCGGCATCACGACACTGGCGGCGTACACCCTGGTCGCGGTGGCCGTGCAGGCGCGCCGCGACCGACGGTCGGCGCGGTGACCACGGCGTTCCCGACCGGGCCGCCCGACCTGCCGGCCGGACGGCCTCGTCGGTCAGCCCGCGTCGTCGGTCAGCCTCGTCACCGCCTCGACCGCGTCGGCCATCTGCATCCGCAGGTCGTCCAGGACGGCGGCGACCGAGCGGGTCCCGGTCACCAGGCCGACGGCCTGCCCGGCCGCCGAACCCATCACCGGGGTCACCTGGTGCTCGAACGCGCTGACCACGGTGTCCCGCGCCAACACCTGCTGCACCGGCGACGGCAAGGACGGCGGTGCCTCCGGCGTCCGCCACGCCTGGGTCCACACGGTGGTGAGCTGCCGGGTCGGCTTGCCGGTGTACGAGGTGGTCTTCTCGGTGTCGGTCGCCGCCGCCGCGACGATCTTCTCCTTGACCACCGGGTCGAGGTCGCTCTCGGCGGTGGCCAGCCAGACCGATCCGGTCCAGACCGCCTGCGCGCCCAACGCGAGGGCCGCGACCACCTGCCGACCGGTGGCGATCCCACCGGCGGCGACCACCGGTACGTCACCGGCGACGGCCACCACCTGCGGCACCAGCACCATCGTGGTGATGTCACCGGTGTGCCCGGCCGCCTCGTAGCCCTGCGCCACCAGCACGTCCACCCCGGCGGCCAGTTGGTGGCGCACGTGCCGCGGATCGCCGACCAGACCGGCGAGCAGCATGCCGCGTCGGATCGTCTCGGCACGCACCTCGGCCGGCGGCGGGCCGAGAGCGCTGGCCACCAGGCGGATCGGATGCGCCCGGGCGACCTCCCAGAGGGCATGCGCGTTGACGTGGGTCATCAGGTGGTCGATCTCGGTCGGCATTCCGCCGAGCCGGTTGTGGCCGGGCTCGCTGCGGCGCACCGGCACGCCCCACCGGGTCCGTAGCGCGTCCACGAACGCCCGGTGGTCTGCCGGGATCCGACCGGCCAGCTCCGCCGGGTCGTCGCCGGCCGACTTCGCCGGAAAGAGCAGATCCACGCCGTACGGCCGCCCGGCGCACTCCCGGTCCAGCCAGGTGAGGTCCCGGTCGAGGTCCTCCGGGGTCATCGAGGCGGCCCCGAGTACACCCAACCCACCCGCCCGGCTGACCGCCGCGACCACGTCCCGACAGTGGCTGAACGCCAGCACCGGCAGGTCGACCCCGAGTCGGCGGCACAGCGGGGTCACGACGACGGCCCGGCGGTCACCGCGCACACCTCACAGCCGTCGGCGTCGACGCCGCAGCTCGCCCCGGCGGACCCGTCGCCGACACCGAGGTAGGCGTCGACCAGTTGCGTCACCGCCCCGAGTCGCTGCGCGGCGACCGGCGGCTCCGGGCGTGGGCCGAGTGCCGCCGCGTGCCCCGCGCGCAACCCGATCACCGACGGGTCGACGATCTCGATGCCGGCACGCCGGGCCACCTCCGCCGACACCGGCGTCATACAGGTGCAGCCGAACAGGATCAGGTCGGTCCCGTCGCGCTGCGCGGCGTCCAGACAGGCCCGGGTGATGGCGGCGACGACGTCGTCCTCGCCCCGGCCCATCCGCGCCTTGACCCCGGCGTCGGTGCCGACCCGGTCCAGCTCCGACTCGTCGGAGAGGTAGTGCACCCCGACGGCGAGTTCGCCACCCGGGCAGGCGGCGAGCCGATCGGCGTAGATGTAGTCCATCGACACCGGCCAGACGGTGACGATGCTGAAACGGCGACCGGCCTGCGCCGCCCAGGCCAGTACGGCCTCACCCGCCCCGACGACCGGTACGGGTGCGGCGGCGCGCAGTTGCGCCATCCCGTAGTCGGCGAAGGTGTCGATGTAGACCGCGTCGCATCCGGCGGCGATGGCCGCCTCGGCGGCGTCCACTGTGCCCAGTTCGGTGAGCAGATGATCGTATTTGGTGCGGGCGAACCGGCGCAGTCGCGGGTCCACCAGGTCGGTGACGAGACCGGGTGGATCGGGCAGCACCGGGGCTCGTTTCGCGTCGGAGTTGATGACCGCCAGCCGTCGAGGCTCACTCATGTCGACCTCCCGCTAAAAGTCTGACTTATATAAAGCGAGAGTGTCAACGATGCACATGGACCATCAACCCAACAGCTGAGAGATCTATCTGGCCACACTTCCGAAAGGTCTGCTTCTCGACCCCCCTGGCGACCCGGACTGTCGTGCACCCTCAGGCGAGCACGGCGGCCAGGAGTCGGTCGAGGGCCGAGTGCGCCTGTTCGCGCGCTGCCGAGGCGTCGTCGTGTCGCGCGATCCAGAGCGCGGCTTCGTTCATCGCCCCGGACAACTGCGCCGTCAACGCGTCGAGGAGTCCGTCCGGCACGCCCACCGCACCGAGAGCCTCACTCAGGTGAGCGGCGGAGTGCTCCGCGTCGAGCAGGCGCCAGTGCTCCCACCCCAGCACGGCCGGGCCGTCGACGAGCAGGATGCGGACGACGGGCGGGGCGGTGATCGCGTCGAGGAACGCATGCGAGCCGGCCCGCAGTCGCTCACCGGGATCGCCACCGGCCCGGCCGGCCGCCTCCACCACGCCGGCGGCCACGTGCGCCTGGAGCTGCGCCACGGCGGCCCGGAACAGCCCCGGCTTGTTCCGGTAGTGGTGATAGACCGCGCCCCGCGTCACTCCTGCGGATCGCGCGACGTCATCGAGCGTGACGTCGGCGAACCCCTCGGCGGCGAAGAGGTCGATCGCCGAATCGAGGACCTGCTGGGCGGTCCGGGCGGCGGCAGCCGCAGTGGCGCGAGGCATGGATCTTCCTTTACGTACGCAGAGTATGTATAGTGAACGGCGATACATGCACAGTGTACGTAAAGGAGCGCTCGATGACCGTCACCAGTTTCTACCCGGTCCTGACGTCACAGGACGTGGCCGCCGCAGCCGGCTTCTACCGGCGCACGCTCGGCTTCGAGTCGACCTACGAGTCCGACTGGTACGTCAGCCTGCGCCTGGGCACGTTCGAGCTGGCGATCCTCGCCCACGATCACCCCACCATCCCCGACGGATACCGGAAGCTGCCGCGCGGGGTGATCGTCAACCTCGAGGTCGACGACGTCGACGCGGTCCATGCCCGGTTGACCGACGAGGCCGGATTGACGCCGGTGCTGGCGATCCGCGACGAGGACTTCGGGCAGCGGCACTTCATCGTCGCCGCACCCGACGGGGTGCTGTTGGACGTGATCCAACCGATCCCACCCCGGGGCGAATACCAGGACGCCTACCGCCAGACGTGACCCGGACGGCTCCAATCCCCGCAGCCCGGTGCCGGCGTGTTCCGGGTGACACACTGATGCCCCCGCCCAACCGGGCGGGGGCATTCACGAGGAAAACCACCGGTTCGCACATGGTGCGTTCGGTGGAGCCGAGGGGACTCGAACCCCTGACCCCCACACTGCCAGTGTGGTGCGCTACCAGCTGCGCCACGGCCCCTTGCTGTCGCACCCGGTCGCCCGGGCACTGGGAGAACTATACACACGCTCGCCGGCATGGTCATCTCGCGGGGGTCCCCCGCGAGACGGCATCGCGGCCCTCAGTTCAGTGCCACGTCCGGCGGGAAGTGCGCGACCGCGGCCATCATGCCGCCTTGCCGTCGCAGCACCATCGGCCACAGGTCGTCCGGGCGGTCGACGAACGCGTCGCCGGGCAACGCGTCCAGCACGAACCAGGAGCCGTCCTCGATCTCCTGCTCCAACTGTCCCGCGCCCCAGCCCGCGTATCCGGCGAAGACCCGGATGCTCTCCACGCTCTCCCGCAGCCGCTGCGGGTCGACCGAGAGGTCGAGGGTGCCGACCGCTCCGGAGACCTGGTGGAAGCCCTTGAGCCGACGGACCGGCTGCCGCATCCGGGCGAGGCAGATCGCCGAGTCGGGCTGCACCGGGCCACCCTCGAACAACACCGCCGGATGGCGGGCCAGGTCGCCCCAGTCGCGCAGCACGTCGGCCACCGCCACCTCGGTCGCCCGGTTGAGCACCACGCCGAGCGCGCCGCCGGGTTCGTGCGCGACCAGCAACACGACTGTGCGGTCGAAGTTCGGGTCCTTCAGCGCCGGCGTCGCCACCATCAGCTTGCCCGCCATCGACTCCGTCGCCCGTCCGCCGATCGCCTGCCCCTCTCCCTGCATCACCGCACCCGTCAACCGTGTACCGGACGGCGGAAGCGATCACACATCGGGACGGTGGTCCCGATCGGCACCATCCCCGCTGTCTTTGCCATGCCTGGCACCATAGCCTGCGTCCACGGCGGTCGCGAAGGTCTGATCGTCGGGTGATCGACACCGGTGCCGACCGGTTGCGGCGAAACCGGGCCGAGCGCCGGGTCGGCGAGCGGAACGGGCCGCCGAGCAGATGCGAAAAGCCCTGGACAACCTGGTCGCCCGGATAGATTCGAAGACGATGGCAACGGTCCGGGACACCACCTACGAGCTGCTCCGCGCCCTCGGCATGACCACCGTCTTCGGCAATCCCGGTTCCACCGAGGAGCCCTTCCTCCAGGACTTCCCCGCCGACTTCCACTACGTGCTGGCCCTTCAGGAGGCGTCGGCGGTGGGCATGGCCGACGGGTACGCACAGGCCACCGGCGGCCCCGCCCACGTCAACCTGCACACCGCGCCGGGCACCGGCAACGCCATGGGCAACATCGTCACCGCCTGGCACAACCGCACCCCGCTGATCGTCACCGCCGGCCAGCAGACCCGCGAGATGCTGCTGCTCGAACCCCGGCTCGCCGCCCGGCACCCCACCGAGCTGCCCCAGCCGTACGTCAAGTGGGCCCACGAACCGGTCCGCGCGCAGGACGTACCGGCGGCGCTGATGCGCGCGTACGCCACCGCCGTCCAGCCGCCCGCCGGGCCGGTCTTCCTCTCCCTGCCGCTGGACGACTGGGCCCAGCCCGCGGACCCTCCGCCGCAGGCCCGGACGGTGGCCACCCGGTTCGCTCCCGACCCGCACCGGCTCGCCGAGTTCGCCACGGCGTTGGCCGGCAGCCGGTCACCGGCGATCGTGCTCGGCGCGGCGGTGGACCGCGCCGGAGCGTGGGAGCACGCGATCGCCCTGGCCGAGCGGCTGGCCGCCCCGGTCTGGACCGCGCCCGCACCGGAACGGACCGCCTTCCCCGAGGACCACCCGTACTTCCAGGGTGTACTGCCCTTCGCGATCGCCCCGCTGGCCGAGCGCCTCCGCGGCCACGACACGGTGCTGGTGGTCGGCGCCCCGGTGTTCCGCTACTACCCGCACATACCGGGCGAGACGCTGCCCGACGGCGTACGCCTGCTGCACGTCACCGACGACCCGGAGGAGGCGGCCCGGGCCCCGGTCGGTGACAGCCTGCTCGGCGACGCCGGGCTCGCCCTCGCCGCGCTGGCCGACCGGGTGCCGCCCGCCGACCGGCCCGCGCCGCCGGCCCGCGCCGAGTCCCCGGCGGTGGCGGACGGCGTCCCGCTCAGCGCCGACGCCCTCTTCGCCGCACTGGCCGCGCACTGGCCCGAGGACGGGGTGCTGGTGCAGGAGTCCCCGTCGAACCTGGCCGCGCTGCGGCGGCGGCTGCGGTTCACCCGACCCGGGTCGTACTTCACCATGGCCAGCGGCGGGCTCGGCTACGGGCTGCCGGCGGCGGTCGGCATCGCGCTGGCGCAACGCGACACCGGCCGACACCGACCAGTGGTCGCGGTGATCGGTGACGGCTCGTTCCACTACTCGGTGCAGGCGCTGTGGACCGCCGCCCAGCTGCGGCTGCCGCTGGCCGTCGTGGTGCCGGTGAACCAGCAGTACGCCATCCTCAAGGCGTTCGCCGACCTCAAGCAGACGCCCGGCGTACCCGGACTGGACCTGCCCGGGTTGGACATCGCCGCGATCGCGCGGGGCTACGGCTGCGCCGCCACCGTGGTCGACACCCCGGACGGCCTCGGCGCGGCCCTCGGCACCGCGCTGCGCGCCGACGGCCCGACCGTGCTGCCCGTCCCCATCCGCACCGACATCCCCCCGATCTTGTGAAAGGAGGGGTCCCCTACTAACGCCTCGTGCATAGCAGGGGACCCCTCCTTACATCTCAGCCGGCGGCGACGCGGAGCGGGGAACCGCTGAGCACGTCCAGGACGGGGCGCGCGCCCACCGGGGCCTTCAGCGTCACCTCGGCCGGGTGCAGGTTGAGCATCTCGTCGCAGCCCTCGGTCGGCGGCACGACCGTGCCGCCGACCACGATCACGTGGTCCTGTTCCCAGACCAGCGGAGTGATCTCGGTGTCGCAGCTGCCCACCCCGAGCCGGTAGCGCAGCGTCGTCCCCTCAACCGCCTCGATGTCCTGCGCGCCCACCAGGCCCGGTTCGGGCGTCTCGGACGGCGGCACCGGCGCGGGCGGGGTGGCGACCGCCTCGGGCGCGACCGCGACCCGGGCCACCACCGCGCCGATCTCCGGCACAGTGAACAGCCAGGCCGGCACCTGCGCCGCTCCCCGGGTGGTGTGCACCGGTGCGGTGCCCAGTTCGACCTTGGTGACGGTGAGCGCGACGCAGTCACCCTGCGGCCGGCTGCCGACCGCGCCGTCCGGTCCACCACCCGGCGCGGGCGCCGGTGGGATGGCGGGCTCCGTCGGCCCGGGGCAGGCGCCGGGGTCGCCCTGGCGCAGGTCGCGGTACGCCTGCGCCGCGCTGACCAGCGGCACCCGCGCCGTCCCGTCCGGGAAGCGTACGGTCCCCTCGGCCGGCCTGCGGTCGGGCAGGTCCACAGTGGCGCGGTACCACCCGGCCTGGAAGGCGGTCTTGGTCTGCGGGGTGAAGTCGGGTTCGCCGACGAGCACGGTGGGTTCCTGCAGGGGTACGTAGCGCGTGGTCCAGGCATCGTCGGGCTGCCACGCCTGCGCCACTGCCGCCGCCCGCTGCGTGAACGCCCCCTGTCGGTCCTCCGGGCCGCCCGAGGGGCCGGACGCGGCACCGGACTCGTCCGGCTCGGTGCCCACCGGGGCGCACCCGGCCACGATCATCATCAGGGGCAGGCCCAACAGGGCGACTGATCGGCGCATACCGGGTTCGACGGGTCAGCGCCCGACGGGGTTCCGCAACCGGGGCGGGAACGACTGCGCGCCCCGGTCGTGATGACCGGGGCGCGTAGTACGGGGGTGGAGGTGCCGGGAATCGAACCCGGGTCCTTCGCTGCCTTGTCAGGGCTTCTCCGAGCGCAGCTCGCTGTGCCTCTACTCGGCCCCTCCGATCACGCGAGCGAGTCGGTGTGACGGGCCCAGTCGCTGATTGATCTCGCCGCACGGACCCCGCGACCGGGTCCGGTTGGCCAGCCTTCTAGCTGATGCCGGCTATCTGGGTCGAAGGCGCTCCCAGGCCGACAGACTCACTACTCGCCTCAGGCGGCGAGAGCGAAGTCAGCGCGATTGTTCTTGGCGCTTATTGGTTTCCGACGAACGATTCTCGAGACGACGTCGGCTTCCTCGGCTCGCTTCCCCTGCCGCAACACACGAAGTCGAAACCAGTCACCCCCTCGACGTGCCGCCGGACTCCGGCGACTCCGACAAGCCTAACGCCTGCCGCAACCGGATTCATCCCGAGCCCGGGTCGACCGACCAGGAACCGGATGATCCGGACAAATCAGCTATCCATTCCTTTACCACGCCGACCGACGGCCCGCGCGATCTCCCGGTCCGCGTCCCGCTTGGCGAGGTCCTGGCGCTTGTCGTACGCCTTCTTGCCCTTGGCGAGGCCGATCTCCACCTTGGCCCAGCCGTCGGAGAAGTAGACCTGCAACGGCACCAGGGTCAGACCGCTCTCCCGGATCTTGCCGATCAGCCGGTCGATCTCCAGCCGCTTGAGCAGCAGCTTGCGGGTCCGCCGGGGCTCGTGGTTGGTCCAGGTTCCCTGGGCGTACTCGGGGATGTGCATGCCGTGCAGGTACATCTCGCCGTCGCGTTCCTGGGCGAACGCGTCGACCAGCGACGCCCGCCCGGCCCGCAGCGACTTCACCTCGGTCCCGGTCAACGCCATGCCCGCCTCGTACGTGTCGAGGATGGCGTAGTCGTGCCGGGCCTTCTTGTTGGAGGCGACGACCTTGCGCCCCTTTTCCCGTGGCATCGGCGGCCCCCTCTCTCGTCAACGCCCCCGACCGGCGACGCGGCCCGCCGCAGAGCGGAGATCATGCTACCCGAACGACAAGGGCCCGCCCGCGCCGTTTATTCCGACGCCGACGGGCCCTGCCGAGGCTGGCCTTAGACCCGCAGGTAGAAGCGCAGGGTGACCCAGGCGGTGACCGCGCTGATCAGACCACCGACACCGGCCATCACCGGGAAGGTCAGCAGGATCTCGCCCCAACTCACCGGCGCGAAGAGTCCCTGGAGAGCACTGAGCGCGCCGTCGAACAGGAACACCTTCAACGCGACCAGCGCCCCGAGGCCGAGGACCGAGCCGATCAGACCCGCGACCACCGCCTCCAGCACGAACGGTGCCTGGATGAACCAGTTGGAGGCACCGACCAGCTTCATGACCGCGACCTCACGCCGCTTGCTGTACGCCGCCACCTGGATCGTGTTGGCCACGAGCAGCAGTGCCGCCACGGCCATCGCGATGGCGGCGACGAGTGCGATGTTCTGCCCGGCGGTGAAGAGGTTGAAGATCTTGTCGAGCACCTGACTCTGGTCGACGACCTGGTCGACGCCCGCGGTTCCGGTGTACTGGTCGGCGATGGTCCGGTACTGCTCCGGGTCCACCAGCCTCAGCCGGTACGACTCGGGAAGCTGGTCGGCCTTGACCGCGCTGAGCAGGTCCGGCGAGTCGCGGAACATCTCCTGGAAACGCTGGAACGCCTCGTCCTTGTTGACGTAGGTGACCTGCGAGATCAGCGGGTCGGCGTCCAACTGGCCGGCGATCGCGGTCCGCTGCTCGTCGGTGACGTCGGCCTCGAGGAAGATCGAGACCTCGATGTTCTCGAAGTACAACTGCTTCATGTCGGCGACCTTGGTGTAGATCAGGCCGCTGGCGCCGAGCATGGTCAGCGAGACCCCCATCGTGATGATCATCGCGATGGTCATGGTCACGTTGCGCCACAGTCCGACCAGTACCTCGGACAGGACGTATTTCATCCGCATCGGGATTTCCTCCGGCTCTCCGGCGTGAGGTGTTCGTCGTCAGATCGGGGTGCGGTGGGTTGCGCTCGTCACCCGTAGACGCCGCGGGCCTGGTCGCGAACGATGCGCCCACTCTCGATCTCGATGACGCGGCGCCGCATCTGGTTCACGATGTTGGAGTCGTGCGTGACCATCACGACGGTCGTGCCGGTGCGGTTGATCCGGTCCAGCAGGCGCATGATCTCGATGGAGGTGTCCGGGTCCAGGTTTCCGGTCGGCTCGTCCGCCAGCAGGATCAGCGGGCGGTTCACGAACGCCCGCGCGACCGCCACACGCTGCTGCTCACCACCGGAGAGCTCGTGCGGGTAGCGGTGCTCCTTGCCGCCGAGGCCGACCAGTTCCAGAACCTCCGGCACGACCCGGCGGGCCACCGCCTTGGTCTTGCCGATCACCTCGAGCGCGAAGGCCACGTTCTCGTACGCGG
Source organism: Micromonospora sp. NPDC049903 (assembly GCF_044460945.1). Classification (NCBI taxonomy): domain Bacteria; kingdom Bacillati; phylum Actinomycetota; class Actinomycetes; order Micromonosporales; family Micromonosporaceae; genus Micromonospora; species Micromonospora sp. NPDC049903. The sequence goes on from NZ_JBITKL010000001.1 coordinate 236,088, forward strand.
TGCGGTTCGGCAGCAGTCGGAAGTCCTGGAAGACGCAGCCGATCGAGCGGCGGAAGTGCGGGCGCTTCCAGGACCGCATCGACGTGACGTCCTTGCCGTTCACCACGACACGGCCCTTGTTGGGGGCAACCTCGTGCAGCAGCATCTTGATGATCGTGGACTTGCCGGAGCCGGATGGGCCGATGAAGAAGACGAACTCGCCCTTGTCGATCGACACGGACACGTTGTCGAGCGAAGGCCGCGACGCCTTCGGGTACGTCTTCGTCACTTGCTCAAGCTGAATCACGGGTGGTGAGTCTACGCGGTGTAACTGTTGTGCCAAGTCCCACGCCCCGCCGTTGCGGGCCATGTCATCTAATCAGCACGTCAGGTGGAGATCGATGCTGCAGTCCGCCCACGATCGGTCACGCACTGTCGCCAGCCAGTTGCTGCTGCTTACGCCAGCGGATGCCCGCCTCGATGAAGGAGTCCAGCTCACCGTCGAAGACCGAGCTCGGGTTGCCGGTCTCCTGCTCGGTACGCAGATCCTTCACCATCTGATAAGGGTGCAGAACGTACGAGCGCATCTGGTCGCCCCAGGAGCCCGCCGCGTCGGTCTTCAGGCCCTGGAGCTTGGCCTGCTCCTCCTGGCGCTTACGCTCCAACAGTCGAGCCTGGAGCACCCGCAACGCCGAGGCCTTGTTCTGTAGCTGCGACTTCTCGTTCTGGCAGGTCACCACGATGCCGGTCGGGATGTGCGTGATCCGCACCGCGGAGTCGGTGGTGTTGACGCTCTGTCCACCCGGTCCGGACGACCGGTAGACGTCGATCCGCATCTCGTTCTCGGGGATGTCGATGTGGTCGGTCTGCTCCACCACCGGCAGCACCTCGACCCCGGCGAAGCTGGTCTGCCGCCGGCCCTGGTTGTCGAAGGGGCTGATCCGCACCAGCCGGTGGGTGCCGGACTCCACGCTGAGCGTGCCGTACGCGTAGGGCACCTTCACCGTGAAGGTGGCCGACTTGAGGCCCGCCTCCTCGGCGTAGGAGGTCTCGTAGACCTCCGTCGGGTAGCCGTGCCGCTCGGCCCAGCGCAGGTACATCCGCAGCAGCATCTCGGCGAAGTCCGCCGCGTCCACACCACCGGCGCCGGCGCGGATGGCCACCAGCGCCTCCCGGGAGTCGTACTCGCCGGAGAGCAGGGTGCGGACCTCCATCTCCTGGATGGCCTTGCCCAGCCCGGCGATCTCCGTCTCGACCTCGGTGAGCACCCCGGAGTCGGACTCGGCCTCGGCGAGCTCCAGCAGCACGTTCGCGTCGTCGATCCGCGCGCGCAGGCTGCCGAGCTTCTCGATCTCCCCGTTGACGTAGGAGAGCTGGGAGGTCACCTGCTGCGCCCGGGCCTGGTCGTCCCACAGGTCCGGGGCGGACGCCTCCTGCTCCAGGCGGGCCTTGTCCGCACGCAGGCGATCGAGGTCGAGCACCGCCTCGATGTTGCGCAGGGTGGCGTCGAGGTCCTTGAGCTGTTCGGCGTAGTCGGCAGCGGTCACGACAGACAAGACTACTGCTCGGGCGAGGAGTGAGCTTGCGAGCCCCGCAGTCCCGAGCCAAATACCTCCCGCTCGGGCGAGGAGTGAGCTTGCGAGCCCCGCAGTCCCGAGCCAAATACCTCCCGCTCGGGCGAGGAGTGAGCTTGCGAGCTCCGCAGTCCCGAGCCAAATACCTCCCGCTCGGGCGAGGAGACCGGAGGCCGGCGCGTGCGCGCGGTCAGCCGACGGGGGCGCTCTTGAGCCAGCTCAGAGCGGCCTTGTGGTACGCCACGGCGAACTCCAACGCGCTGGCGTCGAAGTTGTCGCCTTCCTTCTTGGCGCTCTTGACCTGCTCACGAACCCGGGCCAGGGCCTCGGTGTGGTACTCGTTGGCCGCTGCCTGGAGGTTCTTGAGCTGGCTCGACGAGTGCAACTGCCCGAAGGCGATGCGCAGGGCGATTGGGTTGCGGATGGTGTCCCGCCCGGGGTCCTCCGCGAGCCAGCGGGAGAATGTCCGCTTGCCGGAGGCCGTGATCGCGTACGGTTGACTCATCCGCGGCCCGGGTTTGCCCAGCCGGACGAAACCCCGCTCGGCCAGCACCGGCAACTCCCGGTAGACCTGGCTGCGGGTCATCGACCAGTACGGCGCCAGTCGGCGCTCGGCGGCGGCCATCAACTGGCCACCTGTCATGGGGCCCTCGTGGAGCAGCCCGAGTAGGGCCGCCGCCGTGGGGTTGACTCCGGATTCCGCCATGCCGCTTACGCTGCCACTTTGCTGAGCCGGCGTCCAGGATTTCACCGTTTCGCCACCCATTGGGGTTTCCTATGTGCACTGTCGGCGCACGACGGTCCCCCATAGCCGCCCCCACCTGCACCGTTCCGACCCTCCCCGCCCCCGGCGACCGGCCGAACGTTAGGAAGGGTCCCCTCCTATGCACGAGGCGTTAGGAGGGGACCCTTCCTTACATGTCTCAGCCCATGTGGGGGTAGGTGTGGTCGGTCGGCGGGACGAAGGTCTCCTTGATCGTCCGGGGCGACGTCCAGCGGACCAGGTTGTGCCAGGAGCCCGCCTTGTCGTTGGTGCCGCTGGCCCGGGCACCGCCGAAGGGCTGCTGCCCGACCACCGCGCCAGTCGGCTTGTCGTTGACATAGAAGTTGCCGGCCGCGTACCGCATCCGCTCGGCCACCGCCTCGACCACCCGGCGGTCGGTGGCGAAGACCGCCCCGGTCAGGGCGTACGGGGCGATCGACTCGGCCTGGGTGACCACGTCGTCGAAGCGGGCGTCGTCGAAGACGTGCACGCCGAGGATCGGGCCGAAGTACTCGGTGGTGAAGGTCTCGTGGGCGGGATCGCCGCACTCGAAGATCGTCGGGCGGACGAACCAGCCGACCGAGTCGTCGGCGGTACCGCCCGCGACGACCCGGCAACTGTCGTCGCCGGAGATCAGGTCCAGCGCGGCGGTGTGCCGGGTGAACGCCTTGTCGTCGATGACCGCGCCGCCGAAGTTGCGGAAGTCGGTGACGTCGCCGTAGGCCAGCCCGTCCGCGGTGGCGGCCAGCCGGTCGCGCAGGCCACCCTCCCAGATCGACCGCGGCACGTACGCCCGGGAGGCGGCCGAGCACTTCTGGCCCTGGTACTCGAAGGCGCCCCGGATCAGCGCGGTGTGCAGGGCGTCGACGTCGGCGCTGGTGTGCGCCACCACGAAGTCCTTGCCGCCGGTCTCACCGACCAGCCTCGGGTAGCCGCGGTAGGTGGCGATGTTCTCCCCGACCGTGCGCCACAGGTGCTGGAACACCTTCGTGGAGCCGGTGAAGTGGATGCCGGCCAGGTCGGGGTCGGCCAGCACCACGTCGGAGACCTCCTCGCCCCGACCGGTGACCATGTTGATCACGCCGGGCGGCAGCCCGGCCGCCTCGAAGAGCCGCATGGTGAAGTGCGCCGCGAACTGCTGCGTCGGGCCCGGCTTCCAGACCACCGTGTTGCCGAGCAGGGCCGGCGCCGAGGGCAGGTTCCCGGCGATCGCGGTGAAGTTGAACGGGGTGACCGCGTAGACGAAGCCCTCCAGCGGCCGGTGGTCGAACCGGTTCCACACCCCGGGTGAGGACATCGGCTGCTCGGCCAGCAGCTTGCGGGCGAAGTGCACGTTGAACCGCAGGAAGTCGATGAACTCGCAGGCCGCGTCGATCTCGGCCTGCACGGCGGTCTTCGACTGACCGAGCATGGTGGCCGCGTTGAGCGTGTCGCGCCACGGACCGGAGAGCAGCTCGGCGGCGCGGAGGAAGACCGCCGCGCGCTCCTCGAAGGGCAGGGCGCGCCAGCCGGGCGCAGCCTCCTTGGCCGCCGTGACGGCGGCCCGCGCGTCGTCCCGGGTGGCGTGCCCGGTCACCCCGAGCACGTGCGCGTGCCGGTGCGGCTGCACCACGTCGATCGCCTCGCCGCCGGCCATCCGCTGCGTGCCCGCGATGGTCATCGGCAGGTCGATCCGCTCGGCGGCCAGTTCGGTGAGCCGCCGCTGGAGCCGTTCCCGTTCGGTGCTGCCCGGCTCGTAGGCGCGTACCGGCTCGTTGTGTGGCTCGGGTACGGAGAACACGGCGTCCATCAGGGCTCCTGGCGATCTCGACGGCAGTGGCGAAACCGTCCCGCGGTGGCGGGGTGCGGTGACGAAACCGTCCCACGGTGGCGGGACCTCGGCCAATCCTCCCACGCCCACCGCCCGTCGATCACATCCCGACCGCCGGATGGCCGTCGATCGCGAGGCATCTTCACTCTCCCGACATGGATTCGTACCCGGATGGGGCGTACAGCCGAAGGAAAGCAGGTTGCGCAGGTGGCGCTCGGGGTTCGGGCCAGCATCCGGGCGGGACGCGTACGCTGGGTTGCCGGTGACGTACCCGGGCCAGGTCGTCGGGCCCGGCGGTGAAGGGGAGACGATGAGCGACCAGCCCGGCGGTTCGACCGCTGCGCAGCCCGATCGGGCCGAGACCGGCGACCCGGCGGCCACCGGCACCCTCGCCGGTCGGCCCCTGCGCGCCCCGGGCTCCCCGGTGCTGGCGCTGCTGGCGATGGGCTGGCTGGCCGCCATGCTCTGGTCCACCCGGGAGGCGATCAGTTCGGCCACCGCCGGCGTCACCGCGGTCAGCCTGTCGGCGTTCGCGCTCCCCGGGGTGATCTCGGCCGCCCTGGTGGCCGGTGCCGCGGTCGGGCTGGCCGCCGCCGAGCCGGCGACCCGCCACCGGGACCGGGTGACCCTGCGATTCGCGGTGGCGGTCGGAGCCGGCCTGCTGGTCGGGATCGCCGCCGCACTCGTGATCGACCAGACCTACGTCGGCAACACCACCACCCGCACGATCGCGAGCACCACGGCCGCCGCGGCGGTCATCGGTGGCGCGCTGGCGGGTGCGCGCAACGGCGCGGTCGTCGGCGCGGTCGCCTCCGCCACGCTCGGCACGCTGCTGTTCGTGGTCGCCTTCAGCGCGGCCCGGGACCCGCTGTTCAACCTGTTCGGCGCGGGCGACAGCCAGCAGTCGCTGATCGACGCGGCCGCCTGGGTCTCCCGGACCGAGTCGCTGCTCGCCGGGCTGATCGCCGGCGCCCTGGCCTTCGGCTATCTCGCCTGGGCCCGGCGGCGGGCCGCCCGGGTCGACCAGGCGGTCACCGGGCCGCGCTGGCCGGCGTACCTCGTCGCCGGGGCCGGCCCCGGGCTCCTGCTGCTGCTCGCCGAGGTGATCATCCGCATCGGCGGGCGCTCGTTGATCGACCTGGCCGCCGCGCTCAGCGAGGCGGACGCGGTGGCGCAGACCTCGCTCGGCACCTCCCGGGTGGACAACGGCATCTGGGTGCTGTTCGTCGGCGCGCTGACCGCGCTGGTCGCGTTCGGCCGCACGCTCGGCCCGGCCTCGGACGACGACGAGCCGGGAAGCGACACCGAGGCCACCGCCGCCGACGGATCGACCACCGCCGGCCGCTGAGAGCCGCGCCGGCTCAGCTCTCGTCGGCGGTCGCGCGCAGCAGCACTTCCAGTTCGCTCGGGTCGTACCACTCGAGTTCGTGGTCCTCGGCGCTGTCGACGGTGAACTGCGCGTCCGGGTCACCGGCCAGCGCCTCCGCCACCACCTGCGCGGCGGCGGCGACGTCCGTGGCGGCGTCAGCGCCGTCCACGTGGATGGCCGCCACCGCGGCGGCCGGCACCACGCCACCCACCTCGACCACGCTGGACCCGAGTTCGCCGTCACCGCGCCCGACCGCCCGTGCGGGCAGGTCCGCCGAGACCACCACCCGGCGACGCGGGGCGGCGGGGTCGTGACGGATCAGTTGCAGGGCGTCCTGGGCGGCCCGGGTGAAGGCGACGTACTCCAACTCCTCCTCGTCGCCCTCGGCGTACCACTCGCGCAGCATCGGCGTCACCGCGTGCGCCTGCGCCACCCCGAGGCCGTCCTCGGAGAGCCTGGCCAGCATCGGTACGGTCGCCGGCACGTAGACCCGCACTAGCTCGTCGGTCACCGGTGGTCTCCCCCGCTCTCGTGAACCGGCCCCCGCCGGTCTCGCCGTACGCCCAGACCGTCATACACCCCGGACCCGCTCCGGTGGAAGTTTCGCGCCGGTCGGGTGTGTCCGAGTCGCCGCGCCGACGCACGGCGCAGCGGCTGGGCTGGACCAGGTAGACAATGGCAAACTGAGGCAAACGACGCCAACCCGGGGAGTCTCCGTGGAGCCGAGGTTCCTGCTCCTGTCCGACGTGGCCACCGAGCTGAACGTGTCGGACTCGCAGGTCTACCACATGGTACGCAGCGGCGAGCTACCCGCCATCAAGATCGGCGGCCGGGGCCAGTGGCGCGTCGAGCGCGCCCGGCTGGAGGAGTACATCCAGCGCAAGTACGCGGAGACCGCCGAGTGGATCCGGGGCAACCCGCTCACCGACCGCGACCCCGAGTAGCCACCCGATTCCGCCGCGCCATTGACCGACCCTGATCCATGTCCGAAGATGGAGTCTGTCGAAGGTAAACGAAGGTAAACGCAATCAAAGACCGCTGACATCCCCGAGGCGAGGCGCAGTGCGATGACCGACCTCCGGCGACCCGGGCCGTCCCGTCCTCCCGTGCGGCTACGGCCCGCCCCCGCGTTCGACCCGCCGTTCCTGGACGAGGACGCCACCGGCTGGCCCGTCCCGGTGCACGGCCAGCTCGCTCTCGACCTCTTCGCCGATGCCGCGCCGTGGTCCGTCCGGCGCGAACCCGACCGGCCGCCCACCCGACGCCCCGTCCTCGGCACCGTGCCACGGGTCGGCGAACCCGGGCCGCACACCCATCCGGCACCGTCCGGGCCGGGGGCCGACCGCTCCCGACGACTGCCGCCCGACGCCCTGGTCACCGCCACACCGGCGGCCACCCGGGTGGCACACCGCTTCGTGGCGACCTGCCTGGAGGTGTTCAACGGCTTCCGGCCGCCGGTGCAGTTGCGGCGTCACCTCGATCCGGCCCGCGCCGCCCACCTGCTGCCCGAGTTGGCCAGGGCCGCCGCCCGAGGCGCACCGGCCCCGGCCCGCCGCAGGTCCACCCGTCCCGGGCTCCGGCTGCGTCGACTGCGTGTCTGCGAGCCGCGTCCGGCCGCCATCGAGGTCGCCGTGGTGCTCACCGCGGCCGCCGGCCGCACCTGGGCGATGGCGCTCCGCCTGGAACACCGGCGCGGCACCTGGCTCTGCACCGACCTCCGCGTCCTCTGAGCGCCCTCGGTCGGAGCACTAACGCTCCGGAGACGCGACGGAGCCGTGGCCACCAAGGACCACGGCTCCGTCGAGAACCCGTCGTGGCGGGACCGGTAGGCCCGCCGACTGCGGCGTCAGTCCGCCGAGCCGCCCCCGGGGGCACCGTGGCAGCGCTTGTACTTGCGACCCGAGCCGCAGGGGCACGGCGCGTTACGGGACGGCCCGTTGCCGGCACCCGCCTGCCCGGTCGGCGCCGACTGGCGGGCCGTGCTGGCGGCCACACCGGCGCCCCGGTTGGTGGCCGAGCGCTGCGGGGCCGAGGGAGCCGTCCGACCCGGTGCCGCCGGAGCCGCCGGCTCCGGGCCACCGATGCCGAGGGCGGGGGCACGCTGGTCGTCGCGCTGCACGGCGACCGCACCGGACCCGGCCTCCCCGTCGATGGTCGGCGCGGAGTACTGCAGGCCCTGCTGCTGCGGTGCCCGACCCAGGCCCTTGGCCCGGACCTCCACCGGCTTGTCCAGCAGCTGGACCTCCTCGGCCTCCGGCTCCGGCTCGTTGACCTGGACGTCCAGGTTGTAGAGGAAACCGACCGTCTCCTCCTTGATGCCTTCCATCATGGTGGTGAACATGGCGAAGCCCTCGCGCTGGTACTCCACCACCGGGTCACGCTGGGCGTAGGCGCGCAGCGAGATGCCCTCCTGGAGGTAGTCCATCTCGTAGAGGTGCTCACGCCACTTGCGGTCGATGACCTGGAGCAGCACCATCCGCTCGAGCTGCCGGGTGCCCTCGGCACCGAGCTGCTCCTCACGCCGGTCGTACGCGGCGTTCGCGTCGTCCCTGAACTGTGCGACCAGGAAGTCGGCGTCGATGCTGGCGCGCGAGCCGCCGGCCTCCTCCTCGATGTCCTCGATGGTGATGCCGACCGGGTAGAGCTGCTTGAGGTTGGTCCAGAGCTGGTCCAGGTCCCAGTCCTCGGCGTACCCCTCGGAGGTGGCCCCCCGCACGTACTCCTCGACCACGCTGTTGATCATGTTGCGGACCTGGTCGGAAAGGTCCTCGCCGTTGAGTACGCGCAGCCGCTCGGCGTAGATCACCTGGCGCTGCTTGTTCATGACCTCGTCGTATTTGAGGACGTTCTTACGGATCTCGGCGTTCTGGCCCTCGATCTGGGCCTGCGCGCCCTTGATCTGGCGGGTGACCATCTTCGACTCGATGGGCACGTCCTCCGGGATGTTGAAGCGCTCCATCACCGCCTCGACCGCGCCGGAGCGGAACCGCTTCATCAGGTCGTCCTGGAGGGAGAGATAGAACCGCGATTCACCCGGGTCGCCCTGCCGGCCGGAACGACCACGCAGCTGGTTGTCGATCCGGCGGGACTCGTGCCGCTCGGTGCCCAGCACGTAGAGCCCACCGGCCGCGGCGACCTCATCGGCCTCCGCGTCACAGGCCTGCTTCCACTTCGGCGTGACCTCTTCGAGCGCCTTGTCGTACTCCTCGGCGTTCTCCATCGGGTCGAGGCCGCGCTGGCGCAGCTCGCTCGCGGCGAGGAACTCGGGGTTGCCGCCGAGCAGGATGTCCGTGCCTCGACCGGCCATGTTGGTGGCGACCGTGACCGCACCCTTACGACCGGCCTGGGCGACGATCTCGGCCTCGCGGGCGTGGAACTTCGCGTTCAACACCGAGTGCGGGATGCCCCGGCGGCGCAGCAACTGGGACAGGATCTCGGAGTTCTCCACCGAGACGGTGCCGACCAGCACCGGCTGCCCGGCCTGGTGCCGCTCGGCGATGTCCTCGATGACCGCGTTGAACTTGGCCTTCTCGGTCTTGTAGATGACGTCGGCGCGGTCCTCCCGGACCATCGGCCGGTGGGTCGGGATGGTCACCACGCCGACCTTGTAGACCTTGTTGAACTCGCCCGCCTCGGTCTGCGCCGTACCGGTCATGCCGGAGAGCTTGTCGTAGAGGCGGAAGTAGTTCTGGAGGGTGATGGTGGCCAGGGTCTGGTTCTCCTGCTTGATCTCCACCCCCTCCTTGGCCTCGATCGCCTGGTGCATGCCCTCGTTGTAGCGACGGCCGTGCAGGATGCGGCCGGTGAACTCGTCGACGATCAGGACCTCGCCGTCGCTGACGATGTAGTCCTTGTCGCGCTTGTAGAGCTCCTTGGCCTTGATGGCGTTGTTCAGGTAGCCGACCAGCGGGGTGTTCACCGACTCGTAGAGGTTGTCGATGCCGAGCCGATCCTCGACCTTGGCCACACCACGCTCGGTGACCGCGATGGTGCGCTTGGAGAAGTCGACCTCGTAGTCGCCCTCGCCGTCCTTGCCTGCCTGGAGGCGGGCCACCACGGCGGCGAACTCGCCGTACCAGCGGGCGGAGTGCTCGGCCGGGCCGGAGATGATCAGCGGGGTCCGGGCCTCGTCGATCAGGATGGAGTCGACCTCGTCGACCACGGCGAAGTTGTGGCCGCGCTGGACCAGCTCGTCCTTCGACCACGCCATGTTGTCGCGCAGGTAGTCGAAGCCGAATTCGTTGTTCGTGCCGTAGGTGATGTCGCACTCGTAGGCCGCGCGGTGCTCGGTGGCCGGACGGTTCGGCAGCACCACACCGACGCTGAGGCCGAGGAACTCGTGCACCCGGCCCATCCAGGCGGCGTCACGCTGGGCCAGGTAGTCGTTCACCGTGACCACGTGCACGCCCTCGCCGGACAGCGCGTTCAGATAGACCGGCATCACCGAGGTCAGGGTCTTGCCCTCACCGGTCTTCATCTCCGCGATGTTGCCGAAGTGCAGCGCCGCGCCACCCATCACCTGCACGTCGTACGGCCGCTGGCCGAGCACGCGCGCCGCCGCCTCCCGGCAGACCGCGAAGGCCTCGGGCAGCAGGTCGTCCAGGGTCTCGCCCTCGGCGAGCCGCTCCCTGAACTGCTCGGTCATGCCGCTCAGCTCTTCGTCGGTGAGGTTGACGTAGTCGTCCTCGATCGAGTTGACGGCGGCGGCGATCGCCTTGAGGCGGCGCACCATGCGCCCCTCGCCCGCGCGGAGGACCTTTTCCAGAATCGACACGGATCAACTCTCCCCTAGACAGTCTCGAACCATCGTAGGCGTTCGGACGGGCCGATGGTCACTGGTGGCGGTGGTCGGCCGCCGCGAAACCGACATAACGCACCGACGGGCCGCCCGACCCTCGGTCATCGGGTTACGCCGTGGGCGAACGATCCGGCACGATGTCTCGGATGGAGCCCGTGGAGATCGCCGAAGACGGGGTGCTGCTGCGTCCGTTCCGCCCGGACGACGTCCCCGACATCGTGGCCGGATGCGCCGATCCGCTGGTCCAGCGCTACCTCGACGGACTGCCCAGCCCTTACACCGAGGCCGACGGCCGTTGGTGGGTGGCCCAGGGAGCCCCCGCCGCCTTCGCCGCCGGCGGCGCCGCCTACGCCGTCACGGACCCGGCCGACGGCCGGCTGCTCGGCGCGGTCGGGCTGAGCCATCCGGTGCCGCAGCGCGCCCAGGCCGAGATCGGCTACTGGGTGGCGCCGTGGGCGCGCGGCCGGGGCGTCGCCACCGCCGCCACCCGCGCCCTGGCGCAGCGGGCCTTCGCCACCGGCACCGCCCGGCTGGAGTTGCTCACCCACGTCGAGAACACGGCCAGCCAGCGGGTCGCGCTGGCCGCCGGCTTCCGACCCGAGGGGGTACGCCGCGGCGGCGGGCCGGTACGCGGTGGCGGCCGACGGGACCTGACGGTCTGGGTACGCCTCGCCGACGATCCGCCCGGACCGTCCCCGCGTCCGTTGCCGAACCTGCCCGACGGCCGGCTCACCGACGGGGTGGTCGTGCTGCGCCCGCTCGGCCCCGACGACGCGGACGACATGTACCGCCTACAGGCCACGCCGGAGGTGGTGGCGAGCATGGTGCCGCCCGAGATGCCCGCTCGGGAGGACGTCGACCGCAGGTGTGCCGGCGCGCAGAGCCAGTGGCTGGTCGGCCGGTCCGCCGCCCTGGTCGTCCGGGACGCGGCCGGCGACGCGTTCCTCGGCGGGTGCTCGCTGGTCCACGAGCCGCCCGCGAGCCAGGCGATGATCGGCTACAGCCTGCTGCCCGAGTGGTACGGGCGCGGATACGCCACCCGGGCCGTCCGGCTGCTCACCCGGTGGGGGTTCGACCACGTCGGGCTGGCGCGGATCTGGGCGGGCACGCTTCCGGAGAACCTCGCCTCACAGCGGGTCCTGGAGAAGACCGGCTTCCGGCGGGAGGGCCTGCTGCGCGGGCGGCTGCTCGGCGCGGAGGGCACCCGAGCCGACTCCACGGTGTACGGGCTGCTCCGCACCGACCCGAGGCACTGACCGCTCGGACGGGAGCGGGCGCGCCGCCTGCGGACCTGCCGCACCGTCTCCGGATCGGGCGCTCCCCGACCCGGAGACGGTGGTGGGCCGCTCAGATGTCCAGCGAGATGATGCCGTAGTCGTAGGCGTGCCGTCGGTATACCACGCTCGGCCGGCCGGACTCCTTGTCGTGGAACAGGTAGAAGTCGTGACCGACCAGTTCCATCTGGAAGAGGGCGTCGTCGACGGTCATCGGCTCGGCGGGGTGGACCTTCTCCCGGGCGATGTGCCAGGGCTGGTCCTCGTCGTACTCCTGCTCCGGCCGCTCGGCCACGGCGGTGGCGGTGCCGGACTCCGCGGGCGCGGCGAGCGCGGGCAGGTTGGTCACCGGCAGGCCGGCGGTGGCGGCGGCGACCGAGATCGGCGTGTGCCGGCCACGGTGTACGCGGCGCCGGTCGGCAGCGCGGCGAAGCCGGGCGTCGAGCTTGGCGATGGCCGCGTCGAGCGCGCTGTAGAAGTCGTCGGTGCAGGCCTCCGCCCGGATCACCGGGCCCCGGGAGTAGCAGGTGATCTCCACCCGCTGGCAGTGATCGGCCTGGCGCGGATTGCGCTCGTGGAACAGCTCCACATCGACACGAATAAGTTTGTGGTCGTAGCGTTCGATCTTCGCGAGCTTGTCTGCTACGTGTACCCGGTAGTGATCCGGCACTTCGACGTTACGGCCCTTGACCACGATGTCCACGTGACCTCCCTCGATCGGATGGTCTTCGATCCGAGCAACCCGGTCGCGCGTGGTGGGGGACGGCCCCGTTCGGCGTCGACCGGTCAATACGGCTACGCCTCCTCTCACCGCCGGGGGTGGGTGGAATCGCCTTCCTACCCCCGACAGCCAAACGCTAACTCCTGTTCGCCCGGCAGTCACCCCCCGTCGCCAAGACCACCGGGTGATTTCCACAGCTCATACACGAAGGGGTGAAACGGAAACACAATCGGTTACGGTTGGTGCCTTCGCTCGGTCGCCGCGAGCACCGTCGCCACCGACGGCGACCACCCGTGCACGGCCAGCACCCGGCTGATCGCCGCCAGGGTGGCCCCGGTGGTGACGATGTCGTCCAGCAGCACCACGCTCGCCCCGTCCGGCAGCGGCCCGAGATCGGGGCGCGCCCGGAACGCCGTCGCCGCGGCGGCGGCCCGACCGGCGCTATCCAGCGTGACCGAGTCCGGACGCGGCGTGGCGCGCAACGCCCGGCGGACCCGCACCGGCCAGCCCGCCTCACGCAGCCGGTGGGCACAGTGGCGGGTCAACCGGCCGAGGTGGTCGCCGTACCGGGCCCGGGCCGCCGCCGGGGTGTCCGGCACCGGCACCAGCAGCACCGGGCGTACCGGACCGACCGCCGCCGCCACGACCTCGGCGAGCAGGGCACCGAGCGGTCGGGCCAGGCCGTGCCGACCGTGGTCCTTGTACGCCAGCAGGGTCTCCCGCAACGGCCCGCCGTACGGGCCCAGGGCGTGACAGGGTGGCAGCCCGGGTGGGGCGGGCACCGGCCGCACCGGCCCGGGGCGCAGCGCCCCGAGCGTGGCCACGCACTCCGGACACACCCCGTGGCGCAGTCCCGACCGGCGTTCCCGGCATCCGGCGCAGTCGGCGGGCAGCACCAGGTCGGTCAGGTCCGCCCAGAGCCCGCCCAGCACGGCGACGCCTAGTAGAGAAAGAAGGGCGCGGTGGGGTTGCCCGGACGCACCCCGGCAGGCGGCGGCGTGACGTCCTGCACCTGGTCCCGCACGATGCGCTCGAACGGGTTGCTGCGGTACGCGACGCCGTTGGCCTCGTACATGAACGAGCCCGCGTACGGGGAGAGCGGCATCGTCGGGTACGCGGCCAGGTGGCTCACCTCGGCGCCGGCGTCCTCCCGTAGCGGGGTCTCCAGGGCGCCGTCCACGCTGACGTCGTAGATCGCCGGTCGACCCGCCGAGCCGGCCACCAGCAGCCGGTTCTCCGCGCCCCAGTCGACCGCCGTCGGCCGGGTCAACGAGGTGACCAGTCGCCGCGCCGGGCCGACCGTGGGTACGCCGCCCTCCCAGCTGATCGCCGCCACGTACAGGGCACCGTCGACGATCAGGGCGACCCGGTGCCCGTCCAGTGCCGCGGCGACCCCGCTGACCCGACCGGGCAGGCCCAGTTGCACCGGCCGCAGCGCCGCCTGGTCGTCGAAGCGGTAGAGCCGGCCGTCGGCGACCACCAGCCCGTACGGGCGGCCGTGGTCGCTGCGGAGCCACACCGGCCGGCTGATCGCGGCGTGACCCCGGCCCGGCTCGGTCGCGAAGTTCTCCACCACGTCCCGGCCCCGCCCGACACTCAGCCGCTGCCGGCCGTCCCCGCCGGCCACGACCAGCGCGGCAAGCACGTCGGGACCGGCCCGACGCAGCCCGGCGGAGACGATGTCGCGGTTCGACTCGGCGGCCACCGGGACCGGCCGGTTCGGTTCGCTGGTGACGGCCAGCCCGTGGATCGCGCCGTCGTAGACGCAGTACCGGGCGGTGCCGTCGAGCGCGTACAGCGGGTTCGACGACCGCTGACCGCCCAGGTCGACCACCTTGCGGGACTGGTTCAGAATCTTGATCTCGACGGTGCCCTCCAGCTCCGGCAGAGACCAGGCCAGTTGGGTGGCGAGCTGCTCCAGACGCCCGTCGTCGGCACCGGGCATGTCCAGGTTGACCTCCCACCGGCCGTCCGCGCCGGTGGCGTTGTTGATCATCTCGGTCCGGTCGGGCAGGCCGGAGGCACCGGCCCGCAGCCACTCCGAGGGGCCTGCGGTCAACCAGCGGACCACCTCGCTGACCCGGCGTTCGGCGGGCACGACGGAGGAGAGGTACCGCTGGTCGGGCACCAGCCGGGTGCGGTCGGAGTTCCAGAAGTAGATCGACTGCGCCTGGTAGTAGCGGCGCAGCGCCTCGTCGCTGAGCAGCAGCACGTTGGGCGGGTCGCTGACATAGAAGCCGGCGTCGTCCTGACCCGCCGGACCGGCGCTGATCAGCCGGAACTCGTAGGTCGACTCGGTGGCGAGCGGCGGCACCAGCATGCCGTTGGCCCGCAGCAGGCCGACCTGCTGCACGGTGATGGTGACCTTCATGCTGTCGACGTCCGGCTCGATCACCGGGTCGTCGGTCAGGCGGACCACCGACAGCGCCACCTCGCTGCCCTGCCGCTCCTGGAGACTGGGCTTGTCGGCCGCCGCGATGAACTGCTTGACCCGCTCGTACGCCCGGTCCGGCTCGCCCGCGGCGGCGGCCAGGAAGTTGCGGACGAACGCCTCGGCGTCGCTCCCGCTGGCCGTCCGGGTCGGCGGCTCGCTGCCCCGTCCCAGCGACCAGCTCGCCTCGGCCGCCGGCCCGCGCTGCTCGACCTGCACCTCGGAGTGATCCGGGATGCCGCAACCTGCGGTGAGGGTCAGCGCCAGGGCGACGCCGAAGACGCCACCGGCCACCCGACGCCTCACGACCCCACCTCCGCGCGCTGCTCGGGCACGGGTGGGGTCCCGCCGCCCGCCGGTGCGACGGTGAGCCCACCGGCCGGTCCCGGGCCGATGGCCAGCAGGCTCCCGGCGGGGGCACCGCCGAACGGCAGCGTCGCGTCGGCCGGCACCAGGCGCAGCGGCGAGGTGGTCAGCCGGTCGCCGGCCCGCGCCGGCAGGGTGAGCCGGAACTGGGCGCCCTGCCCGGGCGCGCCCCACGCCTCCAGCCAGCCGCCGTGCAGCCGGGCGTCCTCCAGGCTGATCGACAGGCCCAGCCCGGTCCCGCCGGTCTGCCGGGCCCGTGACGGGTCGGCCCGCCAGAACCGGTTGAACACCAGCTTCTCCTCGCCGGGCTTGAGCCCGACGCCGTGGTCGCGGACGGTGAGCGCCACGGCGGTCTCGTCCATCCCGAGCGTGATCCGCACCGGTCGGCCCTCACCGTGCTCCACGGCGTTGCCGACCAGGTTGCGCAGCACCCGTTCGACCCGGCGCGGGTCGATCTCGGCGATCACCGGGGCGGAGGGCACGTCCAGCTCGATCGTCACCCCGACCCGCTCGGCCAGCCCGGAGAGCCGGTCCACCACCCGGTGCACCACCGGCACCAGGTCGGTGGGCTCGGAGTCGAGCACCGCGAAGCCGGCGTCGAACCGGCTGATCTCCAGCAGGTCGGTCAGCAACTCCTCGAACCGGTCCAGCTCAGCCTGGAGCAGCTCGGCGCTGCGGGCCACCGCCGGGTCGAACTCGTCCCGCTCGGCGAAGATCAGGTCGGCGGCCATCCGGACCGTGGTCAGCGGGGTCCGCAACTCGTGCGAGACGTCCGAGGTGAACCGGCGTTGCAGCCGGGACATCTCCTCCAGCCGCAGGATCTGTCGTTGCAGGTTGGTGGCCATCTGGTTGAACGAGGCGGCGAGCAGGGCCAGGTCGTCCTCGCCGTTGACCGCCATCCGCTGGTCGAGCAGGCCGGCGGAGAGCCGCTGGGCGGTCCGGGCGGCGACCCGCACCGGCAGCACCACGAGCCGGGTCACCAGCGCGGCGAGCACGCCGAGCAGCAGCACCAGGGCGACCCCGGTGGCGACCACGGTGGCCCGCGCCTGGCCGGACGTCACGTCCTGCACCGTCAGCGGCACGAAGTAGTAGAGCTCCACCTGGCCGAACTGGGTCGGCACGGGCGTGCCGTAGACCAGGTATTTCGTGTCGTCGTCGCTGGTCAGGCGCCCGGTGACGATCTGGTTGGCCACGTTGCCGTCGGTGACCGCGGCCCGCAGCTCGGGGCTGATCAGCGGCCGGACGTTCACCGACGGCGAGGTGCGCGGCTCGATCACCCCGGGGTAGCTGTCGGCGGTGAGGGCCACCACGACGCCGCTGTTCTGCTGCGGGTCCCCGCCGGCCAGGTAGTTGACCGTGCCGTCGATGGTCTCCTGGAGCTGGGCCTCCTGGGGCTGGCCGTAGAGGCTGAACTGCTTGGCCGCGTACTCGGCGCCGTTCATCAGCCGGAGCTGGACGTCGGTCTTGGCGTTGTCCAGCAGGATGTTGGTGATCTTGTCGGCGATGAGGAACGCGAACCCGCCCACCAGCAGGCTGGAGACCACCAGGGTGATGGTCACCACCCGGACCTGCAACGAGCGCCGCCAGGTCTGGTGCAGCCCGGCGAGGAGCCGCGCGGCCCGGCCGCTGAGCCCACGCCACAACTCCCACGCGGCACCTCGCCGGTGGGACGTCGTGTCAAGATCCGGTAGCGGGGAGTTGGTCACAGTGCGACCAGGCTATCCGGTGCCCGCCTTGTAACCCACGCCGCGCACGGTGAGGATGATTTCCGGACGCTCCGGATCCGGCTCGATCTTGGCACGCAGCCGCTGGACGTGCACGTTGACCAACCGGGTGTCCGCCGCGTGCCGGTATCCCCAGACCTGTTCCAGCAGGACCTCGCGGGTGAAGACCTGCCGCGGCTTGCGGGCGAGCGCGACCAGCAGGTCGAACTCCAGCGGCGTCAGCTTCACCTCCTCGCCGTTGCGGCTCACGGTGTGCGCCGGCACGTCGATGGAGATCTGGTTGCCGGGCGGGCCGATGGTGAGCATCTCCGGCGCCGCGTCCTCGCCCCGCCGCAGCCGGGCCCGCATCCGGGCGACCAGTTCCTTGGGCTTGAACGGCTTCACCACGTAGTCGTCCGCCCCGGACTCCAGTCCGAGTACGACGTCGACCGTGTCGCTCTTGGCGGTGAGCATGACGATCGGTACGCCCGATTCGGCCCGGATCGCCCGCGCTACGTCGATTCCGCTCATTCCGGGCAACATGAGGTCGAGCAGGACGATATCGGGTCGGTTGTCACGGAACGCGGCCAATGCCCGTTCCCCGTCCGCCACGAAGGACGGCATGAAGCCTTCACTGCGCAGCACGATGCCGAGCATCTCGGCAAGCGCAGGGTCGTCGTCGACCACCAGTACCCGGGCTCTCATGGGGTTAATGTTTCCATCCCGTCAGTTCGGTGGGCTCGGCGTCACCCGGCACGCTACTGCCGGAGGACACGCAGCGCCCAGCACCGGCCGGTTACACCGCTTCCGCGAAGCCACCCCGGGCCGGGCCTGCACCCGGGCGGACCGCGCGTGTCAACATGATCCCCGGGTGCGCCGCCGCGCGCCACCATCCACGCCTCCCAGGAGTACGCGTGCCCGCAGCAGGCCCCACCGCCGTGCTCCCCGGCCGCCCGCTCACCGTCGGTGAACTCCTCGACTCCGCCGTGCTCCTGTTGCGCCACCACGCCTCGACGCTGCTCCCCCTCGCCGCCGTACTCGCCGTCGGCGAACAACTCCTCCTGCTGCCGCTGCGTACCGCCCTCGGTGTCGGCCCGCCACTGTGGTGGCTGCCGAACCTCAACAATCTCGGTGGGTTCTGGCTGCTGCTCGCGCTCGGGGCGGCGACCGAGGCGATGATCGTCGTGCTGCTCGGCAACCCGGCCGCCCGGGCCGCCGGTGGCGCGCTGCTCGGTCACCACCGCACCGCCCGGCAGCTGATCCGCCCCACCGGTGGCCGGTGGGGCGCGACCGTGCTGCTCGCCCTGCTGGTGGGTGCCGCGATGCTGTTCCTGTCGCTGCTCGGCCCGGCCTGGTTCGTCGGGTGGGCTCTGCTCGGCGCGGTCGCCCCCGCCCTCGTGCTCGACCGGATCACACCACCGCGTGCGCTCACCCGCTCCGCCTCGCTCGCCGTGCGGATCGAGGGTCGCGGCGCCGCCCTGCGGACCCTCGGCTACCTGGTCTGGTGGATCCTCCGGGTCGGTCTGGGCTGGGGCAGTTTCATCGGGTTGTCCACGCTCGGCCTGATCGAGGGCGAGGGCGCCCTGGTCGTCGCCGCAGCCCTGCTCTGGGCAGCGGTCAACACCGTCGCCTACGCCGCGCTGGCCTGCCTGGACGCGGTCCTGCACCTGGAGACCCGCATCCGCACCGAAGGGCTGGACATCCACCTGTCCCGACAACCGGCCGACGCGGCGCCGGCAGCCCTGGCGGTGCGCGGATGAACGTCAGCCGGTGGTGGACCGAGACCACGGCGGCACTCGGCGACCACGTCCCGCTGCCACTGGCCGCCCTACTGCTGGGGCTGGTCACGGCCCTGGTCGCGGTCGGCTGGTACGCCTACCCGAGCTGGGTTCCCCGACGGATCCCCCGACTGCGTCGGCGTACCCGGAGCCGGGCGGAGCGCACCGAGACGGTCACTGCGGTGCCCGCGCCCGCCGTCGCCGGTCTGCCGTCCCCGGCCGTGCCGTCGGTCGCCCCCGACCTGGCCGACCGGCTCTCCGCCGACGGCCGCTACGCCGAGGCCGTCCGGGAACGGCTGCGCGCCATGCTGCACGACCTCACCGACCGGCGCGTGGTCTGGATCCGGCCGGGCATGACCGTCAGCGAGGTCGTCACCGCGGCCAGCACCAACCGCCCGCCCGTCGGTCCGCCGCTGACCGCCGCAGCGGGCATCTTCTCCGAGCTCTGGTACGCCCAACGCGGTGCCACCGTCGAGCACGACCACCGGATGCGGGAACACGCCGACCGGTTGCGACACGTGCTCGCCGACGACGACCAGGCACCGCCGACCGTGGCCGCCACGACCGGACCACCCGGCGCCACCGCCGAATCCGGCCCGAGCCGCCGACCGGGCCCGGCCGACGGACCAGGGGCCGCATCGAGGGAGGCCACGTGGTGACGCCCCGGACCGCCCGCCGCCGGCACCGGGTGGTGATCCCGGTCGTCCTCGCCGCGCTGGTGCTCACCGTCACCCTGGTCAGTCGCGAGTTCGACCAGCCCGACCAGACCGACCGGGGATTCCTCTCCCCGGTGGCCACCGGGGACGACGGCGGCAGCCGGCTCGCGGCCAGCCTGGCCCGCAACGGTGTCCTGGTGCAGCGGGAGACCGAGACCGTCCAGGCGCTGCGGGCCACCCGGGGCACACCGGCCACCCTGTTCGTTCCGGCGCCCGAGCTGCTGCACCCGCGTACCGTCGACGACCTGGGCCTGCTGCCCGCCGGCACCCGGCTGGTCCTGGTCGACCCGCCCCGGCGGGTGCTGGACGCCGCCGGGCTGCCGATCCGGCCCGCCGCGCGGCGGTGGGCGGCGCGGGCGGTCGCGCCGCACCACGACGGCCGGGCCTGCCCGCTGGCCGAGATGTCCGGCGTCGGCACCGCCGCCGTCACCCGGGCGCGGTACGCGCCCACCGGGGCCGTGGAACCCGTCGAGTTCTGCTTCGCCGCCGGCCTGGCCCGGTTGCCCGGGCCCAGCGAGCGGCTGGTGGTGGGGGCCAGCGACCCGTTCCGCAACAGCCGCCTCGACGAGTGGGACAACCACGCGTTCGCCACCGGCCTGCTCGCCGGCACCGGCCGGGTGATCTGGCTCGACCTGGACGGCCCCGCACCGGCGCCGCCCGAGCCGCCGCCGGGCCCGGCCAGCCCGCCACCGGACCGGACCGACTCCGGGTACGGCGAACCCGAGAACGACCCGGACGTGGGCACCGGCAACGGTGCGGAGAACACCCCCGGTGACCGGTCCGGTCCGGACGCGTCCGGACCCGGCCGCTCCGGACCGGACGACTCGACCAACCCGCTCTGGTCCGCCTTCCCGCCCTGGTTCTGGGCGCTGCTGCTGCAACTGCTGCTGGCCGCCCTGCTCGTCGGTGTCTGGCGGGCCCGACGGCTCGGTCCGCCGACGCCGGAGCCGTTGCCGGTGGCCGTTCCCGCCGCCGAGACGGTGCGCGGACGAGCCCGCCTCTATCAGCGGGCGCAGGCCCACGAGAGCGCCGCCGAGACGCTGCGGGCCGCCGCCCGGACCCGGTTGGCCCGCCGACTGCACCTGTCCGCGGAGACCGGGCACGAGGGCGTCGCCGCCACCGTGGCAGCCCGTACCGGCACCCCCCGGGAGGTCGTCGACCACCTGCTGCACGGTCCGCCGCCGACCACCGACCAGGACCTGCTGGACCTGGCCACCGGCCTGGACCGGGCGGCCTGGGCCGGCGGCGTCGATCCGGCCGGGTCACGACCGTCACCCCCCGTACCGCAGCCCCGATCCGAAGGAGACCCCCGGTGACCCGACCCGCCACCACCACCGTCGACCCGCTCGCCGCCGACCCCGCCCGGGCCGCGCTGCACCGGTTGCGCGCCGAGGTGGCCAAGGCGGTCGTCGGGCAGGACGCCGTCGTCGCCGGCCTCGTCGTCGCGCTGCTCTGCCGGGGCCACGTCCTGCTGGAGGGCGTACCGGGGGTGGCCAAGACGCTGCTGGTGCGTACGCTGGCCGCCGCGCTGGACCTGACGGCCCGGCGGGTGCAGTTCACCCCGGACCTGATGCCCGGCGACGTCACCGGCTCGATGGTCTTCGACTCGCGGACCGCGGCGTTCACCTTCCGCGAAGGGCCGGTCTTCACCAACCTGCTGCTCGCCGACGAGATCAACCGGACCCCGCCGAAGACCCAGTCCGCGCTGCTCGAAGTGATGGAGGAACGGCAGGTCACCGTCGAGGGCGAGCGGCGTGGCCTGCCCGACCCGTTCATCGTGGTGGCCACTCAGAACCCGGTGGAGTACGAGGGCACCTACCCGCTGCCGGAAGCCCAACTGGACCGTTTCCTGCTCAAGCTGACCGTGCCGCTGCCCAACCGGGACGAGGAACTGGGAGTGCTGCGCGCCCACCACGCGGGCTTCGACCCGGGCGACCTGGCCGGCGTCGGGGTGGGCCCGGTGGCCGGTGCCGCCGACCTCGCCACGGCGCGCGCGGCGGTCAGCCGGGTGCACGTCGCCGAACCACTGCTCGGGTACGTCGTCGACCTGTGCCGGGCCACCCGGGCCGTACCCGCGCTGGAACTGGGCGCCTCGCCCCGTGGCGCCACCGGCCTGCTCGGCGCCGCCAAGGCGTGGGCCTGGCTCAGCGGTCGCGACCACGTGGTGCCCGACGACGTGAAGGCGATGGCCCGACCCACCCTGCGGCACCGGCTCCGGCTGCGCCCCGAGGCCGAGCTGGAGGGCGTCGCAGTCGACGCCGTGCTGGACACGGTGCTGGCCACCGTGCCGACCCCACGATGACCTGGCGGGCGGCGGCGCTGCTCGCGGTGGGCGCGCTGACCCTGCCGCTGTGGCCGGCCCCCTTCGTCGGGGTGGCGGTGATGGTCGGCGCGGTCCTGCTGCTGCTCGTCGTGGACCTCGCGCTCGCCGCGCCGCTGCGGTCGCTCACCGTCGCGCGGGACGGCGAACGGACCGTCCGGCTCGGCGGGACCGCCACCGTCGTGCTGCACCTGGGCAACCTCTCCGGTCGGCCGCTGCGGGCCCAGGTCCGCGACGCCTGGGTGCCGTCGGCCGGGGCCCGACCCGACGTGCCGCCGAGCCGCGTGGTGCAGGTCGCCCCCGGCACGGTGGTGGCGCTGCCCAGCCGACTGACCCCGACCCGCCGGGGCGATCGGCCCGCGGTGGCGCTGACGGTTCGCTCGTTCGGGCCGCTCGGGCTGGCGTTCCGGCAGTGGAGCGGTCGACCGGCGACACCGGCGTGGACCCTGCGGGTGCTGCCCCGCTTCGACTCGCGACGGCACCTGCCCGAGAAGCTGGCCCGGCTGCGGGTCATCGACGGTCGCCAGGTCGGCCGGGGACGCGGCGCGGGCACCGAGTTCGACACGCTGCGCGAGTACGTGCCCGGCGACGACGTACGGTCCGTCGACTGGCGGGCCACCGCCCGGCGGGGCGAGGTGCTGGTGCGGACCTGGCGTCCCGAACGGGACCGACGCGTGGTCTGCGTGCTGGACACCGGGCGTACGTCGGCGGTGCGCCTCGGGGACGAGCCGCGCCTGGACACCTCGATCGAGGCGGCGCTGCTGCTCACCGCGCTGGCCACCCGGGCCGGCGACCGGGTCGACGTGTTCGCGGCCGACGCGGTGCCCCGGGCGTCGGTCAGCGGCGCGGAGCGACCGGCACAGTGGAGCAGGCTGGCGCACGCGCTGGCACCGCTGCAACCCGCCCTGGTGGAGACCGACTTCCGCCTGATCGCGGGCGAACTGCTGCGCCGACACCGCCCACGGAGCTTGGTCGTCCTGCTCACCGCGCTGGAGCCCGGCGCCCTCGGCGAGGGTCTGCTGCCGGTGCTGCCCCGGCTGGCCGCCCGCCACCGGGTGGTGGTGGCGGCGGCCCAGGACCCGGTGCTGTCCACGCTCGCCACCGGAGAGCCCCGGCGGGTCGAGGACGCCTACGCGGCCGCCGCCGCCTGGCGGACGCTCGCCGAACGTGACCGGCTCACGGCCGCCCTGGCCGGCCACGACGTCACCGTCATCGACGCTCCCGCGCCACGGCTCGCCTCCGCGCTGACCGACGCCTACCTGCGGCTCAAGTTCACCGGCCAACTCTGACCCGACGCGTCGCCACCGTCCCCCCTGGCCCGGGAGCCGAGCAGGAAGACGTATGCCAGGAAGGCGAGCCAGGCGGCGACGCCGACGGCGATGCGCAGGGCCACCGGCACCGGGGCGGGGGTGACGAACGCCTCGATCACGGCCGAGATCGCGAAGAGCACCACCAGGCCGAGGGCGACCACGACACCGTCGCGACCCGCCCGCGCCACCGCCTGCCCCCGGGTGAGCTGCTCCGGTGGCGCGATCCACGCCCACCCGAGGCGCAGCCCGACCCCGGCGGCCACGAACACCCCGGTCAGTTCGAGCAGCCCGTGCGGGGTGATCAGGCCGAAGAAGACGTCCGCCCGGCCGTACCCGACCATCACGCCGCCGACCACGCCGATGTTCACCACGTTCTGCCACAGCAGGTACACCACCGGGACGATCAGCACGCCCGCGGCCAGGCACTTGGCGGCCAGCCAGGCGTTGTGCGTCCACAGGTGGAAGGCGAAGGTCGGCGCGGAGAACTCGGTGTAGTAGCCGGCGAAGCCGGACTCCACCAGGTGGGCGGCCTCCGCCTCGCCGACGAACGCCGCCGCCGTATCCGGATTGTCCGCCACGAACCCGATCAGGGTGAAGGTGAGCAGCGTGAAGGCGGTCGCCACCGCGCACCACCAGGGTGCCGCGCGCCAGACCGCCCCGGGGAAGTCGACCAGCGCGAACCGTCGGAGGACCGCCCACGAGGGACGGGGCCGGTCGGTCAGCCGCGCCCGGGCCCGGAGCACCACCTGGGAGAGCTGGCCGACCAGAGCCGGATCGGGCGAGCGACTGCGCAGCATGGAGAGCTGGGTGGTGGCCCGCTGGTAGAGCGCGACCAGCTCGTCGACCTCGTCGACGGTCAACCGTCGGCGGCCGGAGAGCTGGTCCAGCCGGCGCCATTCTCCGCCGTGCTCGGCGACGTACGCGTCGAGATCCACCGTCCACCCCCGTCGCGCGATCATAGTGTTCACTGTGCGGGTGAGCACAGCAGCATCGCGACCGTGGAACGCCCCGGCCTGGGGCGACGCCGAGTTGGTCAGCGGTGAGGCGGTGGAGCTGGACGTACGCGCTGCCCGGATCGGCTCCCGGGTGCTCGCGCTGCTGCTCGACGTCGGAATCCAGCTGTTGTTCGGGCTGCTGCTGGTCGCGCTGGCCGGGTTGGGTCTGGCCGCCCTGCCGCACGGTGCGATCGACGCGGCCACCGAGCGGGCGCTGCTCACCATCGGGTTGGTGCTGCTGCTGGTGGGCTACCCCGTGCTGTTCGAGCGGCTCAACCACGGCCGTACCCCCGGTAAGGCGGCGGTGGGGTTGCGGGTGGTCAGTGTCGACGGCGCCCCGGTCGGGGTACGCCAGTCACTGGCGCGGGCACTGGTCGGGGTGGCCGTCGAGTGGCCCGGTCTGGTGCTGCCGCTGCTGTCCTGGGTGGCCGGGGTGACGGTGATGCTCAGCGACTCGCGGGGACGGCGTCTCGGTGACCTGGTGGCGGGCACCATGGTCGTGCACACCCGCACCGCGACGTCCTGGCGTCCGGTCCCGGCCACCGTGCCGGCGTTGCGGGGCTGGGCGTACACGCTGGATCTGAGCCGGCTCGATCCGAAGCTGGCCCTGGCCACCCGGCAGTACCTCGCCCGGGCCCACCTGTTCACCGGTGCGGCCTCCGACGACCTGGCGCTGCGGTTGTGGCGGGAGGTCGCCACGGCGATCACCCCGCCGCCACCGGGCGGACTGCCGGCGGCGGTCTATCTGGCCGCCGTGCTCGGCGAACGGCACCGGCGGGCCCGGCACCGACTCGCCGAGGAACGCGTGCTCACCGCCGCGCTCTGGCCCCGGCTCGGTCTGCTGCCGGAGGCCGACCGGCCAGCCGCCCCGGCGCGCGCGCCGCTCGGCGTACCGTGGCCACGGCCCGCCGTCCCCGGGCATCCGGGCGTCGTGGCGCCGGAACCGCCGCCAGCGCCGGTGCCGGCCCAGAGCCGACCGGCGGTACGACCGTCCACGGTCGCCGAGTCCGACCGGACCCCGGTGCCCGATGTCGAACGCGCACCCGGGAGGCCGTGATGAGAGGTCTGTTGCCGTGGTTGGCCGTGCTCGGGCTGGTGCTGCTGCTCAGTGCGCTGCGCCTGCGCACCCTGGCGGCGGTGGTCTCGCTGACCTGGCTGGCCTGGTGCGTCTGGACCTGGGTCCGGCCCGCCCGCCGCCAGGACCGGCCCCGCTGAACCGTCCGCCCCACGGACAGCGGAGCCGCACGGCTCGGACGGCCCGCAGACGAACGACCGGGCCGGGTCGACCTGAGGTCGACCCGGCCCGGTACGTGTCGGTCAGTAGCGGTAGTGCTCCGGCTTGAACGGCCCCTCCTGGCTGACGCCGAGGTACGCGGCCTGCTCCTTGCTGAGCGTGGTCAGCTTGGCGCCGAGCGCGCCCAGGTGCAGCCGGGCGACCTTCTCGTCCAGGTGCTTGGGCAGCACGTACACGCCGATCGGGTACTCGTCGGTCTTGGTGAACAGCTCGATCTGGGCGATCGTCTGGTTGGCGAACGAGTTCGACATCACGAAGCTCGGGTGCCCGGTGGCGTTGCCGAGGTTCAGCAGGCGGCCCTCGGAGAGCACGATGATCGAGTGACCGTCGTCGAACGTCCAGAGGTCGACCTGCGGCTTGATGTTCTCCCGGGTGACGTCCGAGCGCTTGGCCAGACCGGCCATGTCGATCTCGTTGTCGAAGTGGCCGATGTTGCCGACGATGGCCTGGTGCTTCATCCGGGCCATGTGCTCGTTGGTGATGACGTCGAAGCAGCCGGTGGCGGTGATGAAGATGTCCGCCTGCTCGACCACGTCCTCCAGGGTGGCGACCTGGTAGCCGTCCATCGCCGCCTGGAGCGCGCAGATCGGGTCGACCTCGGTCACCACGACCCGGGCGCCCTGGCCGCGCAGCGACTCGGCGCATCCCTTGCCCACGTCGCCGTAGCCGAGCACGACCGCCATCTTGCCGCCGATCAGCACGTCGGTGGCGCGGTTGATGCCGTCGATCAGCGAGTGGCGGCAGCCGTACTTGTTGTCGAACTTGCTCTTGGTCACCGAGTCGTTGACGTTGATGGCCGGGAAGAGCAGCGTGCCGTTGCGGTGCATCTCGTAGAGCCGGTGCACGCCGGTGGTGGTCTCCTCGGTCACGCCCTTGATGTCGGCCGCGATCCGGGTCCAGCGTCCGCCGTCCTCGGCGATCGTGCGGTGCAGCAGACCGAGGATGACCGCGTACTCCTCGGAGTCGGCGGACTCGACCGGCGGCACGACGCCGGCCTTGGAGAACTCCGCGCCCTTGTGCACCAGCAGGGTGGCGTCACCGCCGTCGTCCAGGATCATGTTGGGGCCGTGCCCATCCGGCCAGGTCAGCACCTTCTCGGTGCACCACCAGTACTCCTCCAGCGTCTCGCCCTTCCAGGCGTAGACCGGGACACCGGACGGGGCGTCGGGGGTGCCCTCCGGGCCGACCACGATCGCGGCGGCGGCGTGGTCCTGGGTGGAGAAGATGTTGCAGGACGCCCAGCGGACCTGCGCGCCCAGCGCGACCAGGGTCTCGATCAGGACGGCGGTCTGGATCGTCATGTGCAGCGAGCCGGTGATCCGTGCGCCCGCGAGCGGCTGCGCCTCGGCGAACTCACGACGGATCGCCATCAGGCCGGGCATCTCGTGCTCCGCGAGACGGATCTCCTTGCGCCCGAACTCGGCGAGCGACAGGTCCGCCACCTTGTAGTCGCCCTCGGCGAGGGTACGCGGGCGGGCCTCGGACGACGTTCCGTTGCCGGACGCCGGGAGGGTGCTGGTCATGAAAGCTCCTGTCGGACGATGGTGCTGCGCAACCACCCACCTTACGCGCGCTGTCCGGTGCGGGACGGCCTGGTTGCGGACAGCACACGGGGCGGCCGGTCGTGGACGTGTGCCGCCCAGTCCCGCCCGCCCCGTGCATCCCCCCGGTTTGGTTCCCCCGCGCGTTCTCGGACCTACGTCGCGATAACGCTGCGCACTCATAGAGTCACACTGCGCTAGATGTGAGTCAAGCGATTTCGGGAAAGTCGGACTTGCCGGTTCGGGTGACGACGCGGATCCTGGTCCGTCGGAATCAGAGGGAGCCGGTCGAGGCGACGTAGATCTCGCCCGCACCGCGCACCGTCAACGCACCGCCGTCGGCCGGCCCCACCGCCGCCCGCCCACGCCCCAGCGTCACCGGCGCGACGCCGTCGGCGACGGTGACCTCCCCGGAGGTGCAGAGCAGCACGCGCGGCCCCGGCACGGTGAGCGTCACCTCGGGCCGGTCGCCCCGCACGGTCACCCGGTGCAACGCGAAGTCGGGCACCGGCACCGGCCAGGTCACCACCCCGTCGGTGACCGGTCGGGACGACACCACGGGCTGGTCGAGCACCTCGAACCGGAGCAGCCGCAGCAGTTCGGCCACGTCGACGTGCTTGCGGGTCAGGCCGCCGCGCAGCACGTTGTCGCTGGCCGCCATCACCTCCACCCCGGTGCCACGCAGGTAGGCGTGCAGGTTGCCGGCCGGCATCCAGATCGCCTCGCCCTCGGCCAGCCGTACCCGGTTGAGCAGCAGGGCGACCAGCACCCCCGGGTCGTCCGGATAGGTCTGCGCCAGCATCGCCACCAGGTCGGCGTCCGGGCCGGTCACCGCCGCCGTCCGGGCCGCCGTCACCAGCCCGGCCCGTTCGGCCTCCGGCCAGGTCAGCAGCGTACGGACCGCCTCGGCCAGGCCCGCCGGCCCAGCACCCAACGCGTCCAGCACCGGCCGCAGCTCCGGTACGCCCAACCCGGCCAGCGCCTTGGCCGAGACCGCCGGGTCCCGGAACCCGCACAACGCCTCCATCGGCCCCAGCGCCACCAGCAACTCCGGCTTGTGGAACGGGTCGACGTAGTTGCGCGCACCGTCGGCCTGGGCGTACTCGGCGGCGTAACCGGCCCGGGCCTGCTCCGCGTCCGGGTGCGCCTGAAGACTGAGCGGCGCCTGGGCCGCCAGCACCTTGAGCAGGAACGGCAGCCGTACCCCGAACCGGTCGATCGCCGGCTGGCCCAGCCACCGGGCCGGGTCGGCGGTGAGCACCTCGGTCAGCGTGGCCGGACCGTCCTCGCGCGACACGGTGGCCGGCGCGCCCGGGTGCGCGCCCAACCACAGCTCGGCCTCCGGCCCGTCACTGGGCACCGGCCGTCCCTGGAGTTCGGCGATCGCCGAGCGCGAGCCCCAGGCGTAGTCCTTGATCGGTCCGTGCAGCAGTTCCACCGGTCAGCTCTCCCGTCGACCGGACGCCTCCGCCGGCCCCGCATTCGCGTGATACACGTCCGGCTCCAGATAGATCACCCGGGCCACCGGCACCGCGGCCCGGATCCGGGCCTCCACCGCGTCGATGTTCCGGGCCACCTCCTCGGCGGTCTCGCAGCGCGACACCGCGACCTTCGCGGCCACCAACAACTCCTCGGGGCCGAGGTAGAGGGTCTTCATGTGGATGATCCGCTCCACCTCCGGGCCGGCGGTGACCGCCTGCTCGATGGCGGCCACCTCGGTCGGTTCCGCGCCCTCACCGAGCAGCAGGCTCTTGGTCTCGATCGCCAGCACCACCGCGATGGCCACCAGCAGCACCCCGATCATCGCGGTGCCCGCCGCGTCCCACCGACCGTCCCCGGTCGCCAACGTCATGCCCACCCCGAACAGGGCGAAGACCAGACCGACCAGCGCGCCGAAGTCCTCCAGCAGCACCACCGGCAGCTCGGGCGCCTTGGAGCGGCGGATGAACCTGGTCCAGGACTCCCGCCCCCGGATCAGGTTCGACTCGACGATCGCGGTGCGGAAGGAGAACGACTCCAGCACGATGGCCACCAGCAGCACGGTCACCGGCACCCACTGCCAACTGGTGATGCCGTGCGGGTCGGACCACTTGTGCCAGGCCTCGTAGAGCGCGAAGAGACCACCGAGGCTGAACAGCACGATCGAGACCAGGAACGCGTAGACGTAGCGCTCCCGGCCGTAGCCGAAGGGGTGCCGCGGGGTGGCCGCCCGGCGGGCCCGCCGGCCGCCGAGCAGCAGCAGTGCCTGGTTGCCGGTGTCGGCGACCGAGTGGATCGACTCGGCCAGCATCGACGACGAGCTGGTCAGCAGGTACGCGACGAACTTCGTCACCGCGATGCCGAGATTGGCCAGCAGCGCGGCGACGATCGCCCGTGTGCCACCCTGGCTGCTCACGCCGCGGATCTCCCGCGGCGTGGGCAACCGGCGCGAGGAGCCGGGCCACCGGGCCGGCCGGCTCGCTCGCTGCGCTCGCTCACTGGTTGGACAGCTCCTTCATCTCCGTGATCGCCGGCACCGCCATCGGGTCCAGGCCGTGCGCCAGCGCCAGATAGATCGACGCGAAGTCGGGCACCGCCACCAGGGAGGCCAGACGCTCCAGCGCGGAGCCGCCCTCGGCGGTGACCACGTCGCACCGTACGCCACGTCGCTCGGCGAGGATCTGCACCGCCTCCGCGCGTCGCTCCTCGACCGCCAGCGGCTCGTCGGTGTCGTCCTCGGCGTTCAGGCCCCCGTCGCGCAGCAGGACCAGCCGCAGCCGGGTGTCCCCGCCCTCGGAGACGTCCGGGTCGGCGAAGATGTCCCGCTCCCCCTCGGCGAGGCCGCCGAACACACCGTCGAGCAGACCGACGCGTCCCCGGCCCGCCTCGCCGAGCGCCCCGGTGACCACCGGGTACCGGGCGTTGGCGGAGAGCGTGTCACCGAAACGGCGGGCGGCGACCGACGCCAGCGGCGACGAGCCCCAGACGATCGGGATCGAGCCGGCCAGACCGAGCGCCAGCGACTTCGCCGGGTTGACGAAGGACTCGGCGGTCGGGCGGCACCGGTCGGCGTCGGCGTCCAGCCGGGCCGCCGTCTCGGCCAGGTCGGCCTCGTTCACCTTGACCAGGCCGAGGGCCCGCGCGGCCATCAGGACCGGCACGGTGAGCCCCCAGAGGCTGGCCCGGGCCGGAGCCCGCCGGGGCACCGGGATGAACGGTGCACGGGCCCGCTCGGCCACCGAGTGCAGCGGTGAGTCCGGCGGGGCCACCGCGACCAGCCGTGCCCCACGGCGGTGCGCGGCCTCGGCCGCGCCGAGCGCCTCCGGGCTGCGACCGGAGGCGCTGATCGCGATCACCACGTCGGCCGCGCCGACCCAGCCGGGCACGCCCGCGCTGCGGTGTGCGATGACCGGCACCGGGCAGCGTGGCCCGGCCACGGTGGCCAGCACGTCACCGGTACGCCCGGCCGTGCCGATGCCGGCGATGACGACCGCCCGGGGACGCCCGTCGTCGCCGAGCACACCGAGGTTGGCCTCGGCGGCCAGGGCAGCCGACTCACGGACCTGAGCGCCGGCCGAGGCGGTGTGCCGCAGCATCCCGCCCGGGTCCCGCTCGGCCAGCGCCTGCGGGTCGTCGAGGAGCCGGTCGTCGGCGTGGCGGTGGCCGCTGACGCCGGCCGTCCCGTCGATCACGACTGCTCCGCGGGGCCGCGCGCCTCGTCCAGCAGCAGCACCGGCACGTCGTCGCGGACCTCGAAGATCCGGCCGCACTCCGTGCAGGTCAGCGTCGCGGCCTGTGCGTCGTAGTCGAGCGGTGCATGGTGTGTGTCCGGGCAGGCGAGGATTTCCAGCAACTGCGGGTCGAGGGCCACTGCGCGGCTCCTTCCACGTACGCGGCTTCACCGATCGACGGTGCCGACCGGCGCGAGCGATCCTATCGGCGAACCACGGCCAGCACGTCGTCGCGCAGGGCGGTCATCCGCTCGGCGGTCGGTGCCTCCACGTTGAGCCGCAACAACGGCTCAGTGTTGGAGGCACGCAGGTTGAGCCAGGCCCCGTCCGGGAAGCGCAGGGTGAGCCCGTCCAACTCGTCGACCTCGGCGTCCGGGTACGCGGCCCGCACCTCGGTCACCTTCGCGGCCTGGTCCCGTACGGTGGAGTTGATCTCCCCCGAGGCGACGTACCGCTCGTACTCGGCGGCCAGCGTGGACAGCGGCAGCGGCTGCTCGCCGAGTGCCGCCAGGGTGTGCATGGCGGCGAGCATCCCGGTGTCGGCGAACCAGAAGTCCCGGAAGTAGTAGTGCGCCGAGTGTTCGCCGCCGAAGACGGCGTTGGTACGGGCCATCTCGGCCTTGATGAACGAGTGCCCCACCCGGGCCACCACCGGTTCGCCGCCGTGCTCCCGGATGATCTCCGGCACGGCCCGCGAGGTGATCAGATTGTGGATCACCGTGGAGCCGGGGTGCCGGGCCAGTTCCCGGGCCGCGACCAGCGCGGTGATCGCCGAGGGCGAGACCGGCTCGCCGCGCTCGTCGACCACGAAGCAGCGGTCCGCGTCACCGTCGAACGCCAGCCCGATGTCGGCGCCGTGCGCCACCACCGCGCGTTGCAGGTCGACCAGGTTGGCCGGGTCGAGCGGGTTGGCCTCGTGGTTGGGGAAGGTGCCGTCCAGCTCGAAGTAGAGCGGCACGATGTGCAGCGGCAGCGCCGACAACACGGCGTCGCCGAGCACGCTCGGCACGGTGTGCCCGCCCATGCCGTTGCCCGCGTCGACCACCACGGTCAGCGGCCGGATGTCGGAGAGGTCCACCAGCGTGCGCAGGTGGGCGGCGTACGCGGCGAGCAGCTCCCGACGCTCGACCGGCGCGGTCGGCGCACCGAGCGGCTCGTCCTTGTCGAGCAGGGCCTGTGCCCGGTCCCGGACCTCGGCCAGCCCACTGTCCTGACCGACCGGGCGGGCCCCGGCGTGGCACATCTTGATGCCGTTGTACTGCGCCGGGTTGTGACTGGCGGTGAACATCGCCCCGGGCAGCCCGAGCGCACCGGAGGCGTAGTAGACCATGTCCGTCGAGGCGAGCCCGATCTCGATGACCGGGCGGCCCTCGGCGCGTACGCCGGTGGCGAAGGCCTCGGCCAGCGCGGGCCCGGTGGCCCGCATGTCGTGCCCGATCAGGACGGCCTCCCCCGGTGCTCCGGCCCCGTCGAGCATCTGCGCGAAGGCGGCGCCCAGGGCACCGGCCACCCGCTCGTCCCACTGGTCCGGCACCGTCCCACGGACGTCGTAGGCCTTCACGATCTGGGACAGATCAGACACCGGTTCCACTCCTCGGCCGCAGGTCGGTCAACGCACCTGAGCGTAACGGAGCGCCGGGCCCCGTCCCGGCTCAGCCGGAGAGCCCGCGTCCCGGTTCGTCCCCGCCCTCGCCCTCGGGGCGTCCCGGCAGCGCTGCGGACCCGGTCGGACCCGGTGTCGGCGGCGTCGGCGGAGCCGACACCGGCGGGACCGCCGCAGGTGCCGAGACCGGGGGAGTCACGGGCGGAGCCGACACCGGCGGGACCATCGGCGCGGAGACCGGCGGGACCATCGGCGGCGCCGACACCGGTGGCACGGCGGATCCGGTGGCGACCGGTGGTGACGTGCGGGGCTGGCCATCGGGCTCCGGCCGGGCGCCGTACAGACCACCGGACGGGCGCGGCGAAGCCGGGGCACCGTAGACCCGGGGCGCGGCGGGCCGGGCGCTGCCGTACACCTGTCCGGGGGACGCGGGCGGCACCGGGCCGGAGGGCACCGGCGGGACGCCCCAGCCGGACGGCGACGGTGGTGGGGCGACCACACCCGGCGGCATCGGCGGCGCGACGACCGGGCCCGACGGCACGGCACCCGGGCCCGGCGGCACCGACGCGGCACCGTGGCTCGCGCCGGAGCGGTAGGTGGTGCCACCCGGGTTGCGCGGCTGCGGGATCTCGACCCGGTCCCGACGCTGCCGCCGGTCCCTCCGGGACCGGACGATCAGGAACACGATGAGCAGTGCGCCGAGGGCGACCATGCCGATGCCGAAGTACATCACCGGCGATCCGCCGGAGGACTGGTTGACGGCCTGGACGGAGTGCGCCCCGTCTCCGGCGTGAGCCGGCGCGCCACCGAGCGCCACCAGGCCGCCCAGGAACACGCAGAGCGTCGCGAGGCGCGCCGCGTGACGACGTACCGACATGATCACCCACCGTTCTTCCCCCTGACGAGGGACCGCGGTCAGGCTACTACCGGGGCACGACCTCGGCTGGTCGGCGAGCACCCCACAGGTGTGCCGCATCACGCCCACGCCGGTCCTCCGAGGCCCGTCAGGCGCCACCGAGCGCCGCACACCCCGCCCACTCTCAGTAAAAACCGTCGTACGCAGTGCCACGACAGCGGGCTCCTCCGGTAAGTTCCCGGTGTGATCGACCGCGAGCAGGCCGAGCAGATCGCTGCGGTGTGGGCGCGTCGCGACTCGTTACGTCTCGGGCACGAGTGTCGACCATCGGTCACCGAGTTCGACCTCGGTTACGTCATCACCTCCACGCCGTCCACGCCGGCCAGGTCGCTCCCCGGTGACCTGCCGACCACGGTGGTCGACAAGCACACCGGTGAGGTGAGCACCTGGCCCCGGGTGGCGGCCGACGTGGTCGAGCGGCTCTACCGGCGCAGCCGTCCGAGCGGACCACCGGTGCCGCGGACCGTGGACCCGGCCGGTCAGCTCATGCGGGAGGTCCACCGGCTGCCCACTCCGACGGTCACCGCGCATCTGACCGTCGAGGGGCGGATCTTCACCGCCCAGGGCGCAAAGGGCGACCTGCCGCTGCGCCACCATCCGCTGCTCGACGCGTACCTGGACGGGTTGCCGGCCGGGCACCTGGTCCGTGGTGCCGAACGACACGCGGAGGTGGTGGTCGTCTCCGACGTGCTGCACCACTACGACCACCGACGCGCGGCCGAGGGCATCGCCCCGATGAGCCTGGGCGACGCCAAGGGTCTGCTGACGCCGGCCCGTGCCGAGGTGTTCCGGGTCCGCGAGCCCGGGGACCCGAACGCCGGTCCGGCCGCGCGGCCCTGCGACTCGTGTCTGACCCTGCTGGTGGACTTCGCCGTCCTGCCGGACACCGCCCGGGACCAGGTCGCGCCCTCGTCGCCCGGTCCGGCACCGGACCCGGCCCCGGGTCGGTTCCCGCCGCAGGTCGCGTCCGCCCTCGTCGCCGCCGGCTGGCGTCCGCACCAGGGGGACGAGGCGGTGGCGACCGCGACCCTCCGGGACGTCCGCGCGGTACGCGGCCGGACCCACGAACACCCGGGCTTCCCCGCCGCGATCACCGCCCTCGCCGCGTTCGCGAACCTCTCCAGCAGGCTGCGCGGCCCGGGGCAGCAGGTCTGGATCTCCCCGTTCGACCTGCGGCCTCGTCAGGTGGCGCACACCGCCGACTCGCTCGCCGACTTCGCGGCGGTGATCGGGGCGCGGCTGTTCCCGATCGGCACCGAGGAGCAGCACAGCGTCCTCGCGGTGGACGAGCGGGGCCGCGTCTTCGCGCTGGACCAGGCCGGCGAGTGGTTCCTCGGTGCGGACCTCGACGCCGCCCTGGTCACCCTGCTGTCCGGTCACGCCCCGGCCCGGGTACGCGACGACGGCTCCTGGTGAGCCGGGTCTAGAGCCGGATGCCGGTGAGGACGGTGACCCGGGGGTCGGTGTAGTCGTCCATGGCGCTGCGCAGCCCCTCCCGTCCCACCCCGCTCCCCTTCACCCCGCCGTACGGCATCTGGTCGGCCCGGTACGACGGCACGTCACCGACGATCACGCCGCCCACCTCCAGCGTCCGTGCCGCCGCGAAGGCGACGTCCAGACGCCGGGTGAAGACGCCGGCCTGGAGCCCGTACGCCGAGTCGTTGATCGCCGCGAAGCCGGCCTCGTCGTCGGTGACCCGGTCCACCACGAGCACCGGTCCGAACACCTCCTCGGCCCGGACCCTCGCCTGGTGGGGCACCCCGCTCAGCACCGTCGGCGGGTACGTCGCCCCGGATCGCCGGCCGCCGGTCTCGACAGCGGCCCCGCCCGTCACCGCCTCGTCCACCCACGCCTCCACCCGTCGGGCCGCTTCCTCGGAGACCAGCGGCCCCACGTCGGTGGACTCGTCGGACGGGTCGCCGGTCCGCAGTTCCCGCACGGCGGCGACCAGTCGGGGCAGGAAGCCGTCGTAGAGCCACTCGTGCACGAAGACCCGCTGCACCGCGATGCAGGACTGCCCGGCCTGGTAGTTGGAGAAGGTGGCGATCCGCTGCGCGGCGAAGGTGAGGTCGGCGTCCTCCGCCCAGTCCGCGCAGATCAGCGCCGCCGCGTTGCCACCCAGCTCCAGCGTGACCTGCTTGTCCGGTGCGGCCCGGCGGACGGCCGCGCCGACCGGGCCGGAGCCGGTGAACGAGACGACCGGCAGCCGGGGGTCGGTGACCAGTTCGGCGGCGCGGTCGTTGGGCAGCGGCAGCACCGAGAACATCCCGGCCGGCAGGTCGGTCTCGGCCAGGATCTCGCCGAGCAGCAGGGCGGTCAGCGGGGTGGCCGGGGCCGGTTTGACCACCACCGGCGCGCCGACCGCGACGGCCGGGGCGACCTTGTGCGCCACCAGGTTCAGCGGGAAGTTGAACGGGGTGATGCCCAGCACCGGGCCCTTCGGCACCCGCCGCACCAGGGCGATGCGGCCGGTGGCGGCCGGGTCGGTGTCGAGCCGTTGCAGCTCGCCGGAGAAGCGCCGGGCCTCCTCGGCGGCCCACCGGAAGGTGGAGACCGCGCGGCTCACCTCGGCCCGGGCCCACTTGACCGGCTTGCCGTTCTCGGCGGTGATCAGCGCGGCCACCTCCTCGGCCCGCTCGGCGAGCCGGCGCGAGACGTGGTCCAGAGCCGTGGCGCGGGCGTGCGCGGGCAGTTCGGCGGCGGTCGCGGCCACCTCGGCCGCCGCCGACACGGCAGCCTCGACCTGCTCGGCGGTGGCGAGGGTGGTACGCCCCACCGCCCGGCCGTCGTACGGGTGGTGCACGGTCAGCTCCCCGGCACCGTAGGCGGGACGGCCGGCGACGAAGAACGGGGTGGGTTCCACGTATCGCAGCGTAACCCCGGCAGTCGCCCACGGAAACGGTCGCGCTAGACCTTGTCTGCCGCGAATTCAGTAGCGAAGATGGCACGAAGATTGCGATAACCGCCGCAGCGCGGCCCCCGGACCCCTCGGAGTGATCCAGTCATGAGTGACCAGCAGAAGCTGCGCAACTTCGTCAACGGCGAGTACGTCGCGCCGGCCGACGGCGGCTACGCCGACCTGATCGACCCGTGTACCGGGGAGGCGTTCGCCCAGGCCCCGGTCTCCGGTGCCGCCGACGTCGACGCCGCCATGAAGGCCGCCGCGACCGCCTTCGAGAGCTGGCGGGACAGCACCCCGGCCGAGCGGCAGAAGGCGCTGCTCAAGCTCGCCGACGCGGTCGAGGCGCGGGCCGCCGACCTGGTCGACGCCGAGGTACGCAACACCGGCAAGCCCCGGCAGCTCACCGCCGAGGAGGAACTGCCGCCGGCCGTGGACGAGTTCCGCTTCTTCGCCGGGGCCGCCCGGCTGTTGGAGGGACGGTCGGCCGGCGAGTACATGGCCGGGCACACCTCGTACGTGCGGCGCGAGCCGATCGGGGTCTGCGCCCAGGTCACGCCCTGGAACTACCCGCTGATGATGGCGGTCTGGAAGATCGCCCCGGCGCTCGCCGCCGGCAACACGGTGGTGCTCAAGCCGTCGGACACCACGCCGGTGTCGACGCTGCTGCTGGCCGAGATCGCCGCCGAGTACCTGCCGCCGGGCGTGTTCAACGTGGTCTGCGGCGACCG
Organism: Micromonospora sp. NPDC049903; assembly: GCF_044460945.1. Classification (NCBI taxonomy): domain Bacteria; kingdom Bacillati; phylum Actinomycetota; class Actinomycetes; order Micromonosporales; family Micromonosporaceae; genus Micromonospora; species Micromonospora sp. NPDC049903. Next base: position 272,689 of record NZ_JBITKL010000001.1, read on the forward strand.
GGACACCGGCCGGGCCCTCGTCGCGCACCCCACCCCGCAACTGGTGTCGATCACCGGCTCCACCCGGGCCGGCATGGAGGTGGCCGCAGCCGCCGCCCCCGACCTCAAGCGCACCCACCTGGAGCTGGGCGGCAAGGCACCGGTGGTGGTCTTCGACGACGCGGACGTCGCGGCGGCGGCCGAGGCCATCGCGACCGGCGGCTACTTCAACGCCGGCCAGGACTGCACCGCCGCGACCCGCGTGCTCACCGGCCCCGGCGTGCACGACGACTTCGTCGCCGCCCTGACCGAGCAGGCCCGCAACACCCGCACTGGCGGGCCGGACGACGAGGACGTGCTCTACGGCCCGCTCAACAACGCCAACCAGCTCGCCCGGGTCCGCGGCTTCGTCGACCGCCTGCCGGACCACGCCGCGGTGCAGACCGGTGGCGCGCAGGTGGGCGAGCGGGGCTACTTCTATGCGCCCACCGTCGTCTCCGGCCTGCGCCAGCAGGACGAGATCATCCAGGACGAGGTGTTCGGGCCGGTCATCACGGTGCAGCGGTTCTCCGACGAGGACGAGGCGGTGCGCTGGGCCAACGGGGTCGACTACGGCCTGTCCGCCTCGGTCTGGACCCGGGACCACGGTCGGGCGATGCGGATGACCCGGCGGCTCGACTTCGGCTGCGTCTGGGTGAACACCCACATCCCGTTCGTCTCCGAGATGCCGCACGGCGGTTTCAAGCACTCCGGGCACGGCAAGGACCTCTCGGTCTACAGCCTGGAGGACTACACCCGGCTCAAGCACGTCATGCACAACATCGAGGGCTGAGCCGGTGAGCGTCGGAAACGAGCCGGGTACGGTGCCACCGACACCGTCCTCGGACGACCTGCACAAACGGCGGGGCGCCGCCGTGGCCCGGGGCGTCGGCAGCGTGATCTCCTCCTACGTGCACAGCGCCTCGGGCGGCACCGTCACCGACGTCGACGGTCGAGAGTGGATCGACTTCGCCGCCGGCATCGCCGTCACCAACGTCGGCAACTCCGCGCCCCGGGTGGTCGAGGCGGTACGCGCCCAGGTCGAACGGTTCACCCACACCTGTTTCATGGTCGCCCCGTACGAGTCGTACGTGGCGGTCTGCGAACGCCTCAACGCGCTCACCCCGGGCGCCTTCGAGAAGCGGTCGGCGCTGTTCAACTCCGGTGCCGAAGCGGTGGAGAACGCGGTGAAGATCGCCCGGCACGCCACCGGTCGACCCGCGGTGGTGGTCTTCGACCACGCGTACCACGGCCGGACCAACCTGACCATGGCGTTGACCGCGAAGAACATGCCGTACAAACACCGGTTCGGGCCGTTCGCCGGTGAGGTCTACCGGGTGCCGATGTCGTACCCGCTGCGGGACGGCGGACTCGACGGCGCCACCGCCGCGGCCCGGGCCATCGAGATGGTGGAGAAGCAGGTCGGCGCGGAGAACGTGGCCGCGCTGCTGATCGAACCGATCCAGGGCGAGGGCGGCTTCGTCGTACCCGCACCGGGGTTCCTGCCGGCGCTGCGCACCTGGGCGACGGCGGCCGGGGTGGTCTTCGTCGCCGACGAGATCCAGACCGGCTTCTGCCGCACCGGCGACTGGTTCGCCTGCCAGCACGAGGGCGTCGAGCCGGACCTGATCACCCTGGCCAAGGGCATCGCCGGTGGACTGCCGCTGGCCGCCGTGACCGGGCGGGCGGAGCTGATGGACGCGGTGCACGTCGGTGGCCTCGGCGGCACGTACGGCGGCAACCCGATCGCCTGCGCCGCCGCGCTGGCCACCATCGAGACCCTGCACGAGCTGGACCTGGCCGCCGCCGCCTGGCGGATCGGCGCGACCATGACGGCCCGACTGCGGAGCATCGCCGCACGCGATCCCCGGATCGCCGAGGTACGCGGCCGGGGCGCGATGCTCGCCATGGAGCTGGTGCAGCCGGGCACCCTGACCCCGGACCCGGCCGCCGCGTCGGCGATCTCGGCCGCCTGCCACGCCGCCGGCCTGCTCACGCTCACCTGCGGCACCTACGGCAACGTGCTGCGCTTCCTGCCCCCACTGGTGATCTCCGAGGCCGACCTCACCCGAGGGCTCGACATCCTCGACGCGGCCTTTGTGTAAGGAGGGGTCCCCTGCTAACGCCTCGTGCATAGCAGGGGACCCCTCCTAACAGCTCAGCTCAGCGCAACTCAGCGCAGCACCTCGACCACGTTGTTGCGGACGAGGTTCTTACCCGGCTCGCGGATCTGCTCCATCGCGGCGGAGTTGAGCAGCACGCAGCTCGCCGATGGGCCGGTCACCGTCACCGTGGTCGCCCTGTCGTTGTCCAGGTTGGTCACCCGCAGTCGGGTGCCGACCGGGAACCGGTCGCTGGTGGCGCCCGGTCCGGCCGCCTCCTCGAAGAAGGTGATCGGGCCCGGGCAGGCCGACGCCGTGCCGGGTCGGGCGGCCGGCGGGGAGAACGAGCCGGGCCGGTCGGCGGGCCCGCCCGGCGCTGCGGTGTCCGGTCGCGCCGCCGGGCCGTCCAGGCGCTCCACGAGGTTGCGCCGGATGACGTTTCGGCCCGGCTCGCGGACCAACTCCATGGCGGCGGAGTTGAGCAGCACGCAACTGCCGGACGGTCCGACCACGGTCACCTCCGCCGACTTGTCGTTGTCCAGGTTGGTCACCCGCAGGCGGGTGCCGACCGGGAACCGGTCGCTGGTCGCGCCCGGCGCGCCGCCCTCCGCCGAGAATGTGATGGAGCCGGGGCAGGCACTCTGCCCGGTCGGGCCGCTGTCGGCGAACCCGAGCCCGGTGCCCACCGCCACGGTCGCCGCGGCGACCACCGCCACCCCCGCCGCCAACACGTGCTTCCGTTGCAGCCTCACCTGTCGCCTCCCGTACTCACCGCCTGCGTTCAGGTGTCGGTACGGCTTGGGAGCGCTATCCAGTTCACCGGCGTGACACGTATCGAAAACAAAGTTTCGGATGAACCCTGCGGCATGCCGGTCACACCGGTCCGTAACAGGTGTGCGGGGCTCCGGTCAGCAGCGCCCAGTACCGATCCCCGTACGACCAGTGCCACCACTCGGTCGGGTAGTTGACCATCCCGGCGCCGGTCAACGCGTCGACCAGGATGCGGCGATTCCGGCGGGCCGCCTCGCCGATCGTCGGCGCGGCGGTGAAGCAGGCGTTCCCGCTCGCCTCCGGGGTGGCGTCGACCGCCGTACCCATGTCCACCTCCACCCCGTCGGCGGTGCAGAGCGTCAGGTCCACCGCACCACCGGTGCTGTGCGGCGCGACCTCGACCGGCGAGACGAACTTCGTGGTCTCCTCGTACACCCGCTCCGGCGACCAGTCGGGATGCGCCCGCCGCAGCTCGTCGTGATAGCCGGAGAAGATCTCCAACTGCGCCCGGTACGGTCGGTAACCCTCGATCACCATCAGGCGCAGCCCGTCGGGCAGCGCGTCCTGCGCGGCCAGCAACCGCTCCGCAACCCCCTTGCGCAGTCGCGCGTACGCACCCTCGGGGTCGGCCGCCCGCCCGTCCAGCCGCAGTTCCGCAATCCCGCGCAGGTCGACGAGGGGTTCACCGTCGTCCGCGCCCGGCACCGCCGCGACCCGTGGATCGCAGAGCAGGATCACGGCACGTCCCCCGTGCCGCCGGGCCGCTCCGCGTGCCGGCTGATCGCCAACGCGACGAGCCGGTCCACGATCTCCCGGTAGCCGACGCCGCTCTCCGCCCACACCTTCGGGTACATCGAGTGCGCGGTGAAGCCGGGCATGGTGTTCAGCTCGTTGACGTACAGTTCGCCGGCCGCCTCGTCATAGAGGAAGTCGACCCGGGCCAGCCCCCAGCCGCCGATCGCGGCGAACGCGCGCAGCGACAACTCCCGGATCCGCTCGGCCACCTCGTCCGACAGCACCGCCGGGACCACCATCGGGTCGCTGTCGCCGAAGTACTTCTGCTGGTAGTCGAACCAGCCGCCGGTGACCGTGACCTCGCCGACCGCCGACGCCTCCGGCCGGTTCCCACCGAGTACGCCGCACTCCAGTTCCCGCGCGGTGACCCCCTGCTCCACGATGACCAGGTTGTCGTGTCGCAGCGCCTCCTCGACCGCCGCCGCCAGGTCGTCGCCCTCACCGACCCGGGAGATCCCGATCGAGGAACCCATCCGGGCCGGCTTGACGAACAGCGGCCGACGCAGCTCGACCACCAGCTTCTCCGGGTCCTCGGCGGCCCGGTAGGTCGGCGCGTCGAAGGAGACGTACGGCGTGACCGGCACCCCCTCGGCCCGCAGCGCCCGCTTCATGGCCACCTTGTCCATGCCGACCGCCGAGGCGAGGATGCCGCAGCCCGCGTACGGCACACCGAGCGATTCGAGCAGCCCCTGCACCACACCGTCCTCGCCGAACGGGCCGTGCAGCACCGGGAAGACCACGTCCAACTCGGCCTGCACCGCACCCGGCGGGTCGGCTGCGGTGACCAGGGCGGTGCCGCGCCGCCACCCGGCCCGCAACTCCACCGCCGGGCCGGTCACCGCGAACCGGTCGTCGATGGCCCGTTCCCCGCCGGTGCCCTCCAGGAACTGACGTAACACGTCGTCCGGCATCAGGCGAAAACGGCCGCTGCGCGTCACCCCGATGGCGACGACCCGGTACCCGCCGCCGGACAACGCCCGCGCCACGCCGAGCGCCGAGGCGCAGGAGACGTCGTGCTCCGCCGACGGCCCACCGAACAGAATCCCGATCCGAACCTCTGCACTCATGCCGCCACTCCGCTCCGCTGCGTGCCGCCATGAGGCACGACCACCCTGGACTCGATGATTCGCTCGCTCCGCTCACTCATGCCGCCACTCCGCTCGCTCATACCGCCACTCCTTCTCTTGGCAGGACCGGGGTCGCCAGCCGGGCGACCAGGTCCGCTTCCACGTTTCCGCCGGTCAGCACCACGCCGACCGTGCGCTGTCGAGAGCCGTCGCCGGGTACGACGACCGGTGCGGCGGAGCCGACGATGACGCGCGTCGCACCGTTGGCGGCCAGGCTCAGGGCACCGGCCAGACCGGCCGCACCGGAGGGCTCGGCCAGCACCTTCAGTTCCATCAGGAGCAGCCGGAACGCCGCCGCGATCTCGTCGTCGTCCACCCGGATCACGCCCCGCAGGCGGGTCCGCAGGATGTCGAAGGGCAGCTCGCCGACGCAGGACGGCCGCAGCCCGTCGGCGATCGTCGCCGCCGGCGGGACCGGCGTCGGTCGACCGGCGATCAGGCTGTGCGCCAGGGAGTCGCAGCCGACCGGCTCCACGCCGTACACGTCGATGGGCCGGTCGGAGGCGGCCAGGCAGGCACCGGCGACACCGCCGCCCCCACCGACCGGCAGGATCAACGTGTCCAGCGGCGTGCCCGCCCGGTCGGCGTCCTCGATCAGTTCGAGGCTGGCGCTGCCCTGTCCCGAGATCACGTCCGGGTGGTCGTACGCGTCGACGATCGGGTGACCGGTCTCGTCGCTGATCCGGCGCGCGACCGCCAGCCGTTCCTCCACACTGGATCCGGCGAGGACCACCCGGGCACCGGCCCCGCGAGCCCGTGCCACCTTCGACGGCGTCGCGTCGACGGGCAGCACCACCGTGGCGGCCATCTCGTGCCGGCGGGCCGCCAGGGCGACCGCGACGGCGTGGTTGCCGGTGCTCTGCGCGACCACACCGCCGTGACCGGCGGCGGCGAGGCGCCCCACCGCGTACAGCCCACCCCGCATCTTGTACGAGCCGCCGGTCTGCAGGTTCTCCGCCTTGAGCAGCACCTGCGCGCCGACCAGCCGGTCGATCACCGGGGACCGCAGCAGCGGGGTACGCAGCACCTGGCCGTCGAGCCAGCGCGCGGCCGCTGTCACGTCGACCGTTGGCCGATCGGGTTCGGCGGCATCGGTGTGGGACATGTCGTCTCCCTTGTCGAGTCGATCGGCGAGCGGCGAGCCGGCAGGTCGAACAGCCAGGTCGCGCGCGCCGCCAGCAACGCCCGGTGCAGGCCGAGGCTGAGCGCCAGCACCAGGACGGTGAGCGAGAACGGGTAGCCGAGGGCCAACGCGAGCCGGGCGGAGTCACCCAGGTCGGCGATGGGTTCGGCGATCAGTCGGTGCAGGAGTGCCAGCACCGGCATGTGGATCACGTAGATCGGCAGCGTCTGGCGCCCGAGAGCGGCGAGCGGCTCGCGGATCAGCGGCCACCGCGCCAGTTGCACCGCCAGGGCGACGCCGACCAGCACCGCGACGACGGAGACCAGCGGCGTCACCCCGGGCACCTGCCCGGCTCCGGTCACCCGCACGGCGGCCAGCACGGCGAGGTACCCGCCGACCGCCAGCAGCAGACGCCCGCTGGTCACCCCCGCCGACCAACGCTGCACGTACTGGCGCAGGTGCAGGCCGGCGAGGAAGAACACCAGGTTCTGATAGAGCCCGCCCCGGTTGCCGGGGGTGTCGAGCAGCCCCACCGCGGCGACCGCGCTGAGCGCACCCGCCGCGGCCAGCAGCAGCGCCGGGTGGACCCGCCGCAACGCCTTGGCGAGTACGAAGTAGAGCGCCAACGCGTACAGGTACCAGAGGTTGGACGGGGTGACCGTCAGCTGTGCCAGCAACTCCCCCGGGTTTGTCGCCCGGTCGGTCGGGAAGCCCGGCGCGAGGGCCAGCAGGGCGGTGTGGATCAGCAGCCAGATCACGTACAGGTAGAGGAACCTGGCGACGCGCGGGCGGCCGACCGCCCGCCACGGGCGTTGCACGGCGGTGGCCGCGAACATCCCGGAGATGGTGAAGAACAGCGGCATCCGCATCGGCAGCAGCAGTTCGCCGAGCGTCCCCCAGGCGCCCGCCACCGGCACCTCCAGCCGCCAGTCGATCTGGAGGTAGTCCTTCATGATCACGTGCCAGAGGAGGACCAGCAGGATGCAGCCGCCCTTGGCGACATCCGCCCAGTCCAACCGCCCGCCGCTCGGGCGGGCGCCGGTGGTGGGCGCGACCAGCTCAGGAGTGCGCACAGGGTCTCCTCATCCGACGAAGGACGGACATTTCGCGCAGGCGAAAGGTGATGCTCCGGACGAAACGACGATTTCCGAGGGTGAAGCGTTCACTGTGGACCGAGAATTGGTGTGACCTATGCCGATGGATTCGCCACCGAGGTGGCGGGGCGACGGTCTCGTCGGCTCAGGGCGCGTGGGGTAGCTGGACGTCGACCCGCAGTCCGCCGTACTCGGCGGGACGGGCGGCGATCAGCCCGTCGTGCGCCTGGGTGATCGAGCGGGCGATGGCCAGGCCGAGACCGGCGCCGCCGCTCTGGTTGGTGCGGTCCCGGGCCAGCCGACGGAACGGCTCGAAGAGGCCCGACACCGCCTCGGCCGGCACCACCTGGCCGGTGTTGACCACGGTCAGCGCCGGGTTGCGGCCGACCGTGACGCTGATCGCGCCACCCCGGTGGTTGTACTTGATCGCGTTCTCGACCAGGTTGGTGACCAGGCGTTCCAGCAGCACCCGCTCACCCATCACGGTCCGGGGCTCCAGGTGGGTGCTGACGGTCACCTCGGCCTCGGTGATCCGGTCCTGGTACGCGGCCAGCACCTCCTTGACGACCTCGTCGAGGCGCTGCGGCAGGCGGGACCGCAGCCCCTGGTCGCTCTCGCTGAGCGCGAGGAGTCCCTCGATCAGCCGTTCGTTGCGCTCGTTGGTCTCCAACAGTTGGCCGGTCACCAGCTCCAACTGCTCGCCGCTGAGGGAGCGGGCCATCCCGACCTCGATCAGCGTGCGCTGCACGGCCAACGGCGTACGCAGCTCGTGTGAGGCGTTCGCGGCGAACCGCCGCTGCCCCTCGTACCCGGCGGCGATGCGCTCCATCATCTCGTCGAGCGACCGGGCCAGCCGGGCCACCTCGTCGTTGCCGCGCATCCGGATCCGGTAGCCGAGGTTCTGTGGCCCGACGTTCGAGATCGGACCGGCGAGGTCCCGGACCGGACGCAGGCACCAGACCGCGGCGGCCCAGATCGCCGCCACCGCGAGCAGGAACACGCCCAGGGCCAGCAGCGGAAGCGCGAGACCACTGAGACCCTGCGCCGGCTCGCACACCAACCCGCCGCCGGGCAGCCCGCTGGAGCAGAGCCCCCGGACCCGCCACCACAGCTCGCTCACCACCGACACGGTCAGCCCCGGCAGGGCGTACCCGGCGACCAGGGCGACCACGCCGACCAGCACGATCCTGCGACGCGGAGTCACGACGCGGCGCCGATCCGGTAACCGGCCCGGGGCACGGTGTGGATGACCTGAGGCGTACCGAGCTTCTTCCGCAAGGTCATCATGGTGACCCGGACGGTGTTGGTGAACGGGTCGGCGAACTCGTCCCATGCCTGCTCCAGCAGCTCCTCGGAGCTGACCACCCGCCCGTCCGCGCGCATCAGCACGTGCAGCACGGCGAACTCCTTCGGGCTCAGGCTGACCGACCGGCCGTCCCGGGTGACCGAGTGCCGCGCCACGTCCAGCGCCACCCCGTGCTGCACCAGCACCGGCGGCACCGCCGGCGCGGACCGCCGACCGAGCGCCTGCACCCGGGCGACCAGCTCGGCGAAGGCGAACGGCTTGGTGAGATAGTCGTCGGCGCCGAGCCCGAGACCCTCCACCCGGTCCCGGATGCCGGCAGCGGCGGTGAGCAGCAGCACCCGCGTACCGGAACCGGACCCGGCCAGGCTGCGGCACACCTCGTCGCCGGTGTGGCCGGGCATGTCCCGGTCCAGCACCGCCACGTCGTAGCGGTTGACCCCGATCCGCTCCAACGCGCCGTCACCGTCGTAGCAGACGTCCACCGCCATCGAGAGCCGCCTGAGGCCCTCGGCGACCATGTCCGCCAGCAGCCGCTCGTCGTCCGCCACCAACACCCGCACGCTCTTCGCCCCCGTGATCCGTCGTCTGCCGGGCATACGTTCGCAGGCGGAAGATAAGGGTTACGTAAGTGCCCGCCGCAGCAATACTCCACGTCGACGACGTCACTACAAATGCCCGCGTGCGCCAACCGCCCCCGTGCGCCTGATCAGTACTTACGTCCCACCCCCACCCCCACCACGTGACAGAGAGTGACCCACCTCACCCTCACACCCGACCTCCGCCCCACCCCACCCCCTATCCGCGTCGATCAAGGAATTGTGGCTATGGGTATGGGAGGGTTTGGCCTGCTTCGTGATCGCCACGACTCCATGATCGATGCCACCACACGAGCCGCCGACCGGCGCGGGCAGCCGAGGGTTGGCGGGTTATCCACAGCCGACCCAGCCCGTCTTCCACAGGGGCGGACGGCGGCCGGGGTGGGCCGGAACAGTGGCAGGATGACAGAGCGACTGGTCCGTTACTCGGAGTTGCTGGCGTCGGGGTGGAGTCGGGGGCAGGTACGGGGGCGGGTCGCGCAGGGGTCGATGCTTCGACTGACCCGGGGTGTCTACGGACCTCCCGCCGCCGACACCGAGGACCGCCTCGCAGCGATCTTCGAACGCCTGCCCGACAGCGCGGTGGCGGGGTTCCACACCGGCGCGATGCTGCACGGTTTCGGGGACGCACGCTCGACCAGGTGCCATGTCATCGTGCCGGCGGGCTCAGCCGTGCCGCAGATCCGTGGAGTCGTGACGCACGAGTCCGTCGTGCCGGTACGCGATCCCGTCCTGGTTCGCGGACTGCCCTGCGCCCCGGCCGCCCGATGTGCCGCCGATCTGGCGAGAGCGCTTCGGCGGACGGAGGCACTTCCGGTGCTCGACCTCTGCCTACGGGTGGCCGCCTGCCACCGCGACGATCTCCGTGACGAGCTTGGGCACCATCGGGGCCTGCGCGGCGTCCGCCAGGCACGGGAACTGATCAACCTGGCTGATCCCCGATCGGAATGCCGGCAGGAGAGTCAGTTGAGACTGCTTCTCGTGGACGCCGGACTGCCGGCTCCGGAGCCACAACTCTGGCTGCACGACCGGTACGGCATGCCGCTGTACCGGATCGACCTCGCCTATCGGAAGCGTCGGATCGGCATCGAGTACGACGGGCAGTCCCACCTGGACCCCGACGCGTTCCACTACGACCGTTTCCGGTCGAACTGGCTGGCCGGCCAGGGCTGGCGGATGCGCTACTTCACCGCCGACGACCTCTACCGCCGCCCCACCCACATCGTCACCACCATCCACTCCCTCCTCACCCACTGACACCCCCCACCCCCACACCCGCCCCCCGCCACCCCTCGAACCACCCCGCAAGCCGTGATCATGGAGCTATGGCAGGACGAAAACTGACCAAATAGCCCAAACCCACAGCCACAACTCCATGATCGACGCGGTGGAGGCGAGGGGCGAGGGGTGGGGCGAGGGCGAGGGCGAGGGGCGGTGCCGTCGCGGGTCAGCGGCCGTCGAGGAGGGGTTGGGTGGGGTTCCAGGGTGGGCCGCCGGCGGCGTCGTGACGGCGGCGGGCGATGGCCGACAGCGCCTCCAGCACGACCCGGTTTCCGAGGTACGCGGTGATGTCCGCGTGGTCGTACGGCGGGGCGAGCTCGACCACGTCCACCCCGACCACAGGGAGTTCGTAGCAGACCCGACGGACCGCGTCGAGCAGTTGTCGACTGGTGAAGCCGCCCGGTTCGGGGGTGCCGGTGCCGGGGGCCATGCCCGGGTCGACCACGTCCACGTCGACGGAGAGGAAGACGCCCTCGCACTCGTCGGTCGCGATGCCGAACGCCTCGGTGAGGCAGTCGTCCAGGCCACGGGCCACGATCTCGGTCATCTCGTACGAGCGCATGCGCTGCTCGGCCATCCAGGACAGCGTCGACGGGCCCGGCCAGTAGCCGCGCAGGCCGATCTGGAGGAACCGGTCGCCGCGCACCGCGCCGGACTCGATCAGTCGACGCATCGGCTGGCCGTGGCCGTGCAGCGAGCCGAACTCGATGTCGCCGGTGTCGGCGTGCGCGTCGAAGTGCACCAGCGACACCCGGCCCGACCCGTGGTGCCGGGCAACCCCGGTGGCGTCGGGCAGGGCGATGGAGTGGTCGCCGCCGAGGACCACCGGGATCGCGCCGGCCGAGGCGACCGCGTACACGGCGGTTTCCAGCGCGGACAGCGACCGTTCGATGTCGCCGGAGAACATCTCGACGTCACCGGCGTCGTAGACGCACAGGTCACGCAGCGCGTCGACGCGCAGCGCCAGCGAGGGGCGGGAGCCGTCGTGCGGCAGGTAGCACGCCTGCCGGATGGCGGACGGGCCGAACCGGGTGCCGGGGCGGTGCGAGGTGCCGCCGTCGAAGGGCGCGCCGATGATCACCACGTCGGCCTCGGCGTACGTGACGGGCTCCTCGATGGTGCAGGGCGGTACGCCGAGGAACGTCACGTCGGGGCCGTACATCGGGCCGTACCGGGTCATCGTTCCGCCATCCCCCACGGCGAGCCGTACGCGGTGAGCAGGTCGAGGAAGGGCTTGGGCGGCAACGCCTCCGGACCGAGTACCCCGCTGCCCGACCACACGCCGTCGGCCAGCAACTCCAGGGCGACGACCGGGTTCACCGCGGTCTGCCAGACCACCGCCTGGTGGCCGTACTCGCGCATCGACCACTCGTTGTCGACCACGTGATAGAGGTAGACCCGGCGTGGCTGGCCGTCGGTGCCGATGCCGGTGACGTACGTGCCGGCGCAGGTCTTGCCGCGCATCCGGTCGCCGAGCGTGGCCGGGTCGGGCAGGCAGGCGGCCACCACGTCACGCGGCGACACGGAGACCGCGCCCACCCGCACCGGCTCGGTCGCGGCGAGACCGAGCTTGTGCAGCGTCTTGAGCACCTCGATGAACTCCGCGCCGAGGCCGTACTTGAAGGTGACCCGCTTCGCCGGCACCCAGCGCGGGATCAGCAGCACCTCCTCGTGCTCCACGTTGACGCACTCGACCGGCCCGATCTCCTCGGGGAAGTCGAACACCTCCGGCTCGCTGAACGGCTCGGTGGTGAACCAGCCCCGGCCGGCCTCCCAGATCACCGGCGGGTTCAGGCACTCCTCGATGGTGGTCCAGATGGAGAACGACGGGGCGAAGTCATAGCCGTCGACCGTCAGGTTCGCGCCGTCGCGTACCCCGATCTCGTCGATCTCGCGGAACAGCTCGTCGGCGGCGTAGCGGGCGAAGACGTCGGAGAGGCCGGGTTCGACACCGATGCCGCACAGCGCCAGCCGCCCGGCCGCCGTCCACTGGTCGGCCGCCGCGAACTGCGCGTCGCCGAGCATGACGCCGGTCTCCTGGTGGGGCCGGGTCGGGTGCGGGCGGGACAGCGACATCGCCATGTCGAGGTAGTCGGCGCCGGCCGCGTACGCACCATCGAAGATCGGCATGACGAAGCGTGGGTCGACCGCGTTGAGCACGTGGGTGATCCGGTGTTCGCGGCAGAGTGCCGCGACCGCCTCCGCCGAGGCGGCGTCGACGCCGGCGGCGACGAAGCGGGCGTCCCGTCCGGCGACGGCCCGCGCGGCGCGGGTCTCGTCGTGGTCGGCGACCACCATGGTGTCGAAGAAGGCACGTCGGGCCGCGATGGCGACGACGGCGGAACCGACGCCTCCGGCCCCGACCAGCAGCACACGCATCACGAGTCGAACCCCAGACCGAAGCGATCGAGCGTACGGAGCCACAGGTTGCGCCGCCCCTGGTCGGCGTCGGCCCGGGCCATGGACCAGCGGGTGAGCCCGATGCCGACCGCGCGGGCCGGTTCGGGCGGGAACGGCAGCGGACGACTGCGGACCAGGTCGAGCCGGGTCAGCGGGCTGTCCACGCCATCGAGCAGGTCGAGCATCACCCGGGCACCGAACCGGGTCGCCCCGACGCCGAGCCCGGTGTACCCGGCCGCGTACGCGAGCCGACCGGAGTACGCCGTGCCGAAGAAGGCGCAGAACCGGGTGCTGGTGTCGATCACCCCGCCCCAGCGGTGGCTGAACCGGACGTCGGCGAGCTGCGGGAAGGTGGTGAAGAAGTGGCGGGCGAGGGCGGTGAAGGTGGCGTCGCGCTGTTCCAGTGCCGGCGTCATCCGGTTGCCGTAGTGGTAGACCGCGTCGTAGCCGCCGAACAGGATCCGCCCGTCGTCGGTGAGCCGGTAGTAGTGGAACTGGTTGCCGGTGTCGGCCAGCCCCTGCCGATTGCGCCAGCCGACGGCGTCACGTTGCGCGGGCGTCAACGGCTCGGTCGTCAACGCGTAGTCGTACACCGGCACGATCCAGGTGCGCAGGCGGCGCAGCAGCGGCGGAAACGCGTTGGTGGCCAGCACCACCCTGGCGGCGCGGACCGCCCCGGGGTTGCCGTCGGCAGCGACAGTGCGCGCCAACAGCGCGCCGGTGTCCCGGTACAGGCCGGTGACCCGGGTGTGCTCGTGCACCCGCACACCGAGGTCCACGCAGGCCCGGCGCAGTCCCCAGGCCAACCGCGCCGGGTCGAGCATCGCCACCCGGTCACGGTCCCACAGTCCGCCCAGGTACGTCGGCGAGTTCACCTCGGCGCGCACCTCGTCGGCGTCGAGCAGGCTGACGTCGTGCCCGTACCGCCCGGCCAGCGCGGCGTCGGCGGCCAGCCCGTCGAGCTGGTACGGCTCGACCGCCACCGACAGTTCGCCGGTCCGCGCGAAGTCGCAGTCGATCCGGTGCTCCGCCACGGTCGCGGCGATGGCGTCCAGGTTCTCCCGGCCGAGCCGCTCCAGCGTCCCGATCTCGTCCGGGAACCGCTGCACCCCGTTGGCCAGCCCGTGCGTCAGCGAGGCGGCACAGAACCCGCCGTTGCGCCCGGAGGCCGCCCAGCCGCAGGTGCCCGCCTCCACCAGCAGCACGTCCCGCGCCGGGTCGGCCTGCTTGGCCAGCAGCGCCGCCCACAGCCCGCTGTAGCCGCCCCCGATCACCAGCAGGTCCGCGGTGGTCGGGCCGGGCAGCGGCGGCAACGGGTCGGGGCGTTCCGGCCGGTCGAGCCAGTACGGCGCGCGTACCGCGTCGGCAAGCGCCCGATCGGCGGATGGCCCGGTCATGACCGGCTTGTCGCCCGGGGAGCCGGCACCGCGATCGCCGCCCGGCGCGCCCGTCGCCCCCGCAGCATGCTGGCCAACACCAGCAGCAACGCGATCGCGAACATCGCGGTGCCGATGACGTTGACCTGCGGCGGGATGCCCCGCTGGGCGGCACCCCAGACGTACATCGGGAACGTGACGGTGGTGCCGGAGTTGAAGTTGGTGATGATGAAGTCGTCGAAGCTGAGCGAGAACGCCAGCAGCGCGGCGGCCACGATGCCGGGCAGCACCAGCGGCAGCGTGATGCGGCGGAACGTCTGCCACTCGCTGGCGTAGAGGTCCATCGCGGCCTCCTCCAGCCGCCGGTCCATGCCGGCCAGCCGCGCCTTGACCGTCACCACCACGAACGACAGGCAGAACATCACGTGCGCGATGACGATGGTCCAGAAGCCCAGCGGCACCGCACCGGCGACGAAGAGGGCCAGCAGCGAGGTGCCCATCACCAGCTCCGGCGTGGCCATCGGCAGGAAGATCAGCACGTTGAGCCCGGACCGTCCCCGGAACCGGTGCCGGACCAGTGCGAACGCCATCAACGTGCCGAGCGCGGTGGCCGCGACGGTGGCGATGAAGCCGATCTGCACGCTGCGGACCACCGCGTCGCACATGTCGGAGGTGGCGCACGGGTTGCGCCAGTTGTCGAGCGTGAACTCGTGGAAGTCGTAGGAGAGCCGGTTGGACGGGCGGTTGAACGACAACGCGCCCACCACGGCGATCGGCAGGAACAGGTAGCCGAGCACCAGCAGGGCCACGCCCATCACCCAGTGCTGCGCCAACCACCGGGAGACGCGGCTCACAGTGCCCGCCCTTCGCTCGCGACTGCGGGGCTCCGCTGCGCTGCATTCCTCGCGCTCACAGGACCTCCTCCGTGCCGGCCCGCCGCAGATAGACGAAGACCACCGCGAGGATCGCCGACATCAGCAGGAACGACAGCGCCGCGCCCTGGGGGTAGTCCAGCCGGACCAGGAACGCCGAGTCGATGACGTTGCCGATCATGTACTGATTCGGGGTGCCGAGCAGTTCGGCGTTGATGTAGTCGCCGGTGGCCGGGATGAAGAACAGCAGCGTCCCGGCGATCAGGCCCGGCATCGACAGCGGCAGGGTGACCCGGCGGAACGTCTTCAGCGGGCTGGCGTACAGGTCGCTGGACGCCTCCAGCAGCCGGTAGTCGAGCCGCTCCAGGCTCGCGTACAGCGGCAGCACCAGGAACGGCAGGAAGTTGTACGTCAGGCCGAGCACCACCGCGATCGGGGTGGCCAGCAGCCGCCCGTCCGGACCGAGCAGGTGCACGTCCCGCAGCAGCCCGACCAACCAGCCGTTGTCCGACAGGATGGTCTTCCAGGCCAGCGTACGCACCAGGAAGCTGGTGAACATCGGGGCGATCACGCAGACCAGCAGCAGGTTCTTCCACCGGCCGGCCTTCTGCGCGATCGCGTACGCCAGCGGGTAGCCCATCAGCAGCGCCAGCACCAGGGCGATGCCCGCGTACAGGAACGAGCGGCTGAACTGCGGCCAGTACGCCTGCAACGCCGTCGGGTAGTTCCCGAACGCCCAGGTCATCGCGTACCCGGTGGAAAGCGTGCCGTTCGGGTCGTAGAGGCTGGCCGCGGCGAGCTGCACCAGCGGCAGGGCGAAGAAGAGGAGCAGCCAGGCCGCGCCCGGCAGCAGCAACAGGTACGGCAGGAGGCGGTACCGCCCCGATCGGGCAGCCGGCGGCGGCGACGCCGGCTGCCCGGAGCCGGTGGGTACGTGAGCCAGCGCGCTCACGCCGTGGTCTCGCTTCGCTGGCTCATGAGGACGCACCGACCGGCTCGTCCAGGACCGGAGTGGTCCGGTCCTCCTCGTCGGCGCGGCGACCGAGCAGGAAGGCGTGCTGCGGATCCCAGTACGCCACGGCCCGCTCGCCGACGGCGAAGCGCTGCTGCGCACCGCTGTTGGCGACGAAGACGCTCAGCTCGGTGCCCCAGCCGGTGCGCAGCAGGTACTGCGTGCTCACCCCGACGTAGGAGGCGTCGGTGACGGTGCCTTCGAGGTGCTGGTTGCCGGCGGGCACCTGCACGGCGGCCCCGACCAGGTGCAGTTTCTCGGGGCGTACGCCCAGGAAGACCGGACCCTGGTCGGTGCGGGCCCGCGCCGACGGCACGGAGAACCGCGCGCCGTGCGCGGTGACCAGGAGGTCGTCGCCGTCGGCGCCGGAGACCTCGCCCGCGATCAGGTTGGACTGGCCGAGGAAGTTGGCCACGAACGCGGTCGCCGGGAACTCGTAGATCTCGGCAGGTGGGCCGAGCTGCTCGATCCGCCCGGCGTTCATCACCGCGACCGTGTCGGCCATCGTCATGGCCTCCTCCTGGTCGTGGGTGACGTGCACGAAGGTGATGCCGACCTCGGTCTGGATGCGCTTGAGCTCGATCTGCATCTGCCGGCGCAGCTTGAGGTCGAGCGCGCCGAGCGGCTCGTCCAGCAGCAGCACCTGCGGGTGGTTGATCAGTGCCCGGGCCAGCGCGACCCGCTGCTGCTGGCCGCCGGAGAGCTGGGCCGGGCGACGCCGCTCGTACCCGTCGAGCTGCACCAGCGACAGCATCTCGCGGACCTGCCCGTCGACCGAGCGGATGCCGCGCCGCCGCAGGCCGAAGGCGACGTTCTCGAAGATGTCCAGGTGCGGGAAGAGGGCGTAGCTCTGGAACACGGTGTTGACCGGCCGCTTGTACGGCCGTAGCCGGGCGATGTCCCGGTCGCCGAGCAGCACCTGCCCGCTGGTCGGCTCCTCCAGCCCGGCGATCATCCGCAGCGTGGTGGTCTTGCCGCAGCCGGACGCGCCGAGCAGGGCGAAGAACGAGCCCTGCGGAATGGTCAGGCTCAGGTCGTCGACGGCGGTGAACGGGCCGAACGTCTTGGTGAGGTTGGCCAGCCTCAGGTCGCCGGCCGGAGTGTCCCGCGCCATCGTCACGCTCCGATAACCTGCTGGAACTTGGTCTCGTACTCGCGCTCCTGCTGCTCGTCCAGGGCCATGAAGACGCGGGCCTTGGAGAGGATCGCCTCGTCCGGGAAGATCAGCGGGTTGGCGGCCAACTCCGGGTCGATCTTCTCCATCTCCTCCTGCGCGCCCTGCACCGGACAGATGTAGTTGACGTACGCGGCGAGCTGGGCGGCGATGGCCGGTTCGTAGTAGTGGTTCATCAGGGCCTCGGCGTTGCCCTTGTGGGTGGCCTTGTTCGGCACGAGCATGTTGTCCGACCAGAGCGTCACACCGGAGTCGGGCACCACGAACTTGATCTGCTCGTCGTCGAAGCCGAGCTGGATGATGTCGCCGGACCACCCGATGCACGCCGCGATGTCGCCCTTGGCCAGGTCGGGGGCGTAGTCGTTGCCGGTGAACCGGCGGATCTGCCCGGAGTCGACCGCCTTCTTGAGCTTGTTGAGGGCGTCGTCGAACTGGTTGGCGGTGAAGTCGGCTGGGTTGTGACCGTTCGACATCAGCAGCAGGCCCATGGTGTCGCGCATCTCGGTCAGCGCGGTCACCTTGCCCTTGAGGTCGGCGCGGGTGAGCAACTCGTCGACGGTCCGGATCTCCCGGGTGACCCGTCCGTTGTACGCCAACCCGGCCAGGCCGGACTGCCACGGGACGGCGAGGTGGTTGTCCACGTCGAAGGGGCGGTTCCGCAGCGACGGCAGCAGGTTCGCCTCGACGTTGGGCAGCTTCGACTTGTCGAGCTTCTGGATCCAGCCGAGCCGGATCATCCGGGCGGCCATCCAGTCGGTGAGCACCATGACGTCCCGCCCGGTGCCCTGACAGGCGGCGAGCTGGTTCTGCACCTTGCCGAAGAACTCGTTGTTGTCGTTGACGTCCTCGGTGTAGGTCACCTGGATGCCGGAGTCACCGACGAAACTGTCGAGGCTGGGGCGCTTCGACGCGTCGTCGTCGTCGACGTCCATGTATTGCGGCCAGTTGGAGAAGGCGAGCGTCTTCTCCGTGCCGGACAGGTCCTCGCTGACACAACCGGCCTCGGTCTGCTGCGCACCGGGGGTGCCGCAACCGGCGAGGGTGCCGCCCGCCGCGAGCAGCGCGGCCGAGCCGAGGGTGCCGGTGAGCAGACCACGCCGAGTGAGGGGCCGGTAAGCGTTTCGCATGTGACGACTCCTACGGGTCATCGTCGGCGGTGGGACGGGGGTGGGCGCGCCGACGGGAGGGTCAATGGCGATGGACGACTGATCCTGACATGAGGAAACCTCGCTCACAAGGGATTCCGTAGCCGCAATAGCCGTGGACGACGAATTACGCCAGACTGCCCGGTGGCGTTAGGCTCAGCGCCGTGACGGACATGGGGAGCGGTCGATGACGAACCGGCAGCAGGACAACGCCACCGGCGGACGCCGGGTCAGCGTGCGGGAGGGTGCCAGCCACGTACTGCTCGACGACGTGGCCAAGCAGATCATCGAACAGCTCCAGCAGGACGGCCGTCGCCCGTACGCGACCATCGGCAAGGCGGTCGGCCTCTCCGAGGCGGCGGTACGTCAACGTGTACAACGGCTGCTCGACGCCGGGGTGATGCAGATCGTCGCGGTGACCGACCCGCTCCAACTCGGCTTCCCCCGCCAGGCCATGATCGGGCTGCGCACGGACGGCGACCTGGAGAGCGTCGCGGACCGGATCGCCGAACTCGACGAGGTCGACTACGTCGTGATCACCGCCGGCTCCTTCGACCTGCTGGCCGAGGTGGTCTGCCGCAACGACGAGCATCTGCTGGAGATCCTGCAACGGCTGCGCGCAGTCTCCGGAGTGCTCTCCACCGAGGCGTTCGTCTACCTCAAACTCCGCAAGCAGACCTACAGCTGGGGCACCGCCTGAGTGTGCGCCCCGCGCACCTCCGCCCCACTCGCCCTCGCCCCACTCGCCCTCGCCCCACTCGCCCTCGCCCCACTCGCCCTCGCCCCACTCGCCCTCGCCCCACTCGCCCTCACCCTGCGCGCCCCCGCCCCACTCGCCCTCACCCTGCGCGCCCCCGCCCCGCCCCGCCCCGCCCCGCCGATCATGGAGCTGTGGTCGCGGAAACGCGCCGATCGCCCCGGTTTGTCGCTGCCATACCTCCATGATCGGCGCGCGGGAGGTCAGCGCGGGAGGGTGGTGACGAACGCGCGCCAGGCGTCGGAGTGAAGGTCTCCCATCTCGCGCTAGCAAGGTCGGCACGCTCGGCCACCACCTCGCGAATGTGAATCTTGGACAGTTTCCGTTAGCGCGAAACGGAAACTGTCCAAGATCTTGAGCGATCGACAGCGAGGCACCGTCTGCCCGGGACACCAGGCGCCGCCCGCCAGGAGGCCCGAGCGCTGGAGGTCCGAGCGCCGGGAGTCCGAGCCACGAGGTCCGAGCCACGAGGTCCGAGCCGCCGGGGGCCCGAGCCACCGGGGTCCGACCTCACCAGCCGCCGGGTCCGAGCCCCGAGGTCTGAAAAGGCGACCGAGAGGTGACCCCGGCAAGCCGGGCAACGCCGCTCGTGAACTGGCGCGCGCGGAGATCAGCGGGACCCGACGAGCTGGCGCGGGAACACCGGAGCGCCCGAACGCCCGAACAACTAACGCCGAAGGCCCGACGAACTGGCGCGGGAGCAGCGAGTCCCGACCAGCTGACGAGCTGACGGACCGGACCCGCAGGAGGACGCCGCCGGGCGGCGGCGATGCGGATTCCGTTGCACTACGTCGGATAAGCTCGCTAAATCCGTTGCTTCGAGGCTTAAGTTCAACCGATTGCACTTGCCTCGCGGCGGCGGGCTGTGGGATAACCGTGAGCAGAGCGGCCGGTGAACCCCTGACCGGCCCGAGACCCGATGGGGCTGACATGGCGAACGCCACCGACCACCTCTGGATGCATTTCACCCGGATGGCGAGCTACTCCGCAGGCGAGGTACCGACGATCGTGCGCGGCGAGGGCGCGTACGTCTGGGACTCGCAGGGTCGCCGCTACCTGGACGGACTCGCCGGGCTCTTCGTGGTCAACGCTGGCCACGGTCGCACCGAGCTGGCCGAGGCCGGCGCCAAGCAGGCCGGGGAGCTGGCGTACTTCCCGCTCTGGTCGTACGCCCACCCGACCGCCGTGGAGCTGGCCGAACGGATCTCGGAGCTGGCCCCGGGCGACCTGAACCGGGTCTTCTTCACCACCGGCGGCTCGGAGGCGGTCGAGGCGGCCTGGAAGCTGGCCCGGGCGTACTTCAAGCGGGTCGGCAAGCCCACCAAGCACAAGGTGGTCAGCCGGTACATCGCCTATCACGGCACCTCCATGGGCGCTCTGTCGATCACGGGGCTGCCGGGCATCAAGACGGACTTCGAGCCGCTGGTGCCGGGCGGGATCAAGGTGCCGAACACCAACTTCTACCGGGCTCCGGAGCACGGCGACGACCCGGTGGCGTTCGGTCGCTGGGCCGCCGAGGAGATCGGGCGGGCCATCGAGCGGGAGGGGCCGGACACCGTCGCGGCGGTCTGCTTGGAGCCGGTGCAGAACTCGGGCGGCTGCTTCCCGCCGCCGCCCGGGTACTTCGAGCGGGTCCGCGAGATCTGCGACGCGTACGACGTGCTGCTGGTCAGCGACGAGGTGATCTGCTCGTGGGGTCGGCTCGGCGAGTACTTCGGCGCGACCCGCTACGGGTACCAGCCGGACATCATCACCACCGCCAAGGGCATCACCTCGGGGTACGCCCCGCTCGGCGCGATGATCGCCAGCGACCGGCTGATGGAGCCGTTCCTCACCGAGACCGGCATGTTCGCGCACGGGGTGACCTTCGGCGGGCACCCGGTCTCCTGCGCGGTGGCCCTGGCCAACCTGGAGGTCTTCGCCCGGGAGGACCTCGTCGGGCACGTACGCGCCAACGAGGCGGCCTTCCGGTCGACCCTGGAGAAGCTTCACGACCTGCCGATCGTCGGCGACGTCCGGGGCGACGGCTACTTCTACGGCATCGAGCTGGTCAAGGACAAGAACACCCGGGAGACCTTCGACGAGGCCGAGTCCGAGCGACTGCTGCGCGGCTTCCTGTCCAGCGCGTTGTTCTCCGCCGGGCTCTACTGCCGGGCCGACGACCGGGGCGACCCGGTGGTGCAGCTCGCCCCGCCGCTGATCGCCGGGCAGCAGCAGTTCGACGAGATCGAGCAGATCCTGCGGGGCGTACTCACCGAGGCCTGGACCAAACTCTAGGAGGCGGTGGTGGCCTACCAGGACCTGTCGTACTGGCTGTCCACCGTGGACGAGCCGTTGACCCCGCGCCCGCCGTTGGCCGGTGACACCGTCGCGGACGTGGTCATCGTGGGCGCGGGGTACACCGGGCTGTGGACGGCGTACTACCTCGCCGAGGCAGAGCCGGCCCTGCGGATCGTGGTCCTGGAACGCCAGGTGGCCGGCTTCGGCGCCTCCGGGCGCAACGGCGGCTGGTGCTCCGCGCTGCTGCCCACCTCGCTGACCGGGCTGGCCCGGCGGCACGGCCGGGACGCCGCGATCGCCATGCAGCACGCCATGCACGACACGGTCCGCGAGGTCGGCCGGGTGGTCGCCACCGAGGGCATCGACTGCCACTGGTCGTACGGTGGCACGGTGGTGTTGGCCCGCAGCGCGCCGCAGGTGCAGCGGGCCAAGGCGGCGGTGGCGGAGGCGCGGGAGTTCGGCTTCGGCCCGGAGGACCTGGACCTGCTCGGCCCGGCGGACGCCGTGGTCCGGTGCGGTGCCAGCGGGGTACGCGCCGCCACCTACACGCCGCACTGCGCGGCCGTGCACCCGGCGCGCCTGGTCCGTGGCCTGGCCCGCGCCGTGGAACGCCGGGGCGTGACGATCCACGAACGCACCCCGGTCACCGAGATCCGGCCCCGCGCGGCGGTCACCCCGGCCGGCACCGTACGCGCCCCGGTGGTGATCCGGGCGACCGAGGGTTACACGCCGGGGCTGACCGGGCACCGGCGGGCCCTCGCCCCGGTCTACTCACTGATGATCGCCACCGAGCCGCTGCCCGACGAGACCTGGGCCGAGATCGGGCTGGCCGAGCGGGAGACGTTCTCCGACCACCGGCACGTCATCATCTACGGCCAACGCACCGCCGACGGCCGGCTCGCCTTCGGCGGGCGGGGTGCCCCGTACCACTTCGGCTCGCGGGTCCGCGCCGACTACGACCGGGAGCCACGGGTCTTCGCCGCACTCCGGCGTACGCTCGGCGACCTCTTTCCGGCGCTCGGCCCGGAGGTGCCGGTCACGCACACCTGGGGCGGCCCGCTCGGGGTGGCCCGGGACTGGTCGGCCTCGGTCGGCTACCACCGTGCCGACGGGCTGGGCTGGGCCGGCGGGTACGTCGGCGACGGGGTGGGCACCAGCAACCTGGCCGGTCGTACGCTGGCCGACCTGATCCGGAACGAACCGACCGAGCTGACCCGCCTGCCCTGGGTCAACCACCGCTCGCCCCGATGGGAGCCGGAGCCCCTGCGTTGGCTCGCGGTCAACGCCGGACTCCGCCTGATGCTCTCCGCCGACGAACGCGAGTCCCGTACCGGCCGGGCATCCCGCCGCGCCGCCACCTTCTCCCGCCTCCTAGGCCACTGACCCCGCCGCTCCCCTCCCCCGCCTCCCCCGCCTTGACGCGTTGATCAAGAAGTTTGGTCGGCCCAGCCGCCAGGAATTGACGCAAACTTCTTGATCAACGCCGCAGGGCAGGGCGCGGGCGCGCACGCGCGGGGAGAGCGCGTGGGTGGGGTTAGTGGGTGGGGGGGATTACGCGGAGGTGGCCTCGGCGGGACGAGGTGGTGGGGGGTGCGGCCTGCTGGGCCTGGTCGTCCTGCGGAGGGCGGGGGGCCGGGCGGGCGGCTTCGCGGACTGCCTCGGCGAGTGCGACCAGGTCGTCGGTGGTGGGCGGCGGGGGCTCGAACTCGCCCTCGTGCCGGACCACCTCCCAGCCACGCGGTGCGGTCAGGCTCCGGGCGTGCGGCTCGCACAGGTCGTAGGTGTGCGGTTCGGCGAAGGCGGCGAGCGGGCCCACCACAGCCGTCGACTCGTTGTAGACATAGGTCAGCGTGGCGACCGCTTGCCGGGGGCAGCCGTTACGGGAGCAGCGCCGTGGTGACCTCACGGGCGCAGGGTATCCCCATTACCGGGTCCGGCGCACCGGTTCGCGTTACGACACGCCCGTCTTGGTGATCACATTTCGGCCCGGGACGCGGCGCGCCAGGTACCGGCGCTGCTGCGGACAGGGGCGCGATGGCGGCTACCCTTTGGCTCATGACGAGTCCGGAGAACCGCCGCCCCGGCCCCGGCCGGCGGGCGCACCGTGACCGGCACGGGCGCGGTCTGCGCGGGCGGCTGGTGCCGGCCACCGTGCCGTTGGCGCGCACCAAGGCGGAGATCTTCGACGATCTGGTGCTGGACACCGTCGAGACGCTGGAGCGTCGCTTCGCCAAGGAACTCGCCGGGGTGGAGTTCGCTGTCGAGGACGTCCCGCCGGACCTCAACGTCTATGACACCGACGTGCTGGAGGACGGCGAGGTGCCGTTGGCCCGGCTGCTGCCGGGTCGACCGGGACGCCAGGAGGTGCCACCCCGCATCGTGCTGTATCGGCGTCCGCTGGAGTTCCGGGCCATGGACCGCGAGGATCTCGCCGACCTGGTGCACGACGTGATCATCGAACAGGTGGCGAACCTGCTCGGCGTCGACCCGGACGAGTTGGCCTGACCCGATCGCCGTGACCCCCCACGGCGCGTCGTCATCCCCGGGGCGGGACGTCCCCCGACCGTCCCTTCCCGACGACTCAGGCTGCTCGCCGCTTGAGCTTGCGCCGCTCACGCTCGGAGAGCCCACCCCAGATCCCGAACCGCTCGTCGTGGCCGAGAGCGTATTCGAGGCATTCGGTCTTGACCTCGCACCGCGAGCAGATGCGCTTCGCTTCGCGGGTCGAGCCGCCCTTCTCGGGAAAGAACGCCTCCGGGTCGGTCTGCGAGCAGAGCGCTCGCTCCTGCCACTCCGGCGCGTTTCCGAGCAGGTCGGCCGCCTCGAGCTGGCCGTCCATCAATTGCCTCCTTGTCGCGCACCGGCACCATCGCCGCTGCAACCCCCCACGCGAAAGGCGTGCTTGTCCGTCCGGTCCCGTTTGCTGCGGTTCGTGCGAACAACCCCATTCAAATTACACGCGTGTAATGCGTGCGGCGTCAAGCCAAACTTGATAATGGAGTCGCCCTCCCGACACGCACCCGGTCTCGCCATGCCCTATCGATTCAGACCCCGGCCGAGTAACGCCCTCTCCGGCGAGTTGCCCGAGTTTTCTCCCGTGGCGCGCGACCCGAGACAGGGGTGATCTCGCCCCGCGTCGGCCTTCGGGAGGCCACCCGTCAAGATCGGTTGATCTTGAACCGCAAGGTTAGCCCGACTTGACCGAGACCGCCCATCGACCGGGCAGACGACGACCGCGCCCCGTCCACATCGTGGACGGGGCGCGGTCGTGCGGAAGCCTGAGCCGTCAGTCAGAGGCCCCGGAAGGGCTGGTGGGCCAGGTGAATTCGGTGACCACTCCACCGGCCACCCGGACCGTCCCGGCCGGCGTATCGTCGTCCCACCAGACGGTATAGGTACCTGCCGGTAGGTCCGGGTAGACCGCACTGTGGAAGGTGCCGTCCAGGACCTGCCGCTCGCGTACGGCGGAGTGGGTCCGCGGCTCGCCGTCGTGGTCCGGCCGGCTGACCTCGATCTCCCGGCCGAGCAGGTGGCGTCCGGTGTGCACGATCAGGGCACCGGTGTCCCCGCCCAGGTCAAGCACAACAGTACCGGTCCCCGTCGGACCGTATGTGTGCACATGCTCGCTCATGCCGACACTCCGCTTCGCTCCGCGCCGACACGAGAGCCGACGGCACCGATGATTCGCTCGCTCATGCCGTCCTCCGCTTCGCTCCGCGCCGGCACACCACTGCGCCGATGATTCGCTCGCTGCGCTCGCTCATGACGACACTCCCGGGTTGTTGAAGCCGTCGTAGGGCGTACCGAGGAAGGGGAAGTTGCGCAGGAAGGGCGCGGTCACGTCGGCGGCGCTCAGCCCCGGGGTCACCGCGGCGGCCGCCTCGTCCGGCTGGAACTTCCGGTCCACCAGCGGCACCGTCAGGCCCGCGATGGCGCGCAGGGCGATCGTCACCACGTCGTCGGTGACCCGCCGGCCGTTGGGGAAGCCGGCCAGGTCACCGGCGAGTACGCCGTTGCGGTTCGGGCGGCGGGCCGGCGGGATCGCGGTGTTCAGCCGGAGCATGTCGGCCTGCACCTCGCCGGTGGCGTTGGTGAAGCCGTCGATCAGCCCCTCCGGGACACCGGTGAGCAGGATGGCGACCAGGTCCGCCCGCGCCTTCTCGGATTTGTTCAGCTTGTCCAGGTTCGGGAAGACGTCCGGGTAGAGCACCGGCAGCAGGGCCGCCAACTCGGGCCGCTCGACGAACTGGGCGAACCGCTTGTCCTCCGACGGCGGCAGGGTGTTCCACAGGTCCTTCTGCGCCATCGGCACGATGACCTCGTTGAACAGTGGGTTGCCCAACCTGGACACCTGCGTGAACGGCCCGGTGCTGGTGTCCGCCGCCACCCTGTCGCCGAGCACCCGCACCTGGCGGCGCGACGCCGAGGTCCAGACCCCGATCACCGAGGCGGGCTCCTGCCAGTGGTAGCGGTTCGCCTTGCGGCGCACCCGATCCAGGGGCACCTGGAGGGCGAGGCTGTGCACGTTGAGCCGGTCGGTGGCGTTGACCGGCTGGCCGGGCTCCTGGAAGATCTTCTTCCCGGCCACGTGCAACTGCTGGAACGGGCGCAGCGTGCCGAGGTCGAAGATCGCCCCGAGGTCGACGAAGAACCCGTCGGCGCGCTGTCCGGCGAAGACCTTCTCCCCGGTGGAGAGCGAGAAGGTGGCCTGGCGGACCAGATCGCCGTACTTCGGGGTGGAGAGCGGGCCGACGTTGCACGGCGGGCAGGGCAGCTTGCGCGCCAGCCGCTGTTCCCGCCCACCGGCGATCCGGGTCAGGCTGTAGAACTGCCGCCGGTTCCAGTTCTCGCTGTCCAGCGAATCGATCGGCCCGGTGTTGTAGAGAAAACTGTTCGCGTTCGTGATTTCGGTGGTGAATTCGAAACGGTAAGTGACGTCCGGCTGACCGTCACCGTTGTTGTCGATGTGGATCTCGTAGCGCACGTCGTCGCCGAACTCGAAGAAGTTCGGCCCCCCGGAGGGCAGTTGCAACGGCACGTAGTTGGCGATCAGCGTCACCGTGTCCGGACGGTCCGGCGTGACGAAGGCGTACAGGTCCGACGAATCGGCGACCGGATCCTTGGCGATCTCCGGCGCCTCGCGGTGTGAAGACATGACGAACCCACCTCACTGGGCGAAAGTGTGCATTGGATGGACGGCCGGGCGCCGAGAGCCCGCGCCGGACCGGAGTACGCGACCGCCCGTACGGCGGTGGCGGGTGACCGCTCAGCGCCGGTGACGGGCGCGGCGGTCGGGGACGCCCGGCGTGGCGGGCGGAGGTCGGGTGGGCACGTTCAGCGGCGTGTGGCGGCCTTGCGCAGCCGGTCCGCCAGACCACGGTCGCGCACCTCGATGCGGGACTGGCCGACGAAGACGTCCATCGTGCCGGAGCGGGCGTCGCGCAGGTGCACCACGATCGTCTCGTCCGCGCCGGCCGCGGTCCCCTTGTCGTCGTCGCCGGCGGCCGAGAGGCCCGGCACCGCCAGGGCTGCGGCACCGAGCGTGGCGCTGGCCGCGGCCGTCAACGTCTGCCGGCGGGTCAGTCGCGGCCACTGCCGCGTCCGCCTTCTCTCAGTGATCATGGCCAACCTTTCCGGCGGCGCACACGCGCCCGCGATGACGGACGGGGGTCACCGCACGGACCGCGCAGGCCCCCGAATCTCAGGTGCCGGCGGCAGTCCTCGCCGATCCCGCCGCCGGCATCGACAGGTACGGCCGGGGACGCGCGAAGGTTCGACGCTAGGCGCTAACGTGACCGTACGCAGTCGTACGCCTACGCGCCGGACGACCGGCCGCCGTCGCGATCGCCCGCAACTGCTCCTCGGTACGCGCCGAACCGTTGCCCGAGCCGGCCATCCGCGAGATGGTCTCCTCCATCAACGTGCCGCCCAGGTCGTTGCAGCCGCTGCGGAGCATCTCCACCGTGCCCTCGTCACCCAGCTTCACCCAGGAGCACTGGATGTTGTCGATCCGCCCGTGCAGCAGCACCCGGGCCATCGCGTGCACCACCCGGTTCTCCCGCCAGGTCGGCCCCGGCCGGGCGATACCGGCCAGATAGATCGGGGCGTTGGTGTGCACGAAGGGCAGCGCCACGAACTCGGTGAACCCGCCGGTGCGGTCCTGCACGCCGGCCAGCACCCGGAAGTGCGCCAACCACTGTCCGGGGTGGTCCACGTGGCCGTACATCATCGTGGAGCTGGACCGGATGCCCAGCTCGTGGGCGGTGCTGACCACCTCGACCCAGGCGGCGGTGGGCAGTTTGCCCTTGGTCAGCACCCAGCGCACCTCGTCGTCGAGGATCTCCGCCGCCGTCCCGGGGATGGTGTCCAGCCCGGCCTCACGCAACCCGGTCAGCCACTCCTTCACCGGCACCCCGGCCTTCGCGGCGGCGGTGACGATCTCCATCGGGGAGAAGGCGTGCACGTGCATCCGGGGCACCCGCGCCTTGATCGCCCGGACCAGGTCGGCATAGATGGTGACCGGCAGCTTCGGGTCGATGCCGCCCTGGATGCAGACCTCCCCGGCACCGGCCTCCCATGCCTCCTGCGCCCGGTCGGCGACCTGCTCCACCGACAGGCGGTACGCGTCGGCGTCCCGCTCCCGCTGCGCGAAGGCACAGAACCGGCAACCCACGTAGCAGACGTTGCTGAAGTTGATGTTGCGGTTGACGACGTACGTGACGTCGTCGCCGACCGCGTCCCGGCGCAGGTCGTCGGCGCGGCGGCAGAGTTCGTCCAGGGCCGGGCCGTCCGCGCCGAACAGCGCCATCGCGGCGTCGGCGTGCCGGGGTTCGAGCAGCGCCGCCGGGTTCTCGGCGGCCAGCCGCAGCCCGGCCCGCAGATCGGCGTCACCGGCACCGGCGGCGACCGACCGACCGGCCGGGCCGGCGGGCGGTACGGCGACCTTGGCCGCCACCTCCGACCAGTCCCCGTAGACGTGGTCGAAGTCGCCCCGCCGGTCCTCGGTCCGTCCCGTGCGGTCGATGTCGACGTGCAGGTCGGTCCGACCCCCGAAGGTCTCGTCCGGCTCCTGCCAGGGGCGACCGACCGGCCGGGCCGACTCCACGGCGAGCCCGGTCGACGGCTCGGCCAACGCGGTGACGTGCGGCAGCAGGCGCGGATCCAGCCACGGCTCACCGGCCCGGACGTACTCGGGGTAGACGGTCAGCCGCTCGCGTAGTACGAACCCGGCCGCGGCGGTGCGCTCCGCCAACTCGTCGAGCTGCGGCCACGGGCGTTCCGGGTTGACGTGGTCCGGGGTCACCGGGGAGACACCGCCCCAGTCGTCGATTCCGGCCCGCAGCAGCAGGTCGTACTCACCGGCGATGAGGTTCGGCGGCGCCTGGATGCGGGCCTTCGGGCCGAGCAGCAGCCGGGCCACCGCGACGGTGGCCGCCAGGTCGTGCAGTTCCGCGTCCGGCATCCCGCGCATCGCGGTGTCCGGCTTGGCGCGGAAGTTCTGCACGATCACCTCCTGGAGGTGGCCGTACTCCCGGTGCGCCCGCCGGATGGCGAAGATCGCGTCCACCCGCTCGGCGGGTGTCTCGCCGATGCCGATCAGGATGCCGGTGGTGAACGGAACGCCGACCCGGCCGGCGTCGTCGAGCACCCGCAACCGCACCGCCGGTTCCTTGTCGGGCGAGCCGTAGTGCGGGCCGCCCGGCTCCGACCAGAGCCGCGTCGCGGTGGTCTCCAGCATCATCCCCATGCTGGGCGCGACCGGCTTGAGCCGTTGCAGCTCCGACCAGGAGAGCACGCCCGGGTTCAGGTGCGGCAGCAGGCCGGTCTCCTCCAGCACCGCGACCGCGCACGCCCGTAGGTAGTCCAGGGTGGACTCGTAGCCCCGCTCGTCCAACCACTGTCGGGCCGCCGGCCAGCGCTCCTCCGGCCGGTCGCCGAGGGTGAACAGCGCCTCCTTGCAGCCCTGGGCCGCACCGGCGCGGGCGATGGCGAGCACCTCGTCGCGGTCGAGGAACGCCGCCGGCAGCCGGTGCGGCACCGTGGCGAAGGTGCAGTAGTGGCAGCGGTCCCGGCAGAGCCGGGTCAGCGGCACGAAGACCTTCTTCGAGTACGTGACCACGCCCGGCCGCCCGGCGTCACGCAGGCCGGCGTCGCGGATCGCCCCGGCGACGTCGAGCAACTCGGTGAGGGCGGTGCCGCGGGCGCTCAGCAGTGCGGACGCCTCGTCGACGTCGAGCGCCCGGCCGGCGGCGGCCCGGCGCAGGGCCCGCCGGACGGCCGCCTCCGCAGGCCCAGGCTCGCTGCGATCAACCATCCGCCCAGCCTAGGCGCTGTCGCCGGCCGCACACCCCCCACGTGGGCAACCGCACCCGGCCGCCCGGCTGGTCAAATGCCGGTCAGGCGGGCTTGTCGCCCGGGTCGATCCGCTGGGTGCGGTCGCCCTCGCCCGGCGGCGGCACCGCCTGGCCCGGCTCGGTGCCCTGACGCGGGATGGTCTGGGTCGGGTCGGCCGACGGGGGCTGCCCGAACGGCGGCGCCGCCGGAGAGGTCGGCGCCGGCGGCTGCGGCGGCACGACCGGCTGGCCGTGCGGCGGCCAGGTGTGCGGGGCGGACGGCGGCCCGCCGGGTGCCTGGCCCGCCACCGGCCAGCCCGGCTGGTCCCCGCCCGGCTGACCGCCGGGGTATCCGCTCGGCTGCTCGCCCGGGTAACCGCCCGGCTGACCGGGGTAACCGGCGGGCTGACCCGCGCCCGGGTAGCCGGCCTGGCCGGGGTAACCGCCGGGCTGCTCGCCACCGGCCCAACCGCCACCCGGACCGGGCTGCTGCTGCCACCCACCCGGGTAGCCGCCGGGCTGTCCCGGGTTGCCCTGCGGGCCCCAGCCCTGCTGCGGGGTGCCGTACAGGCCAGGCTCCTGCTTGGGCTTGGGCACGTGGTAGAGCCGCCGCCAGACGGTCCAGACCACGTACGCCGCCGCGCCGAACAACGCCACCCAGGCCGCCCGGGCCATGACGCCGGTCAGGGCGTCGAAGATCTCCGCCTCGGCCAGCCGACCGACCGTCCAGATCAACAGCGTCAGGCCGCCGAGCACGACGCTGACCGCGTACTCGATCAGGGCCGCCTGAGTGATCAGCTTCGCCTTGCCGACCACCGGGGCGAGGTGGGTGGCGAGCAGCACCGCCAGCAGTGGCAGGACGATCGCCTCCAGCCCGACGAAGCCGAAGAACGCGCTGCCCGCCCGGCCGGTCACCGTGCTGTAGGGGCCCTGCGGGGTGATCAACCGGATCAGCGCGACGAAGAGGAAGACGGCGTTCGCGCCGAGGAGCACGAGGGCGACGAGTTCCCGAAGCGGCCCGGTCACCTGACGGGCCGGGGTCGGGTCGGTGGGCGGATGCTCCACGGGGCTGGTCACGAACTCTCCCTGGGGGCGAAAGCGGACAGATGCCGACGTGAGCCTAGTCTCCCCGGGCGACTGGCCGTCGGAGGCGTCACGTAGGCGAGGATGGGCTGATGCGTGTCGTGGTTCTGACCGGCGGAATCGGGGGTGCCCGGTTCCTGCTCGGGGTGCGTGCGTACGCCCGTGAGGTGGGCGCCGAGGTGACCGCCGTGGTCAACGTCGGCGACGATCTGCGCCTGCACGGGCTCCGGGTCTGCCCGGATCTGGACAGCGTCATGTACACCCTCGGCGGCGGGGCCGACCCCGAGCGCGGCTGGGGTCGTACCGGCGAGAGCTGGACGGTCAAGACCGAGCTGGCCGCGTACGGTGCCGAGCCGAGCTGGTTCGGGCTGGGCGACAAGGACCTGGCCACCCATCTGGTACGCACCACCATGCTCGACGCCGGTTATCCGCTGCACCAGGTGACCGACGCGTTGGCGACCCGCTGGCAGCCCGGCGTACGCCTGCTGCCGGCGACCGACGACCGCCTGGAGACGCACGTGGTGGTGACCCCGCCCGACGAGGCCGGCGACGGCGCCGACGGGCAGCGGGCGATCCACTTCCAGGAGTGGTGGATCCGGTACCGCGCCCAGGTGCCGACGCACCGGTTCGTCTTCGTCGGCGCGGAGGCCGCGAAGCCGGCACCCGGCGTGACGGAGGCGATCGCCGGTGCCGACGTGGTGCTGGTGGCACCGAGCAACCCGGTGGTCAGCATCGCGCCGATTCTCGCCGTGCCGGGTGTACGGGAGGCGTTGACCGGCGGTCCGGCACCGGTGGTCGGGGTGTCGCCGATCATCGGTGGCGCACCGGTGCGCGGCATGGCGGACCGGTGCCTCTCCGTGGTCGGCGTGCCGTGCACCGCCGCCGGGGTCGGCGGGCTGTACGGCAGCCGGGCCACCGGTGGCCTGCTCGACGGATGGCTGGTCGCCGAGGAGGATGCGGGCACCCAGGTGCCGGACGTGACCGTACGCGCGGTGCCGCTGCGGATGACCGACGAGGCGGCGACGGCGGCGATGGTCCGCGCCGCGGTGGAGTTGACGTGAGACTGGAGATCCTGCCGGTGCCGGGCATCGGCCACGTGACCGAGGGTGACGACCTGGCGGCGCTGATCGGCGGCGCGGCACCCTGGCTGCGCGACGGCGACGTGCTGGTGGTGACCAGCAAGATCGTCTCGAAGGCGGAGGGGCGGCTGGTGGACGTACCGGCCGACGGCCCGGAGCGGCAGGCCGCCCGGGACGAGGTGCTGGCCTCGGAGACGGTCCGGGTGGTGGCGTCGCGCGGCCCGACCCGGATCGTGCAGACCCGGCACGGCTTCGTGATGGCGGCCGCCGGCATCGACGCCTCGAACGTCGACAAGACCCGGCTGGTGCTGCTCCCGGAGGACCCGGACGCCTCGGCCCGGGCACTGCGCGCCGGCCTGCGGGCCCGTCACGGCGTGAACGTCGCTGTGATCATCAGCGACACCATGGGTCGGCCGTGGCGCAACGGGCTCACCGACGTGGCCCTCGGGGTGGCCGGGATGGACGCGATCCGGGACCACCGGGGCGAGGTCGACCCGTACGGCAACGAGCTGGTGTTGACCCAGATGGCCGTGGTCGACGAGCTGGCCGGCGCGGGCGAACTGATCAAGGGCAAGTGCGACCAGATGCCGGTCGCGGTGGTCCGGGGCTACCTGACCGCCGGGCAGGACGACGACGGCGACGGTGCGCGGGTCCTGGTGCGGGACGCGTCGATGGACCTGTTCTCGCTCGGCACCGCCGAGGCCCGGGCGGCCGGGCTGACCGAGGCCGCACACCTGCCGGACCGCCCCGGCGAGGTACGCCCCGACCCGGCGGTGGTCGCCGCGGCGATCGCCTCGGTCATCGACGTCGTGGCGCCCGGCACGGTGTTCACCCAGGTCGTCGACGACGACGTACGCGCCGGACTGGTCACCACCGTGCCCGGCTGGCCGGACCGCGCCACCGGCCTGGTGCTGTGCTCCCCGCCCACCCCGGTCGGCACGGTCCAACTGGTCCGTTTCGGCACCGACGTGCAGCGCCTGCGGACCGCCCTCGCGGCCCACCACGTCCCCTCCCAACTCCTCCCCCCGCCGCCGGCCACCACCGCCGCCGCCTCCCTGGCCCTCTGAGGGCCCGCCGCCGCCCCTCCGAGGGCCCGCCGCCGGGCCCGTCGGTCAGGGGTTGAGCAGGGCGCGCCCCAGCGGGGTGGGGGTGTGCAGGACGGTGTTGCGGTCGCGGTGGCTCACCAGCAGGCCGGCATTGCGCAGCACGGTGGTGTGCTGGCTGGCCGCCGCCGCCGAGATCCGCAACCGGCGGGCCAGCTCGCCGGTGCTGCACCCGCCGTCGGTGGCCGCGAGCACCGCGGCCCGGGTCCGGCCGAGCAGCGCGGCCAACGCCTTGTGGCCGGTGCCAGTCCCGTCGACCTCGTCGGCGACCAGCCCGCCCAGCCGGTCCACCGGATAGACCAGCACCGGCGGCAACTCCGGGTCGACCAGCGCCACCGGTGTCTTCGCGCAGAAGTACGACGGCACCAGCAGCAGCCCTCGCCCCAGCAGGTGCAGTTCGCGGCTGTTCGGATAGTCGGGGATGTGCAGCACACCGGACTCCCAGCGCACACCCGGCCGCAGAGAGGTCAGCAGACCCTCGATGCCGCCGTCGAGCATGGCCCGCGCCCGCCGGTTCCGGTCGGCGTCCACCGCCGCCTGCACCCGCTCCCAGTAGGGACCGAGGGCCAGGTCGCGGTACCGGCTCATCGCGTCGGTCAGGTCGTCCAACGCCCGCGGCTCACCCCGGGCCAGGGCGTCGGCCCCGGTGGGCAGGCTCCGACCACTGGCCAGCCGGCTCAGGTCGCGGTGCAGCAACGTCGCAGGGGTACGCCGCAGCGCCTCCATCCCGGCCTCGAACCCGCCGACACTCTCGTACGGGGTGAGGAAGTCCGGGAAGTAGCCACGCGGCGGGTTCAACGCCAGCAGCAACCGCAGCCCGTCGGCGTCATCCTGCCGGCGTAGGCCGCGCATGACCTCACGTCGCCACCCGGCGAGCAGTGGGTCCCGGCTGCGTCCGGGCAGCAGATGCAGGCTCAGC
Organism: Micromonospora sp. NPDC049903; assembly: GCF_044460945.1. Classification (NCBI taxonomy): domain Bacteria; kingdom Bacillati; phylum Actinomycetota; class Actinomycetes; order Micromonosporales; family Micromonosporaceae; genus Micromonospora; species Micromonospora sp. NPDC049903. The sequence goes on from NZ_JBITKL010000001.1 coordinate 306,435, forward strand.
ACCACTTCCCAGATCGGGTCCGCAGCCGGAGCGACTCTGGTCCGGAGGATGTCCTCGCCGGAGAAATGGATCTTCAGCATGGAACGACTCCCCGTCACCCGACTGAGGGACGCCCGGCGACGCTTGGCACTTTACCTGGGACACATTGCCTTGGTCTGTTAAGCGTGGGCTAAAAGACCTCGACTCCCGGCACCCGGGTCCGCCATGCTCTGCGTGCCGCAGGGACAGCACGCATCGCGTGTCGCCCCACAGCGGAGTCCGGGGGCCGGGGAAGGCACGGCCGGGCGGCACCATACGAGGGTCTGCGGCTCACGCTTCCGCAGGGGTGCCACCCGGTCGTCCGCCGTCCCGCCCCGCCACTCCCCTCCCGACCGCCCGTACGCTGTGCGGGACGGAAGGAGGGGCCGTGTCGACGCCTCATGCAACCGACGAGCACCCGCAGGCCCCGGCGGACGGCTGGCCCGCACTGCACACCGACGCGTCGGCGGTCCTCACCGGATGGACGCCGACCAGCCCGGACGCCGCGACCGCCCGGGACCGCACCCTCGACCTGCTGACCGCCGGACCGGTCGCGATGAGCCGCGAGCACCGGGCCGGACACGTCACCGCCAGCGCCCTGCTCTTCGACGCGACCGGCACCCGGGTGCTGCTCTGCCTGCACCGCAAGTTCCACCGCTGGGTGCAGCTCGGCGGGCACTGCGAGTCGGGTGACGGGACGCTGGCCGGGGCCGCACTCCGCGAGGCGACCGAGGAGTCCGGCATCACCGGCCTGCGGGTCGACCCGGTGCCGATCGACGTGGACGTGCACGAGGTCGGCTGCCAGGGCGGATCCCTGCACCACGACGTACGCTTCGCCGTCTTCGCCCCGCCCGGTGCGGTGGAGACGGTCAGCGCGGAGTCCGAGGCGCTCGGCTGGTTCCCGCCGGACCAGCTACCGCAACCGCTGGCCGGCGGGACCGCCCGGCTCATCCCGCCCGGGCTGGCCGCGTTCAGACGAGCTTGTCCTCACCTCGTGCCTTGAGCTCGTCCACGATCGCCTTGACGTCCTGGGCGCGTCCGCGCGGGCAGACCAGCAGCGCGTCCGGCGTGTCGACCACGATCAGGTCGTGCACGCCGACACCGGCCACCATGCGCCCGGACTGCGGCACCACCACACAACCGCTGCTGTCCCGCAACAGCACCTCGGACTTGACGTCGCCACCGAGCACCACGTTGCCGTCGTCGTCGGTCGGCAACACCTCGCCGAGGGTGTGGAAGTCACCCACGTCGTTCCAGCGGAAGTCGCCCGGCACCGTGGCGACCCGGCCGGCGCTCGCCGCACCCTCCATCACCGCGTAGTCGACCGAGATCTTCGGCAGCGTCGGCCAGACCGCGCCGAGCACGTCGTCCTGCTCGGGCGTGCCCCACACCGCCGCGATCGCGGTCACCCCGGTGTGCAGGGCGGGCTGCTGGCGGGCCAGTTCGGCGAGGAACGCCGACACCCGCCAGACGAACATGCCGGCGTTCCACAGGTACCGGCCGGATCGGACGTACGCCTCGGCCACCTCGGCGTTCGGCTTCTCCTTGAACTCGACGACCGGACGCATCGGACCGTCTCCCACCGGGTCACCGGTCTGGAGGTATCCGTAGCCGGTCTCCGCCCGGGTCGGCGTGATGCCGACGGTCATCAGCAGACCCTGGTCCGCGCCCCGGACCGCCGCCCGGACCGTCTCCACCCACTGTTCCGGCTGACCGATGAGGTGGTCCGCCGCGAACGATCCCATCACCGCGTCCGGGTCCCGGACCGCGATCACCGCCGCGGCGAGCGCGATGGCGGCGCAGGAGTCGCGCGGCGACGGCTCGATGAGGATGTTCTCCTCGGGGACGCCGGTCAACTGGCGGGCCACCGCCGCCGCGTGCGCGGCCCCGGTGACCACCATGGTCCGCTCCGGAGTGGTCAGCGGCGCCGCCCGCTCCACCGTCGCCTGGAGCAACGAGGCGGGGGTGCCGGTGAACGGGTGGAGGAACTTGGGGTGGCCGGAGCGGGACAGCGGCCACAGCCTTGTGCCGCTGCCACCCGCCGGAATGACGACATAGATCACCAGGACATCATGCCCGAACCGCCCGCCCCGGGTGCCGGGTTGCCACCGTCAGGCCCGCACCCGTGACCACGCGGCGATGTGCACCTCGGCGCTCGATTCCCAGGTGAACTCCTTGGCCCGGTCGAAACCGGCCTTGGCCAGCGACAACCGGCGCGGCTCGTCGTCGAGCAGCGCGGCCAGGTCGGTGGCGATCTGGTCCGGGTCCTCACTGGTGTACGCCACCGCGTCGCCGCCCACCTCGGGCAGCGACAGGCGGGGCGTGGTGAGCACCGGCGCGGCGCACGCCATCGCCTCGAGCACCGGCAGACCGAAACCCTCCCCGTAGGACGGATAGGCGGCCACCAGGGCACCACCGAGGAAGCCGGGCAGGTCGGCGTAGCGCAGGTAACCGGGGCGCAGCAGCCGCAGGTGCGACGGCACCTCGGTGGCGGCCCGGTCGATGTCGTCGTCGTGCCCCTGACCACCGGCGATCACCAGCGCGGGCGGGTCCTCCCGGTCGGCGACCGCCCGCGCCCAACCACGGATCAGGTTCGGCACGTTCTTGCGCGGTTCCTTCGCGCCGTGGAAGGCCACGTAGCTGCTGCCGCCCAGGCCCAGCCGGGCGCGTACCCGGGCCTTCTCCTCGTCGCCGGGGGCGTGGAAGGCGTCGTGGTCGACACCGTGGTAGGCCACGTCGATCCGAGTCGGGTCCGCGTCCAGCAGCCGGATCAGCTCGTCCCGGGTGGCCTTGCTCGGCACGATCACCCGGTTGGCGCGGCGCAGCGAGGTCTTGATCGCGCTGCGGAAGAACGTCCGGCGGGACTTGTCGTAGTGCTCCGGCTCGGTGAAGAAGGTGGCGTCGTGCAGGGTCACCGTGACCGGGCAGCCGGCCCGCAACGGACAGGTGTAGAAGGGCGAGTGCAGCACCTCGGCACCGACCTGCTGCGCGAGCAGCGGCAGGCCGGTCTGCTCCCAGGCGAGCCGGGCGGGACGGTGCGCGACGGCGGCGGGCGCGGGGACGATCTCGGCTCCGGGCAGCATCCGGCGATAGCGGTCCAGGTCGGTGCGGAGACTGACCACGACCAGTTCCACCGCCGACCCGCACACCTTGCCGAGGGCGCCGAGCAGGCCGTCGACGTATCTACCGACGCCCCCGCGGTCGGCGGGGACACTCGTGGCGTCGATGAGCACGCGGGGCGGGCGACCGGCGGTCACGGGGCGACTCCTTGTGGTGGCGGGACTGTGGGGAACAACACTTCGGGCAAGCCTACGCCGGTGCCGAGTACGGACGCTGACTCCGACCCGACGGTTCGCCGACTTGTGACTGTCATCGAGTACGGGCGGCAGCGGCGTATCGTTCGCGCCGATGGCCGACAACATTGCCCGCGTCCTGCCCGACGCAATCGCGACCGACCCGACCCGCCCGCTGCTCACCTGGTACGACGACGCGACCGGCGAGCGCACCGAACTCTCCGGCGCCACGCTGACGAACTGGGTGGCCAAGACCGCCAACCTGCTCGTCGACGAACTGTCGCTCGGCCCCGGTGACACCGCGGCGGTGCTGCTGCCACCACACTGGCAGACCGCCGCCGTGCTGCTCGGCTGCTGGTCGGCCGGCCTGACCGTGGCCGATCGCCCGGGTGCCGTGGACGTCCTGTTCGCCACCGCCGACCGGGCCGCCGAGGCGGACGACTGGTCGGCCGCCGACCGGTACGCGCTCGCCCTGCACCCGTTCGCGCTGCCGCTGCGGGAGGTGCCGTCCGGCTTCGCCGACTTCGTCACCGAGGTACGCGCGCACGGCGACCACTTCGGCGCGTACCCGCCCGGCGGGCCGGACCACGTCACGCTGCGTGAGCGCGCGACCGCCCGCGCGACCGAGCTGGGCATCTCGTCCGGCGAGCGGGTCCTGATCGACGTGGACGCCCTGCCCGACCCGGTCGACTGGCTGCTGGCCCCGCTCACCGCGCGCGCGTCGACCGTCCTCTGCGCCCACCCCGACCACGCCCGCCTACCCACCCGAGCCACCACCGAGAAGGCCACCCACACCCTCCCCTGAGGCCCTCCCCCGGCATCCTCCCCCGCCACCCCGCCACCATCCCGCACGCCGCACCTTGCCGCACGTCACACCACCCCGCCGAACCGCCTCGGATGCTGCCCGCTCGATCCAGGATCGAGTGGCATCCCGGCAACTGCGAGACCACTCGATCCTGGATCGAGCGTGATCACGAACTGGACAGGGAAGCCCGCCCCCAGTCAGCGACAACGGAGAGGCGGGACGGAGACACTCCTCCGTCGATCATGGAGTTGTGACTGGTGTTCCGACCACATTCATCCCTTTCGCTCCCACCCCAGGTCCATGACCGACGGGGCGGGCCGTGCACGACTGACGCCGAAGCTCGTTGATCAAGGGGTTTGCGTCAGAATCCCGCCCGAGCCCGACGCAAACCTCTTGATCAACGGGGCGAGGGCGGGGGGGTGGGGGGTGGGGGTGGGGGTGGGGTAGGGCGGGACAGGTTAGGGGGTGGGGCGGGATTGGGCGAGGGTGGCGAAGGCGGTCAGGGAGTCGGGATTGGCCAGGGCGCCCTTGGCGGCGGCCTGGTCGATCGGGGTGCCGGTGAGGATCTTCTTGACCGGGACCTCCAGCTTCTTCGCCGACAGGGTGCGCGGCACCGCGCGGACCTGGTGGATCTCGTCGGGTGCGTGCCGGGGTGAGAGGGCGGTCCGCAGCTCGCGGGAGATCGTCGCGCGCAGGGCGTCGTCGAGGGTCAGGCCGTCGGCGAGCACCACGAAGAGCAGCAGCTCACCTGCGCCGCCCTCGTCGTCCTCCAGGTGCACGACCACCGAGTCGACGACCTCGTCCAGCCCCTCCACCACCGAGTAGAACTCGGCGGTGCCCAGACGTACGCCGCCCCGGTTCAGGGTGGCGTCGGAGCGACCGGTGATCACGCAGCCGCCGCGCGCGTTGATGGTGATCCAGTCGCCGTGTCGCCAGACTCCGGGATAGACGTCGAAGTACGCCTCCCGGTAGCGGCTTCCGTCGGGGTCGTTCCAGAAGCCCACCGGCATGCTGGGCATCGGCGCGGTGATGACCAGTTCGCCCAGTTCGCCGATGACCGGGGTGCCGTCGGCCGAGCGGGCCTCCACCCTGGCGCCGAGCGCCCGGCAGGTGATCTCACCGGCGTGCACCGGCAACAACGGCACCCCGCCGACGAAACCGGTGCACACGTCGGTGCCGCCGGACAGGGACTGGAGTTGCAGGTCGGTGCCGACCGACTCGTACACCCAGGTGAAGCCCTCGGCGGGCAGCGGCGCACCGGTCGATCCCAGCCCGCGCAGCGCGGACAGGTCGGCGATCTCACGCGGCACCAGGCCCGCCTTGCGACAGGCCAGCAGGTACGGCGCCGAGGTGCCGAAGTAGGTGGTGCCGGTCTCCTCGGCCAACCGCCACAGCCCGCCCAGGTCCGGGTGGCCCGGGTTGCCGTCGAACAGCACGATCGTCGCGCCCACCGCCGGGCCGGAGACCAGGAAGTTCCACATCATCCAGCCGGTGGTGGTGAACCAGAAGAACCGGTCGGCCGGACCGAGGTCGTGGTGCAGGGCGAGCATCTTGAGATGCTCCAGCAGGATGCCGCCGTGCCCGTGCACGATCGGCTTGGGCAGGCCGGTGGTGCCCGAGGAGTAGAGCACGTACAGCGGGTGGTCGAACGGGACCGGGGTGAACGTCGCCGGCTCGTCGGTCGGCGCGGCCAGTTCGGCCCAGGAGAGCGCGTCCGCCGGAGGCGGGGCCGACGGGTCGAGGTAGCCGATGCTCACCGTGTGCCGCAGCGACGGCAGCGCGGCCCGGATCGCGGCCACCTCGGTACGCCGGTCCACAGGCTTGTCGCCGTAGCGGTAGCCGTCCACCGCGACCAGCACGGTCGGCTCGATCTGCTGCCAGCGATCGGTGACGCTGCGGGTGCCGAACTCCGGCGCACACGAGGAGAAGATCGCCCCGAGGCTGGCCGTGGCCAGCAGCAGCACGTACGTCTCGGGGATGTTCGGCGCGTACGCGGCCACCCGGTCGCCGGCGCCCACGCCGAGCCGGCGCAGCCCGGCGGCCACCCGGCGGACCTGCTCGCGCAGCTCGACGGCGGTCAGCGTGACCGGCGCGCGGGTCTGCGAGTGCGCGATCACCACCGGGTCGTCGTCGGCCCGGCCGGGCATCCGCAGCACGTTCTCGGCGTAGTTGAGCGTGGCGTCGGGGAACCACCGCGCCCCCGGCATGTCACGCGCGGCCAGCGTGGCGGTCGGCGGGGTGTGCGTGACGACCTCGAAGTGGTCCCAGATCGAGCGCCAGAAGGCGTCCAGGTCGGTGACCGACCACTGCCAGAGCGCCTCGTAGTCGGCGAATTCGAGCCCTCGGTGCTCGGCCAGCCACCGCAGGTACGCCCCGATGCGTGAGCGCTGGAGCACGTCCGCCGGCGGCGTCCACAGCACGTCCGTCACTGGTCCACTCCTCCCCTGGCCCGGCACGACGCTGTGCCGTGGGCCGTGGCGTCATCTTAAGGAAGGGCACCTTGTTAACGCCTGCGGTAGTACCGGGGTCCCCTGCTAACACAAACCGCTCAGCCGGACTCGCCCCGGGCGTCCTGGATGGCGCGGCGGCGGGCCAGCCGGTGGGCGCGGCGGATCTCCGCCTCGCGCCAGCGACGTTCGTCCTCCGGCGTCTCCGGCAGCACCGGCCGCACCGCCCGTGGCGCGCCGCCCACCTCGACGCCGACGAAGACGAGGTACGCGGTGGCCACCCGCACCGCCTCCGCCTCGGCCGAGTCCCAGCGCTCGGCCATCACCCGTACGCCGACCTCCATCGACGTCAACCCGGTCCAGTTGATCTGGGCGTACGCGTGGATCAGGTCGCCGACCCGGACCGGCTCGGAGAAGACGATCTCGTCGATCGCGGCGGTGACCGCCGTGCCCCCGCTGTGTCGGGCCGCGGCGGCACCGGCGACGTCGTCCACGAACTTCATCAACACCCCGCCGTGCACGGTGCCGTAGAGGTTCACGTCGACCGCCGTCATGATCCGGCTGAGGGTCACCCGGGAGTACGACGTCGGCTTGCCTGGTGGCGCGGCGGAGAGGTGCTCGGTCATGGCGGAAACGGTACGGTGCGCGGATGCGACATCTGTGGAGCTTCCTCGCCGGGCTGGTGGTGGCACCGGTCACCTGGGTGCTGGTCACCCTGGGGCAGGACGGGTCGGCCGGGACGGTCGACCGGTGGGTGGAGATCGGCACCTCGAACACGGCAAACCTGATCGAACCGGCCGTTTATCTCGCCGTCGGCGGAATCGTGTTGGGCCTGCTCGGCACACTGCGCATCTCACCGCTCGGCCCGCTGGTGGCCGGGCTGCTGCTGATCACCCCGTACGTCGGGCTGTTCGTCGCGCCCTTCCGGGTTCGCGAGCGCATCCCGGCCGACTGGGAGTTCCTCGGCGACCCGCTGCCGCTGCGGTTGCCGGTGCAGAACGGCACCCTGTTCCTGATCGGCCTGCTGCTGCTGATGGCGACGTTCAGCGGGCAGCGGTGGCGGCGCTGGCCGACGCCCGCACCGGTGGTGCCGCCGCCGGCCGAGGCGACGACCCAGGACCTGCCGGTGACCGAGTGGCCGCCCCCGCAGGCGGCGGAACGGGACACCGAGCCGCTGAGCCTCGGCTACCCGGACCCGGACGACACGCCGACCGAGCCGCTGCCCCGGCGTACCAGTGGGACGTCGCCCTGGTCGGCACCGCCCGGCAGCCTGCCGCGACGCGACGACGCGACCAACTGATCGAACGGAGAGAAGGGCTCCGCCCGGTGGCCGTTGTGCCGCCGGGCGGAGCCCTCCGTCGTCAGTCCTTGAGCAGTTGGCGGGCCATCACGATGCGCTGGACCTGGTTGGTGCCCTCGTAGATCTGGGTGATCTTGGCGTCGCGCATCATCCGCTCGACCGGGTAGTCCCGGGTGTAGCCGTACCCGCCGAGCAACTGCACCGCGTCGGTGGTGATCTCCATGGCGGCGTCCGAGGCGAAGCACTTCGCCGCCGCACCGAAGTACGTCAGGTCGGCGTCACCGCGCTCGGACCTGCCGGCCGCGGCGTACGTGAGCTGCCGGGCCGCCTCCAGCTTCATGCCCATGTCGGCGAGCATGAACTGCACACCCTGGAACTCGGCGATGGCCTTGCCGAACTGCTTACGCTCGGCCACGTACCCCTTCGCGTAGTCCAGCGCGCCCTGCGCGATACCCAGCGCCTGCGCCGCGATGGTGACCCGGGTGTGGTCCAACGTCTTCATCGCGGTGGCGAAACCGGTGCCCTCGGCGCCGATCATGCGGTCCGCCGGGATCCGCACGCTGTCCAGGTACACCTCGCGGGTCGGCGAGCCCTTGATGCCCAGCTTCTTCTCCGGCGCACCGAAGCTGACGCCCGGATCGGACTTCTCGACCACGAAGGCGGAGATGCCCCGGGAACGCGCGGTCGGGTCGGTGACGGCGAAGACGGTGTAGAACTCGGACACCCCGGCGTTGGTGATCCAGCGCTTCACGCCGTTGAGCACCCAGTGATCGCCGTCGCGCACCGCCCGGGTGGTCATCGACGCCGCGTCGCTGCCGGCCTCCGGCTCGGACAGGCAGTACGAGAACATCGCCTCACCGGCGGCGACCGGGGTCAGGTAGCGGCGCTTGAGATCGTCGGAGCCGGCGAGCAGCAGCGGCATGGTGCCGAGCTTGTTCACCGCCGGGATCAGCGAGGACGAGGCACAGGCCCGGGCGACCTCCTCGATCACGATCGCGGTGGCCAGCGCGTCGGCACCCGCCCCGCCGTACTCCTCCGGAATGTGCGGGGCGTGGAAGTCGGCGGCCCGCAACGCGTCGTAGGACGCCGTGGGGAACTCACCGGTCTCGTCCGCCTCGGCCGCCTGTGGCGCCACCTTCGCCGTACAGACCTCACGGACGGCTTCCCGGATCGCCTGGTGCTCCTCGGGCAACCGATACACATCGAACGACTGCTCTGCGGGCATGCCGGCCCCTCCCCTTCACCGCTACTATGCGCAGTCTGTAGCGTCACCTGGACGGCCATCGCGCAGACTGAAGGATAGTCACCACCGTCCGAGAAATGTTACCGGCGCGTAGGCTAAGCCGGAACGGCGCATCGACGCCGCTCGGCGATGATGGAGCTCAGACAGCAGAACGACCCCCCTCCGGTGCCCCGCCAGGCGCCGCAGCGGACCGCGACGCGACCACGCGCCGCCAGTGCGAGCGGAGAGACAGGCGTGACCATCCCGTACCCGAACACCCAGCCGATGCCCGCCATCGCCTCGGTGACACCCCCCTCGGGTGCCTCCCGACCTCGGGTGACCTTCCTGGGCACTGGCTATCTCGGCGCGACCTACGCCATCTGTTACGCCGAACTCGGCTACGAGGTGCTCGGATTCGACGTCGACGCCGACAAGATCGCCAAGCTCAACGCCGGTGAGGTGCCGATCCACGAACCCGGCCTGGACGAGCTGCTCCGGCGCAACCTGGCCGCCGGGCGGCTGCGGTTCAGCACCGACATCGCCGAGACCGCCGACTTCGGCGACGTGCACTTCATCTGCGTCGGCACCCCGCAGCGCGCCGACGGCATGGGCGCCGACCTGTCGTACGTCGAGGCGTCGGTCACCGGCCTGGCCCAGCACCTGACCCGCAAGGCGCTGATCGTGGGCAAGTCCACCGTCCCGGTCGGCACCGCCGAGTGGGTGGAACAGCTCGTGGGCAAGCACGCCTCCACCGACCTGGGCGTCGAGGTGGCCTGGAGCCCCGAGTTCCTCCAGGAGGGCTTCGCCGTCGATGACGTGCTCCGGCCGAACCGGATCGTGGTCGGCGTCAAGAGCGACTGGGCCAACGGCATGCTCTACGCCGCGCACAAGGGCGTCTTCGACCTGGCCGCCACCGAGGACCGCGAGGTGCCGCTGGTGGTCACCGACTTCGCCACCGCCGAGCTGGTCAAGGTCGCCGCGAACGCCTTCCTGGCCACCAAGATCTCTTTCATCAACGCGATGGCCGAGGTCTGCGAGGCGGCCGGCGGCGACGTCACCCAGCTCGCCAAGGCCATCGGGTACGACCCCCGCATCGGCAACCGCTTCCTGCAGTCCGGGCTCGGCTTCGGTGGCGCCTGCCTGCCGAAGGACATCCGCGCCTTCCAGGCCCGGGCCCAGGAGCTGGGCGCCGGTGAGGCGCTGCGCTTCCTGCACGAGGTCGACCTGATCAACCTGCGTCGCCGGACCCGGGTGCTCCAGCTCGCCGCCGACCTGCTCGGCCGCCGGTCCGGTCCGGCCGGCCCGGACCTGTCCGGCACCCGGATCGCCGTCCTCGGGGCGACCTTCAAACCCAACACCGACGACGTACGCGACGCGCCCGCGCTCGCCGTCGCCGCGCTGCTGCACAAGGCCGGTGCCGAGGTGCACGTCTTCGACCCGCAGGGCATGGAGAACGCCCGCCGGGCGGTGCCGGAGCTGACCTACGAGCCGGACGTCAACGCGGCGGTGACCGGTGTCGACCTGGTCTGCGTCCTCACCGAGTGGGCGGACTTCCGCAACGCCGACCCGAGCGCGCTGGGCGAACTGGTCACCGGACGGCGCGTGGTGGATGCGCGTAACTGCCTCGACTCGGCACTGTGGACGCAGGCGGGGTGGGAGTATCGGGGGATGGGGCGTCCTTGATCTTGCTTTTCTTGGGGTTGGGGTGGGGGTTTTTGGGGGGGGGGCCCCCCCCCCCCGCGGGGGGGGCGTATTAACACGGCGGGGGGGGGCCCCCGCCCAAAAACACTACCCCCCGCGGGCGGGGGGGGGGCCAACCC
>NZ_JBITKL010000001.1:317349-450657 GCF_044460945.1 Micromonospora sp. NPDC049903
GGTTTTGGGGGGGTGGGGGCGTCTTTGATGTTGGTTTTCTGGGGGGGGGGGGGGGGGTTTCCGGGGGGAGCCCACCCGCTCCGGGCGGTCAGGCTTGATCCCTGCGCGGGCGGGCTCCCCCGGAAAACCTGACGTCCCGCAGGCTGCGTGAGTCGGTCCATCCCCGGCGGGGGATGGGATCTGGGCCTTCGCTTTGCTCGGCGGGTCGTCGGGGGGTGCGGCGGACTGACTCGAAGGGCTCGACTGGGCGGGATCGGTTCGGGGTTGCTCGATCTTGGGGTGTGTGACCCGCCGACAACGGTCGAATTCCTGGGCTGCATTGGGCATGCTGCGACAGTGGGAATCCACACTGCGGGTGGAGGGGTGTCGTGGCGAACTTTCAGTGCTCCTCGTGCGGCCAGGAGATCAAGCCGGCCGTCCGCTGCCCGCGCTGCGGTGCCCACCAGCCACAATGGGCCGAGCACCTGGCGGACATCGAGCGGTCCATCGCGGAGATGAAGGCCCGCGAGGCCGCCATCGCCAGTGAGCAACGGCAACTCGCGTCCAAGATGCAGGCCGCGATCTTCCAGCGGGACATCCTCGCGCACGCCGGCAACTCAGGTGACGAACGTCTCAAGCAGTCCGGCCGGTCACGCCGCGTGCTGCGCCGTCGCCCGCCGCGCACTGCCCCGGGCGACGGCACCACCACGGCCGCGACGGCCGACCGCACCACCCCGCCGCCACGGCGACAGCCCGCCGACGGCGCCGCCGGAGCGACGCGTACGCCACCGGGCGACGGCGCCACCTCGACGGCCCGTATGCCTGCCGGCGACGACGCCACCGGGTCCACGCGCGTCCCCACCGACGACGGTGTCACCGGCTCGACGCACATGTCCCCCGGAGACGGTGTCACCGGTCCGACGCGCTTCGCCGACGATGCCCACGGGCCGACGCGTAGGCCGCCGGGCGGCGCCGCCTCGGCCCGCAAGCAACCCGTCGACGGCAGGCGTCGGCCGCCCGGGGACGGCAGCAGCCGGGCGACGTACGGCCCGGCCGGTGGTGACGCCCCGCCACGGGTGCCCCGGCAGGGTGCCGCCTTCGGGTCCGGCGAGCCGCCTCCGGACGCGCCGGTCTGGTTGGACGCCGACGACCCGGAGCACCCGCCGGAAGCCTCCTCGCGTGAGGTGCAGAACATCCCGCTCGGGCTCGGCGCACTGCTGCTCGGGGTGGCCGCGGTGGTCTTCGCGGTGGTCGCGACCAGCTCGATGGACGCGTTGTCCCGGCTCGGCATCCTGCTGCTCGCCACCGTGCTCATGTTGCTCGCCCCGCCGGTGCTGGTCCGGCGTGGACTGACCTCCACCGCCGAGACCATCGCGGCGGTGGGCCTGCTGTTGGTGCCGCTGGCCGGGTACGCACTCTGGGCCGTCGACGCGATCGGCGCCGGCGGTGCCTCCGGCGCCGTCTTCGCCGGAGTGATCTTCGCGGTCACCGCCGCCGTCTCGGTCGGGTACGCCGGCTGGACGCGACTGCGCGCACCCCGCTTCGCGACCGTCCTGGCCGCCCAGCCGGTGGTGCCGCTGCTGGCCTACGACCGGATCAGCGGACCGGTCGGCTGGGCGCTGGTGCTGACCGTGGTGGCCCTGCTCGACCTCTGGTTGGCCCGCTCCCCGGTCACCGTGGAGCAGCTGCCCGCCGACGAGGCGAGCCCGCTCGGCCGGACGCACCCGCCCCGCCAGCGGCAGGCCGAGGGACGGCCCGAAGGAGCGCCGGAAGAGGCCGGTGAGCTGCTGGACCCGACCAACGCCGGGCGTACCGCCACGCCGACCCGGCCGGTACCCGGGCTGCGGGAGCTGACCTGGGTCTTGCACGGCGTCGCGGTCGCGGTCGCCATCGCGTACGCGGTGACCGCCCTGGTGCGGGCCATCACCGTGCCGGGCGCCACCGTGGCCGGCCTGGTGCTGCTGCTGGCCGTCGCCGTCTGCCTGGCCGGGACGCTGGTGCTTCGGCGGCCGCCACTGCCCGACATCGGCGCGGGCGTGCTCACGTTGGCCGTCATCGGCGCGCTCGGCCGGATCGCCTCGGTGGCCCTGCCCGGTCGCGCCCTGCTGCTGATCGCAGCGGTCATCACGGTCACCGGCCTGGCCGTCCGGGCGGTGCCGCAGTCCGCCCGCCGTGGCCCGCAACTCGCCTCCGCGATCGCGTTGACGGTCACCGGGGTGCTGGTCGCCGGCAGCGCCCTGCGGGCCGGGCTCGCCCCCATCCAGGCCGCCCTGCCGGCCTGGGCGGCGGACCTGGATCAGTATCCGGCCGAACTCGCCGCCTCGGTGGGACCGGCCGCCTGGCAGCTCGCCACCAGCGCCTTCCTGCTGACCGTGGCCGCCGTGCTGGCCCTGCCGCCGGAGATCCGCCGCGAGTTCGCGGTGACCGGTGCCGCGTTGACCGCGCTCGCCGTACCCGCCTCCTTCGGGCTGTCCTGGGCGTTGGCGCCCTGGCCGATGGTGGTGACCGCGATCGGGATCGGGGCGGTCGGCCTCTCCGCGCGTACCCCCCGGGCCGCCCTGGCGCACGCGATCGCCGCCACCGGCGTCGGTCTGGCCGGTGCGGGCGCGGCCCTGGCCCGCCCGGCGTCGACCGCCGCCGTGCTGCTCGCCCTCGTGCTGGCCGGCATCCTGATCGCCGCCGCGCCCCGGATCCGGCTCGCCCCGGCGACGGCCGACACCGTCTCCGCTTGGGCTGCCGGAGGCGCGGCCTTCGCCCTGCCCGGAGCGGTCGCCGCCTTCGTCGCGGCGACCCTGCCCACCGACCCGATACTCACCCCCGCCGCGCTGCGGGAGGTGACCGTCCCGGTGCTGGCGGCCAGCTTCCTCGCCGTCTGCGTCACCCTCGGCTACGCGGCCATCGTGCAGGTGTCCCAGCGCCACATTCCGACGCCGTTGTCGGTGGGTACCGGCCTCGGCGCGCTGGTGGTCGCCGCCGCCGGTTTCGGCGCACCGGGCGCCACCGTGGCCGACGCCTGGGTGGGCGCGCTGCTGCTGGTCTCCGCCGTGCTGCTCTTCCTGGCCCCGTCGATCGACAGCGGCCGTCGCGCCGACGCCACGATGGACGGCTCCGACCTGGCCGCCGCAGCGGTCACCGCGGCGTTGGTCGCCACCCTGCTGCGGATCGGCACGGTGCTGGCACCGGGTGGGCAACTCGCGGTCGCCGCCGCGCTGGTCCTGGTGGTCTCGGTGGCCGCGCGGGCCATGCCCGAGCAGTGGCGGCGCGGACCGGTGCTCGGCCTCGCCGTCGGCGGGGTGCTGATCGGGCTGCTGGCCGGGTGGATGGCGCTGCGCGGTGGCGTGGGCGTGCTGGCCACCCCCGGACCGATCTGGAACGGCGACCTCACCGGCTGGCCCGCCGCACCGACCGGCGGTACGACGTGGCAGGGACCGATCGCACTGCTGCTGCTCGCGCTGGCCGCCGGCATCCTGCTGCCGTCGCCCTGGCGCTACGACGTCGCCAACGCGGCGGTGGTGCTCGCCACCATCGGCGCCGCCGCCGCGTTCAACCTGAGCTGGTGGTCACCGGTGGTGATCGGTGCGATGGTCGCCGCCGTCCTCGGCATGGCCGCGGTCGCCGCCGTCGACCCCCGGGCCGGGCTGTCCCGGATCACCGCCGCCGGGGTGGTGGCGCTGCACGCCACCGGCGCCGGTCTGGTCCGGCCGTGGACGACCGCGCTGGCTCTGGCCAGCGTGGTGCTGATCGGTGCGGTGGTGGCGATGCTCGCCCGGTCGATGGCGGAGCCGCTGGTCGACGACATCCACGTCGAGGGAATGCCGCCGCACCTGGCGCAGATCGGCGGAGCGGGCACCGGTGCCGCGCTGCTGGCGCTGCCCGGCGCCACCGCCGCCCTGGCCGTCGAGTTCGGGCACCCGACCCAGGTGGTGCTGACCGCTGGCCTGGCCGCGTCCAGTCTCGGGCTGGCCGCGATCGCCGCCGTCCGCCGCCAGGTCCCGCAGTACCTGCCCTGGGCGAGCGCCGGGGTGGTCGGCGGGGCGAGCGTGACCGCGCTGGCCGCCGTGCCCGTGCACCTGCCGATCGGCGTGTACGCCGCCGCCGCAGCCCTGCTCGGGGTGCTCGCCGAACTGGTCCGGGGGGCCACCGAACCACCGGTCGGCGCGGCGCAGCCGGTTCGCCGGTGGACGGTCCTGCTGGACGGCGCCCTGCGCCGGCTACCCGAGGACGGCAGACGGCGTCGGTGGCGGGTCAGCCCCGCCGCCGGGGCGCTGGCCGCCGCCACGCTGCCGGTGATCCTGGCGCTGGTCTCGATCGCCCCGGCGCTGCTGGCCGCGCTCGTCGACCCGCACCGCACGCTCAGCCGGATCTGGCAGGGGCCCCCACCGGAGCTGCTGAACCCTCCGCCGGCCGCAGTGAACCCCACCCATGTGCTCACCGCGCTGCTGCTCACCGTCACCGCGGCCCTGGCCGCCACCGGATTCAGCGGCGGTCGGCGTACCCGGGCGGTGCCGGTGGTGCTGCCCGGCGCCGCGGTGACCCTGCTGATCGCCCCGGTCGCGCTCGGCAGCGGCTGGCCGTCGAGCACCCTCTCGGCGTTGGCGGTGTTCGCCATCTCGATGCTGGGGCTGGCACTGACCCCGCCGCCCCCGATCGAGGAGCGGGCCCGCTCGATCCGGCTGGCCCGGGTCCTGGTCTTCGTGATCGGGCTGGCCGCCGGTGGGGCGGGACTCGCCGGCAGCCTCGCCACCCGGGAGTTGACCCTGTTCACCCTCGCCGGTGGGGTCGCCGTCGGGGTGGTCGCCGCCCTGTACGGCACCACCTCCCGGGCGCGCATCCTCGGGTGGCTGTTCGCCTCGCTCAAGGCGCAGCTCCTGGTGCTCACCGCCGGGCTGGTGGCGGGGCTCGCCCCGGTCTGGTCGGCGTTCGGCGTGCTCGCGGTCGGTGCGGCCCTCCAGGTCTTCGCCGCGATCCTGCCCCGGTTCCGTCGCCCCGAGGCGCGGCGCGAGGCGGCGACGGTGGAGTGGAGCGGGTACGCCGCCGCACTCATCGCGCTGGCGCTGGCCTTCGACTCGCCCCGGCACATCGCCGCCCTGCTGGCCGCCTGGGGTGCGGTCCTCGGGCTCGCCGCCACCCGGCCCGGTCGACGGCCGATGGAACGCCGCATCCTGTTCTGGGGCGTGGTGATCTGCGAGATCACCGCCTGGTGGATCCTGATGTGGGTCGCCGACGTGGCGCTGCCCGAGGCGTACACGCTGCCGTTCGCGGCGTTGGCACTGCTGGTCGGCGTGCTGGAGTTGCGGCAGCGGGCCGACCTGAGCAGTTGGGTCGCGTACGGGCCGGCGCTGGTCGCGGCCTTCGTACCCACCCTGGCGATCGTGCTGGCCACCGACTCCAGCACGCTGCGGCAGGTGCTGCTGCTGCTCGGTGCGGTGGCGGTGCTGGTCTTCGGCTCCATGACCCGTCAGCAGGCGCCGGTGATCGTCGGCGCGGTGGTCACCGCCATCGCCGCCGTACACGCCCTGTTCAGCCTCGGGCCGTGGCTGGTGCTGATCCCGGTCGGTCTCCTGCTGCTCGTGCTCGGCGCCAGCAACGAACGCCGCCGCCGCGCCCAGGAACGCCTCCAGACGGCGCTGCGCGGCATGCGGTGACCGGGCCGGTCGGATGTAAGGAGGGGTCCCCTGCTAACGCCTCGTGCATAGCAGGGGGCCCCTCCTAACACACAGCGCCCCTACAGCGAAGCGCGCAGAGCCGCGTCCTTCTCGGCGACGAGCTGCTCCAGATCCGCCTGGTACGCCGACATCCGATCGACGAGCGCCGGCTCGCCGATGCCCAGGATGCGTACGGCGAGCAGCCCGGCGTTGCGCGCGTTGCCGATCGACACCGTGGCCACCGGCACCCCCGCCGGCATCTGCACGATGGACAGCAGCGAGTCCAGGCCGTCGAGGTGCTTCAACGGCACCGGCACGCCGATCACCGGCAACGGCGTGACCGAGGCGATCATGCCGGGCAGGTGGGCGGCGCCACCGGCACCCGCGATGATCACCTTCATGCCCCGCCCGGCGGCGGCCCTACCGTAGTCGATCATCTTCACCGGAGTGCGGTGGGCCGAGACCACCTCGACCTCGTACGGCACCTCGAACTCGGCGAGCACGTCGGCAGCCGCCTTCATGGTCGGCCAGTCCGAGTCGCTACCCATGATCACACCGACCGTGCTCACGCTGTTCTCCCTCTCGTTCACACCTGCGGGGCCCGCACGATCACTCCGCAGCATCGCGGAGCCGGTGACGGACGGCCCGTACGGTCACTTCGCGACGTCGCGCGGACGACGCGTACGGTCACTCCGCGCCGTCGCGGAGCCAGCGGGCGGCGCGGGCGGCCCGGGCGCGTACCTCGTCCAGGTCGTCGCCGAGCACCGTGACGTGCCCGATCTTGCGACCGGGACGGACCTGCTTGCCGTACAGGTGCACCCGGGCGGTCGGTACGGCGGCGAAGAGGTGGTGCAGCCGCTCGTCGATGGACATGCCGCCGGGCTCGCCACCGAGCACGTTCGCCATCACGACCACCCGGGCGGTCAGCGCGGTGTCGCCCATCGGGTAGTCGAGCACGGCCCGCAGGTGCTGCTCGAACTGCGATGTCCGGGCGCCCTCGATGGTCCAGTGCCCGGAGTTGTGCGGGCGCATCGCCAGCTCGTTGACCACCACACGGCTGCCGCTCGGGGCCGCCGGATCGGCCACCTCGAACAGCTCCACCGCGAGCAGGCCCACCACACCGAGCGCGGTGGCCAGGTCGATGGCGAGCTGCTGGGCCGAGACCGCCAGCTCCTCGGCGAGGTCGGGCGCGGGTGCCAGCACCTCGACACAGATGCCGTCCCGCTGCACCGTCTCCACCACCGGATAGACCGCGACCTGCCCGAACGGCGAGCGGGCCACCTGCACCGCCAACTCCCGGCGCAACGCCACCCGCTCCTCGACGATGAGCTTCGTCCCGCCGTCGAGCAGGGTCCGCACCAGGTCGTCGGCGACGGCGGCGTCGGCCACCGGCCACACGCCCCGGCCGTCGTACCCGCCCCGGGCCGCCTTGAGCATCACCGGCCAGCCCACCTCGTCGCCGAAGGCCACCACGTCGTCCGGGGCGGTGACGGGTCGCCAGGCCGGATTGGGCGCGCCGAGCCCGCCGAGCCGCTCCCGCATGACCTGCTTGTCCTGGGCGTGCACGAGTGCGTCGGCGGGCGGGAACAGCTTCACCCCCTCGGCGGTGAGGGTGCGGATGTGCTCGGTGGGCACGTGCTCGTGGTCGAAGGTGACCACGTCGCAGCTCTTGGCGAACGTGCGCAGCGCGGCCAGGTCGGTGTGGTCGCCGTACTGGACGTCGGCGGCGACCAGCGCCGCGCCGTCGTCCGGGGTGAGGGCGAGCACGCGCAGCGACTGGCCGAGGGCGATCGCGGCCTGGTGGGTCATCCGGGCCAACTGGCCGCCACCCACCATGCCGACAACAGGCAGACCGGTACGGGAATCCATAGCGGCGTCAGCCTATCCGGGCCGATCGGGGTGCCGGTCGGCGGACACCGGTGTCAGCGCAGTTGCGCCACCAGGTCGTCCACGCCGCTCACCGGCCGTCGGCAGACGAAACCCCGGCAGACGTACGCGGCGGGCCCGCCGTCGAGCAACGGCCGACCGGCCAGCAGCGGCACCCCCGGCTGGTCGGGCTGCCCGGCGACGATCACCGCACCGGGTGGGGCGTGTCGGTACGCCGCCGCGACCAGCGGATCGTTCGCCGGGTCCCCGGTGACCACCGCGATCTCGGACGGGCCGGCGAGCAGCGCCTCGCCCACGGTGGCCGCGTACCCGGTGAACCGGGCGTGCCGCCCGACGATCGGCGCGACGGTGGCCAACGCCGCCTCGGCCGCCTCCCGGTACCGGTTCTCGCCCGTGAGCGCCGCGTAGCTGACCAGGGCGGCGGCGATGGCGGAGCGGCCGGAGGGAGTGGCGTTGTCGGTCGGGTCGGCGGGCCGGGCCACCAAGCGCTCCGCGTCGTCGGCGGTGTCGTAGAACGCCCCGTCGGGGGCGGCGAAGTGCGTCAGGGCGGCGTCGAGCAGCTCACCGGCCAGCTCCAGCCACCGCCCCTCGCCGGTGACCTGGTGCATGGCGCAGAACGCCTCGGCCACGCAGCCGTAGTCCTCCAGCACGCCGGCCGGCTCCCCCACCCGGCCGTCCCGGGAGGCGCGGCGCAGCCGCCCGTCCACCACGTGCACCCGGGCCAGGTGCTCGGCGGTCTGGCGCATCGCACCGTCGGCGACGATGGCGACCCCGTCGAGCAGGTTCGCCTCGCCCTCGGTGCCGATCCGCCCGGTGGTCTCGACGAGCCGGACGAACTCGGCGAGCGCGGTGACGGCCAGCCCGTTCCAGGCGGCCACCACCTTGTCGTCGCGGGCCGGCTGCGGACGGGTGTCGCGGACGGCCAGCAGCCGGCGGACCACGTCCTGCCAGCGGGCGCGGACCTCCGGGTCGGCGTCGTCGACGTCGCGGGCCAGCCGCAGCACGCTCGTGCCGTGCTCGAAGGTGCCGTTCTCGACGACGGTGAAGAGGTCGGCGGCCCAGCGGCCGTCCTCCTCGCCGAGCGCCTCGACCAGTTGAGCCGGGGTCCAGGCGTACGTGAGCCCCTCGACGCCCTCGGTGTCCGCGTCCAGCGCCGAGGCGAAGCCCTGGCCGGGGCGGTGCAGCTCGTCGGCGAGGAACCGGGCGACGTCCCGGGCCACCCGCAGCGCCAGCGCGTCGCCGGTGAGCCGCCAGAGCTGCGTGTAGACGCGCAGCAGCAGGGCGTTGTCATAGAGCATCTTCTCGAAGTGCGGCACGGTCCAGTGCTCGTCCACCGCGTACCGGGCGAAGCCACCGGCGAGCTGGTCGTGGATGCCGCCCCGGGCCATCGCCTCGCAGGTGTGCCGGACGATCTCCAGGCTCCGCGTCGAGCCGGTGCGCTGGTGGTGCCGCAGCAGGAAGAGCAGGTTCATGTGCGGCGGGAACTTGGGAGCGCCGCCGAAGCCGCCGTGGGTCTCGTCGTACTCGTCGGCCAGTTGGTCGGCGGCGGCGTCGAGCAGGTCGGCGGTGAGCGGGGCGGTGGGGCCGCCGACGGCCTGGGCGCCGCCGATCGCCTCCACCACCGCGGCGCCCTGACGCAGTACGGCGTCGCGCTGGTCCCGCCAAGCGGTGCCGATCGACTCCAGCAGCCGGACGAAGTTCGCCCGGGGGAAGTACGTCCCGCAGAAGAACGGGGTGCCGTCCGGGGTGGCGAAGACCGTCATCGGCCAGCCGCCCTGGCCGGTCATCGCCTGGGTGGCGGTCATGTAGACGGCGTCGACGTCGGGCCGCTCCTCGCGGTCCACCTTGATCGACACGAAGCCCTCGTTGAGCAGCTTGCCGACGCCCGCGTCCTCGAACGATTCGTGCGCCATGACGTGACACCAGTGACACGCGGAGTAACCGACCGAGATGAGCACCGGCACGTCCCGCCGCTTCGCCTCGGCGAACGCCTCCTCGCACCAGGGCCACCAGTCGACCGGGTTGTCCGCGTGCTGGAGGAGGTACGGGCTGGTGGCATCCGCGAGTCGGTTCACCCGACGACCATATCCAGCCGGGCGACCGACCGCCGGTCGGACGCCGTGCGCCGGAACGCCTTCCGCCGTTCACGTCGGTCCATTTAGATCTGTGCATGTTCCCGGCGACCCGCCGGGTGACGAGGAGGTACCCCATGCGCAGATCCCGGTTCCGGTCCGCCCTCACTGCCCGCGTGGCCCGGTCCGCCCTCGCGGCCGGTGCGGCCCTGTCGACCCTCACCGCCGGCGTGCTGGTGGCAGCGTCACCGGCCTCGGCCGCCGCCGTCGACCCGGACGCCCGGATCTCGGCCACCACC
This sequence comes from Micromonospora sp. NPDC049903, assembly GCF_044460945.1. Taxonomy (NCBI): domain Bacteria; kingdom Bacillati; phylum Actinomycetota; class Actinomycetes; order Micromonosporales; family Micromonosporaceae; genus Micromonospora; species Micromonospora sp. NPDC049903. Next base: position 327,232 of record NZ_JBITKL010000001.1, read on the forward strand.
GGCGTCGGTACGCACAACGCGTACGAGAAGGCGACCTACCCCTATCTGGCACAGTCCCTGGACGCCCGCCCCGGACTGATCGAGCTGGACGTGTGGCCGGACATCCTGACCCGGCAGTGGCGGGTCAGCCACTCCAACCCACTCGGCAACGACAACAACTGTGTCGCCGCCACCAGCGCGAGCCAGCTCTACTCCGGCACCCGGAACCGCAACCTGGAGCACTGCCTGGACAACATCCGGCTGTGGCTGACCGCGCACCCGGACGCCGGGCCGCTGCTGCTCAAGATCGAGCTGAAGACCGGCTTCAGTGCCCGTACCGGCCAGGGGCCGACCCATCTCGACGCGGTCCTCGCCGCCCGACTCGGCGATCGGCTGTTCACCCCGGCCGAGCTGCGCGGCGGCCACGCCTCGCTGGACGCCGCAGCCCGTGCCGACGCCTGGCCGACCCGGCGGCAGCTCGCCGGGAAGGTGATCGTCTATCTGATCCCGGGCACGGTCGAGCACGGGAACCCGACCGACGTGCTCCGCACCGACGTGGAGTACGCCCGACACCTGGTCGCGCTGGACGCGGCCGGCACCCTCGGCAGCGCGAAGGCGTTCCCCGCCGTGCACCGGGCGCGGGCCGGTGACCCCCGCACCCAGTACGCCGAGACCGGGTTGCGTCCCTGGTTCGTCGTCTTCGACGGCGACGCCAGCGCGTACGTCACCGGGTCCATCGACACCGCCTGGTACTCGGCCAACCACTACCTGCTGGTGATGACCGATGCGCACAAGGTCCCGCCCGCGATCGGCAACACCGACCCGGACGCCGCCCTTGCCCGCCTCACCGCCCTGGCCGCCCGGCACGCCAGCATCGCCTCCGCCGACTGGGCCCCGATCCCTCAGGTGGTCGCCCGGACCCTGCCACGCGCCTGACCGTCCGCCGTCCCGCCCGTGCCGCCGCCCGTCCGTCCCATACAGGAGGCGGACGGGCGGGTCGCGGTCAGGAGGCGCCGTCGGCGCGCAGCGGCAGGACGTTGCTGGGACTCTGGCGGGACAGCGAGCCGAGCACGGCACCGATCTTGTCGGCGGGCATCGGCTTGAAGAAGTGGTAACCCTGGGCGGCGGTGCAGCCCAGCTCGGCCAGGGCCGACCGCTGGGCGGCGGTCTCCACGCCCTCGGCCACCACCCGCAGCCCCAGCTCGTGGGCGAGCCCGACGGTGCTTCGGACGATCGCCGCCGCCTCCGGCGAGTCCGCCATCCGGAGTACGAACGACCGGTCCACCTTCAATTCATCGACCGGGATCCGGGTGAGGAAGGCCAAGGAGGAGAAGCCGGTGCCGAAGTCGTCCACGGCCAGCTGCACGCCCATCGACCGGAGCGCGCTGAGCACCTGGTCGATAACCTCCAGCTCGCTCATCACCACGGTCTCGGTGATCTCCAGGACCAGCCGGTCGGCCGGGACCTGGTGCCGGCGCAACGCGTCGGCGATCTCCGCCGGCAGGCGGTGGTCGAGCAGGCTGCGGGCGGAGAGGTTGACCGAGATCGGGATGTCCAGGCCCTCCCGGGCCCAGCCGGCCGCCACCCCGAGCGCCTTGTCCAGCACGTAGCGGGTGAAGTTGCCCAACTGCTCGCTGTTCTCCACCGGCCGGATGAAGTCGGCCGGCCCCAGCCAGCCCCGGCGCGGATGTCGCCAGCGGATCAGCGCCTCCACCCCGGTCGGCGCGCCGGTGGTCAGGTCCACGGCCGGCTGCAACACCAGCACGAGCTGATCGTCGGTCAGCAACGCCTCACGCAGCTCGGCGAGCAGCGCGAGCTGGTCGGTGCTGGCCGCGTCCCGGGAGCCGTCGTACGCCGCCACGCTGCCGCCACCGGACTTGGCCTGGTACATCGCGATGTCGGCCCGGCGCATCAGCTCGGTCAGGTCGGCGGTGCCGGCCGGCGCCACCACCACGCCCACGGACACCTCGACGGACATCCGTACCCCGGCCACCTCGGTCGGCGCGGCCAACCGCTCGGTGATCTCGCGGGCCTGCCGCAGCGCGTACGCCATCGGGGCGGTGCGGTCGCCGAGCACCGGGACCGAGGTCAACAGCAGCGCGAACTCGTCGCCGCCGAGCCGGGCGAGCAGGTCGCCTGCGCGGGTCAGAGCGCCCAGCCGGTTGGCGGTCAACCGCAGGAGCTGGTCACCGGCGGCGTGCCCGAGCGTGTCGTTGACCTCCTTGAACTGGTCGATGTCGAGCAGCAGCAGGGCCACCGGGTGGTCGTGCCCGAGTTTCCGCAGCGTCTGGTCGCCCTGGCCGAGCATGGCCGTCCGGTTGGCCAGCCCGGTCAGCGGGTCGTGCACCGCCTCGTACGAGGAACGCGCGGTGACCACCCGCAGCTCGCGGTGGGTGGCCGCGTCGTGCAGGGCGGCGGAGAGCGCCTCGGCGAAGGCGGCCAGCGCGTGCCGTTCCCGGTCGGTGGGCGGCGCCGTGCGGGGCAGCCGGACCCGTAGTCGGCCGACTCGATTCTCACCGACCGACAGGTCCCGGAGCAGTTCGTCCGGGGAGGACTCGTCGTCGCCGGGTGGCGCGATCTCCCGGTCGACCACCTGACCGCTGGGATCGCCCCGATATCGGCGCCAGCGACCGTCTCCCCGGACCACCTCCACGTCCACGAGCTCCGCCTCGAACACAGTGAGCGCGCCGGTCACCCCGGCGGTCGCCACACCACGCTCGTCGAGCTGGTTGAGCGCCGCCGTCGCCTCCGCGAACGACCGCCAGATACGCCGCTCGCGCTCGTCGCGCAGCCGCTGCCGGTAGGTCTGGTGCAGCAGCCACAGCGGCGCGGGCAGCAGCACCAGCCACCGTGGATCGAACTCGATCAGGGCCACCACGAGCAGGGCGGCCACCACGTTGCCGACGAACATCAGCAGCTTGCCCCGCAACGCGGCCAGCAGCGGTCGCCCGATCGGCATGTCGTGCCGCAGCGCCAGCATGACCCCACCGAGCCAGGCACCGGCCAGCAGGTACGTGAGGGCACCGGCGGCGACGGCGAGCGCGAGTGCCGGGGTCGGGGTGGCCAGCAGCGGCTCGCCGAGCGAGGTGGTGACCGACACCGCGAGGGCGACGGCGGCGGTCTGGGAGGCGGCGATGCGCACCACGTCCCAGGTGGACCTGCCCTCGTCCACCACGGACAGGATGGTCCAGGCCAGCATCATGCCGATCAGGGCCGCGGCCGGCAGCCACCCGGGAGGCACCAGATAGAGGCAGACGATCAGCGCGGCCTCGGCCCAGGTGATGGAGACCACCCCGGCGGCGGCCCGGAACCGCAGCCGGGCCAACTGCGACAGTGCGAAGAGTGCGATCGCGATGCCGAAGCGGGTCAGCCCGCCGTACGGCCCGAACGGGTCGTCGGCCGGCAGCCCGACCGGCACGCTGAGCCCCACCACGGCGGCCACCACGGCGGTGAGGACGACGGCGGCCGTCAGCAGGTGCACCCCGATCGGGGTGCGACGGCCCTCGGGCCGATCGAGCGGATGACCGGCCCTGCCGGAGGTCACCGACCCACTCCCGCCGGGCGGGAATAGGGCGCGCGGAGGGCCGAAACGACTGCGATGGTCATCGGCACCCCCTCCCGCGCACGGCATGAGGACGTCTGGTCCTCCCGGCGGAAGGCTAAGCCAAACCGGATGGTCGCAACAGGGGGCGACCATCCGGTTCAGCGTGAATCATGCCCCGATCAGCCGTCGCGACGCTGCTGACGCCGGTTGGGAGCGTCACCGGATGAATCCAGCATCACGTTCTCATCTGTCGGATCACCGACCGTTCGCTGCGCGGTGCCCGACTCGGCGGGGGCGGGCTCCTGGCCGGGGAAGTGGTCGGGCAGCCGGCGCAGCCGGGCGTTCATGTTGCGGATCAGCAGCACGGTGGCGGTGCCCAGGACGAGGATGAGGAACAGGCCCATCGGACCGGCCAGGCCCCCCGTGCGGGTGTCCCCGAAATTGTTCTGGGCGAGCACCTGGGCAGCGGTCAACATGGGATTCCTCCGGAGTGCGATGTCCGACCAGGGTAGCCCGCCGCCGGATCAGCGGGCATGGGCCGTCTCCCGGATGCCCGCGAACAGGTCCGACTCGGGCAGCGGCGAGTCGACCAGCGAGCGTACGAGCTGGAAGTCCTCCGTCGGCCAGGCGCGCTGTTGCAGCTCCATCGGCACCTGGAACCAGAAGCCGTCCGGGTCGACCTGGGTGGCGTGGGCCCGCAACGCGTCGTCCCGGACGGGGAAGTGTTCGGCGCACTCGACCCGGGTGGTGATCCGTGGACCCTTGTCCGGCCGGTGCTCCCAGCGGGTGATCCACTCCGCGTACGGCGACTCGGCGGCGCCGGTGGCCAGGACCGCCTCGTGCAGGGCGAGGATCTTGCCCTTGGAGAAGCCGATGTCGTAGTAGAGCTTGAGCGGCTGCCACGGCTCACCCAGCTCGGGGTAGCGCTCCGGGTCACCGGCCGCCTCGAAGGCCGCCACGCTGACCTTGTGGCACATGATGTGGTCCGGGTGCGGGTAGCCGCCCTCCTCGTCGTACGTGGTGACCACGTGCGGGCGGAACTGCCGCATCAGGCGGACCAGCGGACCGGCGGCCATCTCGACGTCCTGGAGTGCGAAGCAGCCCTCCGGCAGCGGCGGCAGCGGGTCGCCCTCGGGCAGGCCCGAGTCGACGAAGCCCAGCCAGGCCTGCTCGATGCCGAGGATGGCGCGGGCCGCGTCCATCTCCGCCCGGCGGATGTCGGCGATGTTGGCCCACACCTCGGGCCGGTCCAGCTTGGGGTTGAGGACACTGCCCCGCTCGCCGCCGGTGCACGTGACGACGAGCACGTCCACCCCCTCGGCGACGTATTTGGCCATGGTCGCGGCGCCCTTGCTCGACTCGTCGTCTGGGTGCGCGTGCACGGCCATGAGCCGGAGTTGTTCTGCCACGGTCGGCGCTCCTCGTCTCTGCCCCACCGGCGGGCCACGGGCCACACCGTTGACCTGCCGGAATCCTCCCCCGTCGCAGTCCCGGCCCGTGCCGGCCTGTCATATTTGACCCCAGGACCAGCACTGCCTTCACGACCAGCACTGCCCGATCGGACAGGAACGACGGCGCTCTGCCATTCTTGCCGATAGGCCCGACAACGACGCCAGGAGATACCCGCCGGTGACCGAGACGCACGCCACACCTGCATCGACCGCGCCGGTGTTCCCGCCCGGCCGGTACGGTCGCCGCCGCACGCCGGGTCGACGTCGGCGGCTGCTGACCACGCTGCTGGTGATCGCCGTGCTGATGGCGCTCACCGCCGTCTCGTTCCGGCTCTACCGGCAGTACGGCGACCCGGCCTACGACGCCCAGGTGATCACCTACGGCGAGATCACCGACCAGCAGGTGGTGGTCAACTTCCGGGTGAACCTGCCGGCGGGCGGCTCGGCGGTCTGCGCGCTGCGGGCCCGGGACCACGCCGGGGCGGAGGTGGCCCGGGAGGAGATCCCGGTGACCGCCGCCGACGGGCAGCGCAGCGTCACCGTCCGGCACACGCTCGCCACCAGCGCCCGCCCCTTCATCGGCGAGGTCGTCCGCTGCCGACCGGCGGTCTGAACCCATCCGGTACGGCCGGTAGCACCCGCCGGGACGGCAGGCCGAACGCCCGCGCGACGGTGGCCCGCACCCACCCGTGACGGTGGCCCGAACCCATCGCGACGACGGGCCGGACCCACCCGGCCTGCGGCGGGGCGGCGACCGTCGAGGCGCCGCGCGGCCCGGGGCCGCCCAGCGCACCAGCGTGATCACCGACACTCCTTGTCGTACGGCACTGGTAACTTGGAGGTTCACCTGTCAGCCAGCCCGCACAACCGAGGAGGACCGCCTGTGTCCAATGGCAACGAGGCGCCCGCCACCTGGCTGTCCCAGGACGCCTACGACCGCCTGAAGGCCGAGCTCGATGAGTTGATCGCCAACCGGCCGGTCATCGCCGCCGAGATCAACGCGCGGCGCGAGGAAGGTGACCTGCGCGAGAACGGCGGCTATCACGCCGCCCGTGAGGAGCAGGGCAAGGCCGAGGGGCGCATCCTCTATTTGAAGGAACTGCTCCGCACGGCCCAGGTCGGCGAGGCGCCGACCGTCGACGCCGTGGCACCCGGGATGGTCGTGACGATCTACTTCGACGACGACGCCGACGACACAGAGACCTTCCTGCTCGGTTCCCGGGAGATCTCCTCGACCACCGATCTCACCGTCTACAGCCCCGAGTCGGCCCTCGGCCAGGCGATCCTGGGCGGCAAGGCGGGCCAGGCCTGCACCTACACCGCGCCCAGTGGCGCGGACATCAAGGTGACCGTGGTCAGCTTCGAGCCCTTCTCCGGCTGAGCCACCCGCCGCCCGGCAGGGGGCGGCCGTCGCAGCAACCCAGAGGCGTGACACCGGACGGTGTCACGCCTCTGGTGCGATCGAGACCTGGTAGCCGCTGGCCCGCAACGCACTGATCAGCGTGTCCGAGTGCTCCACGCCCCGGGTCTCCACCGACAGCGCCACCTCGACCTCACCGAGGCGCAGGTGCGGATTGGCCCGCTGGTGCTCCACGTCCACCACGTTGGCCCGGTGCTCGGCGATCTGCCGCAGCAGCGAGGCGAGCTGCCCGGGCCGGTCCGAGCAGCGGACAGTCACCCGGAGATAGCGCCCGGCCGCCGCCAGGCCGTGCTCGATGACCCGCAGCATCAGCAGCGGATCGATGTTGCCGCCGGAGAGGACCGCCACCACCGGCGGCTCCACCTCGACCGCCCCGGCCAGCAACGCGGCCACCCCCACCGCACCGGCCGGCTCCACCACCTGCTTGCCGCGCTCCAACAGCATCAGCAGCGCCCGGGAGATGTCCTCCTCGGTGACCGTGACGATCTCGTCGACGAGCTTGCGGACGTGGGTGAAGGTGACGTCACCGGGTCGACCGACCGCGATGCCGTCGGCGATGGTGGAGAAGTCGGGCAGGCGTACCGGCTCACCGGCCACCAGGGAGGGCGGGAAGGCCGCCGCGCCCGCCGCCTGGACCCCGATCACCCGGACGTCGGGGCGCAGTGCCTTGGCGGCCACCGCCATCCCGGAGACCAGCCCGCCGCCGCCGACCCCGGTGACGATCGTCCTGACCTCAGGGCACTGCTCCAGGATCTCCAACGCGACCGTGCCCTGGCCGGCGATCACGTCCCGGTGGTCGAACGGGTGGATCAACACCGCGCCGGTCCGCTCCGCGTACGTCTGCGCCGCCACCAGGGATTCGTCCACCGTGGCACCGACCAGCTCCACCTGGGCGCCGTACCCCTTGGTGGCGGCCACCTTCGGCAGCGGCGCGTTCACCGGCATGAAGACGGTGGCGTGCGCGCCGACCAGCCCGGCGGCGAGGGCCACCCCCTGCGCATGGTTGCCGGCGCTGGCCGCCACCACGCCCCGCTCCCGCTCCGCCGACGACAGACGGGAGATCCGCACGTACGCGCCGCGCACCTTGTACGACCCCGCGCGCTGGAAGTTCTCGCACTTGAGCCAGACCGGCCCGCCGAGCGCCGCGCTCAGCGGGCGGGAGGGTTCCAGCGGGGTGGTGCGGGTGACCTCGGCGAGCAGCTCCCGCGCCGCCCGCACGTCGTCCAGGCTGACCAGTTCCGTCATGCCCCGATCGTGCCACCCGCCCCACCGGGGTCCCCCAGGGCCCGGACCGGCGCAGACGTCGACCAGGGCACGTCCGGTACAGCGGCGGCCGGCAGACGTCCCGCCGCGTCGACCGGAACGGTACGCACGGTCACGCGCCGGCCGGTGACCCCGTTCCGACGCGCGGGTAGCCGGGAGCGTGCCGAGTCCACGGGGCCGCCATCTCGAACTGACCGGCGACGCCTAGCAGCAGCAGCTCCGACCCGGGCGGCCCGACCAGTTGCACGGCCAGCGGCAGGCCGTCCGGGCGGCGGCCCACCGGCACCACCAGCGCGGGCAGCCCGGCGATGTTCCACGGTGCCGCGTACGGGGCGTACCGGATGTTGACCAGCATGTTGGCCCGCCAGGACCGGGCCGACCAGCTCGTGGCCGGCGGCGGCGCGCTGGCCAGCGCCGGGGTGAGCAGCAGGTCGACCGAGTGGTCGGCGAAGAAGCCGATGGACCGCTCACGCCAGGCCGTCCGGTCGGCCTCCCGGACGTACCCGCGCCGCCAGGCCCACTCGCCAAACGTGACGTGCCGGCGGCTACGGGGTTGCAGGTCGCGCCGGTCGATGCCGGCAGCCCGCACGTCAGCGGCGGCGGCGGCGAACCAGGTGGCGATGCCCTGCAGACCGAGGGCGGTCGGATAGACCGGGTCGGCCGGGACGGCGTCGTGCCCGGCGGCGGCGAGCAGCCGACCGGCGGCGGCGACCGCGTCGCGGTTCGGTGCGTCCGGCGAGACACCGCGCACCGGGGAGCGCAGCGACACCCCGACCCGCAGCCGTTGCGGCGGGACCAGCTTCTCCTGGGCCCGACCGGCGAGCACCTGGAAACCCACCGCCGCGTCGGCGACCGTGGTGGCGAGCATGCCGTGCTCGGTCAGCCCGAACCAGTCCTCCGCACCGAGCTGACAGGGCACCACGCCCCGGCCGGGCTTCAGGCCGACCAGGCCGCAGCAGGCCGCCGGGATGCGGATCGAGCCGAGACCGTCGTTGCCGTGGGCGATCGGCACCAGCCCGGCGGCGACCGCCGCCGCCGCGCCACCCGACGAGCCGCCCGGGGTACGCCCCAGGTCCCAGGGGTTGCGGGTGACCGCGGTGCCGTCGTCGGTCACCCCCCAGAGGCCCAGCTCGGGCATCCGGGTGACGCCGAGGATCACCGCGCCCGCGCCGCGCAGCCGGCGGACCACCTCGTGGTCGGCCTCGGCCACCGGGGTACGCACCGCGGCCGAACCGTTCCAGGTGGGCACCCCGGCCACCGGGGTGTTCTCCTTGACCGCCACCGGCACCCCGGCCAGCGGCAGGTTGCCCAGGTCCTCCTGCTCGTCGACCTTCTCCGCCTCGGTGACCGCCTCCCCGCCGCGTACCGTGCGGAACGCGGCGAGGTCGACGTCGGCCTTCGCGACGTGGTCGAGATGGTCGGCCAGGACCTGGGTGGCGGAGACGTCGCCCCGCCGTACGCCCCGGGCGATCTGTTTGGCGGTCGCCCCGACCCAGGTCGGCATGATGTCCTGCACGGCCACCCTCCCCAGCCAGCGGTCAGCCCAGCGCCTGCTCCAGATCGGCGAGCAGGTCTTCGACCGTCTCGATGCCGACAGACAGTCGCACGAGATCGGAGGGAACTTCAAGCGGCGAGCCGGCAGCGCTGGCGTGTGTCATCCGACCCGGGTGTTCGATCAGGGATTCCACCCCGCCGAGGGACTCCGCGAGTACGAAGAGTCGGGCCCGGTTGCAGATCTCGACGGCGTGCTCCTCACCCCCGGCCGCCCGGAAGGAGATCATGCCGCCGAACCGGCGCATCTGCTTGGCGGCCACCTCGTGACCGGGGTGCGACGGCAGGCCCGGATAGAGGACCTCGGCCACCTTGGCGTGCCCGTCCAGGTAGCCGACGATCCGTTCGGCGTTGTCGCAGTGCCGGTCCATGCGTACCCCGAGGGTCTTGATGCCGCGCAGGGTCAGCCAGGCGTCGAACGGGCCGTTCACCGCGCCCATGGCGTTCTGGTGGTAGCGCAGTTCCTCGCCGAGCCCGGCGTCGGCCGCCACCAGCGCACCGCCGACCACGTCGGAGTGACCGCCGACGTACTTGGTGGTGGAGTGCACGACCACGTCCGCGCCGAGGGCGATCGGCTGTTGCAGGTACGGCGAGGCGAACGTGTTGTCCACCACCAGCAGCGCTCCGGCGTCGTGGGCGACGGCGGCCAGGGTGGCGATGTCGGCGATGCCGAGCAGCGGGTTCGTCGGCGTCTCCAGCCAGACCACCTTGGTGGTGCCGGGCTGGATCGCGGCCCGCACCGCGTCCGGGTCGGAGACCTTCGCCGGGGTGTACGTCAGCCCCCACCGCTGCGCCACCTTGGCGAACAGCCGGTACGTGCCGCCGTACGCGTCGTCCGGGATCACCACGTGGTCGCCGGGGCCGCAGACGGTCCGCAGCAGCGTGTCCTCGGCGGCCAGACCGCTGGCGAAGGCGAGACCGACCGGCCCGCCCTCCAGCGCCGCCAGGCACTCCTGGAGCGCGTCCCGGGTGGGGTTGCCGGAACGGCTGTACTCGTATCCGAGCCGGGGCGCACCGACGGCGTCCTGGGCGTAGGTGCTGGTCTGGTATATCGGTGGGATCACCGCGCCGGTGCGGGCCTCCGGGTCCTGGCCGGCGTGAATCGCGAGCGTCTCGAAGCCGTGGGTCATGACGCAGACGTTAGTCCTCCCCCGCGTCCCAGCCCATGGAACCCGATCGTGGGCCGGTCACTCGGTGGATTTGGGATGTCCCGGTCCCGCCGCCACGATCCACACGATCCGGCGGTCGGGATCCGGGCAGTACCAGATCCGGCCGCCTGCCGTCACCTCGTACTGCCACTGCACCAGCGTCTTCCCTCCGACCTCGCGATGCGACAGCCCGCCGCGAAGCCGGTGCTGACGGGCGGGATTCTCCGGATCGACGGGCCGCTCGGTGAGGACGACCCACGCCTCCCAGGTGTTCGACCGGGCGGTCTGACACAGGTGGTCCCAGCCCTTGGCCGCCTCGGACGAGGCAAACCTCGCCTCCCATCCGCCCGGCCGGCCGGGCGGCGCAACGCGGTCCCCTCGCTTGGCCGGCACCCTCACTCCTCCGAAGGGCCGGGCACCGGGCCGTGATCGTCGGACAACGGCTGGGTCAGTTCGCGCACCAGCGCCGGATCGGTGTAGACGGCTGCGGTCGCCTTCCACTCACGAAGAGTCTGCGTCAGCACCGACCATTGCCCCAGGTCGGCCGAGATCCTGGCCGCCGTCGTGAAGTCCGAGATGAACTCCGGTAGATCGGCGTCCGGGAGCAACCGCAACCAGGGGAATTCCTCCGCGAGCACGGTGGCAGCCACATCGACGGGAAGGTGCACCAGGGCATTGCGGAGGGTGCGGGCCGCCGCGATCGCTCCCTCCCCCGCAGCGATCACCCGGTCCTCCCGAGTGAGCAGCAATGCGGCACCGTCGCGGCGGCGGACCCGGACGTCGCCCGAGTCCGCGAGGGCCGCCACGCTCTTGGGGTCGCGTTGCAGCTCACTCCACTGCACCTCGGTGGTAGTAGCCATGCCTAAATTCTGAACTTTTTCAGACTTCTTAGCAAGTCGAATCAACGCGCCGAGCGGGACACGTGGGTACGGCCATAATCTGAGCCGATGGCGGGATGTGTGTTCTGCGGGATCGTGGCGGGCGAGGTGCCGGCGTTCCGGGTGGTCGACAGCGCCGACGGCGTGGCGTTCCTGGACACCCGTCCGGTGTTCAAGGGACACGTGCTGGTGGTGCCCCGCACCCACCTGGTCACCCTCGCCGACCTGCCGCCGGAGTCACTCGCCGGCTACTTCGGGCTGGTCCGACGGCTCACCGTCGCGGTGGAGAGCGGTCTGGGCGCGGGCGGCACGTTCGTGGCGATGAACAACAAGGTGTCCCAGTCGGTACCCCACCTGCACACCCACGTGGTGCCCCGGACCAAGGGCGACGGCCTGCGCGGCTTCTTCTGGCCGCGTACCCGCTACGCCGACGACGCCGAGGCGAGAGCGTACGCCGATCGCGTGCGGCACGCCGTGCCGGACAGCGCCTGAGCGCGCGTGGGGCGGGTAAGGAAGTGGGGTCCGCCGGTGTTGCACGCGGGGAAGGTACGAAAGGAGTTCCACCGTGTTCCTCCGCAGCATGAAGGCCGAGATGATCTCCCCTGACCGGGCCCTGCCCGGCCGCCCGATCGCGATGCCGGTCGCCGACCGGCACGAGGTCCTGGGCACCCCGCTCAAGGGGCCGTTCCCCGAGGGCTCCCAGGTCGCCGTGTTCGGCATGGGGTGTTTCTGGGGTGCCGAGCGGTTGTTCTGGACCCTCCCGGGCGTCTACACCACCTCCGTCGGATATGCGGGTGGTTATACCCCGAATCCGACCTACGAGGAGGTCTGTTCCGGCGGGACGGGGCACGCCGAGGTGGTCCAGGTCGTCTACGACCCCGCGACGATCAGCTACGAGGACCTGCTCAAGGTCTTCTGGGAGAACCACGACCCGACCCAGGGTATGCGCCAGGGCAACGACGTCGGTACGCAGTACCGCTCGACGATCTACACCACCACCGACGAGCAGTTCGCCACCGCCGAGGCGTCGCGGGAGGCGTTCGCGCCGATCGTGGCCCGCGCGGGCAAGGGCGAGATCACCACGGAGATCAGCCGCCTCGGCGACTACTTCCTTGCCGAGGACTATCACCAGCAGTATCTGGCACCCACCAAGAACCCGAACGGCTACTGCAACCACGGCCCGAACGGGCTGAGTTGCCCGGTCGGCGTGGCGCGCACCACCGGCTGACCCTCTGGCGACCGGCTCGCCCGACGGGCGGGCCGGTACGCACCGGGCCCGAAGATCCAAATTGCGGCGCTCGTCACAGGCCGACAGCCGGGGCAAGTCGGACATATCTCCGCAGTAGGGCATCTTCTGCCCGCTCTCGCCGGCAGATGTCGCCCGGCTGATTGAGCGGGCGCGGATTCTAGCAATGCTGTTACACGACCGTCATGGTCTCAACAGGCGAATCGCAACAACCTCTGGCAGCATTGGCTCGCATGTGCGGACTGGCTGGGGAGTTCCGACGGGACGCGTCGCGTGCCGACGTCGGGACGGTGGAGCGAATGGCCGCCACGATGTGCGACCGGGGGCCTGACGGTGGCGGGGTGTGGGCTCAGGGGCCGGTCGCCCTCGGCCATCGCCGTCTGAAGATCATCGACTTGTCGGCCGCCAGCGGCCAACCGATCGTCGACTCGGCCGCCGGCCTGACCGGCGTCTTCAACGGCTGCATCTACAACTACCGCGAGCTGCGCGCCGAGTTGGCGGCCAAGGGCCACCACTTCTTCTCCAGCGGCGACAGCGAGGTCGTCATCAAGGCGTACGCCGAGTGGGGGCTCGACTTCGTCGACCACCTGATCGGCATGTTCGCCGTGGCGATCACCGAACGGGACACCGGCCGCCTGGTGCTGGCCCGGGACCGGCTCGGCATCAAGCCGCTCTACCTCGCCGAGTCGCCCGGCGTCGTGCGCTTCGCCAGCACGCTGCCCGCCCTGGTGGCAGGCGGCGGCGTGGACACCACCATCGACCCGGTGGCGCTCGCCCACTACCTCAGCTTCCACAGCATCGTGCCGCCGCCGCGCACCATCCTGCGCGGCGTCACCAAGCTGCCCCCGGCCACCGTCCGGGTCTACGAGCCCGACGGCGCCACCCACGAGCGCGTCTACTGGGACCCGTCCTTCCTGCGCCGGGACGAGCACTCCGGCTGGTCGGAGAAGGACTGGCAGGACGCGCTGCTGGAGTCGCTGACCACCGCCGTACGGCGTCGTATGGTCGCCGACGTGCCGGTGGGCGTACTGCTCTCCGGCGGCCTGGACTCCAGCCTGGTGGTCGCCCTGCTCGCCGGTGAGGGGCAGCGCGGTCTCTCCACCTTCTCCATCGGCTTCGACGCGGTCGGCGGCCGGGAGGGCGACGAGTTCCGCTACTCCGACGTGGTCGCCAAGACCTTCGACACCGACCACCACCAGCTCCGGATCGCCGCCCAGGACCTGGTGCCGCCGCTGGAGGCCGCCGTGGCGGCCATGAGCGAGCCGATGGTCAGCCACGACTGTGTCGCGTTCTACCTGCTCAGCCAGGAGGTCTCCCGGCACGTCAAGGTGGTCCAGTCCGGCCAGGGCGCCGACGAGATCCTGGGCGGCTACCACTGGTACCCGCCGCTGGCGGAGGTCGGTCGCGAGCAGGCTCTCGACACGTACGCCCGGGCCTTCTTCGACCGCGACGCGAGCGGCCTGGCCCGGGTGCTCAACCGGGAGTGGCTCACCGACGCCGACCCGGCCCGGGAGTTCGTCGCCGCGCACCTGGCACGGGCCGGCGCGCAGACCGCCGTCGACGCCGGCCTGCGCCTCGACACGCAGATCATGCTCACCGACGACCCGGTCAAGCGGGTCGACAACATGACCATGGCGCACGGGCTGGAGGCCCGGGTGCCCTTCCTGGATCACGAGTTCGTCGAACTGGCCGCCGCCTGCCCGCCGGAGCTGAAGCTGGCTCAGGGCGGCAAGGGGGTGCTCAAGGAGATCGGCCGCCGGGTGCTGCCACACGAGGTCATCGACCGGCCGAAGGGCTACTTCCCGGTCCCGGGCCTCACCCACCTGGAGGGCAAGCTCCTCGACCGGGTACGGGACGCGCTCTCCGCGCCCGAGGCCCGCCGCCGCGACCTGTTCCGCACCGATTACGTCAACGCCCTGCTCGACGCGCCCAACGCCGAACTGACCCCGTTGAACGGAAACAAGCTGTGGCAACTCGGACTCCTGGAAATGTGGCTCCAGAGCCACGGAATCGACTGACCGTGACCGACACCCTGGCGACCGGGGTGGCCCGGACCGACCGAGGTCGAGGCGCGGGACGACGGTACGAGCGGGTCGGGCCGGGCGGTGATCCGATCGCCGCGAACACCGGCGGCGACGCCACCGACGACGACCGTTCCGGCGGCGACGAGGGCGTCATCCTCGACTGTGGGTGGGGACGGCTGGTCTTCGGCCAGACCTTCGCCGACCAGGCCGCCGTCGCCGACGTGCTGCGCTCCGAGGCGGCCGGCGCCCGCGACATCTGCATCTATCTGCGGGACCCGCACGTGCTGGTCTCCCGCCTGCCCGACGAACTGTTCATCGACCCGTCGCTGACCTTCCGGCTGCCGCTGGGCGGGGCCCGGTCGGGTCCGCGTCGGGCCGACGGGACGAGCGAGGAGGCAGGAAACGCCGACACCCCGGCCGCCGTGAACGGGCGTGGCGAGCTGCCCGGGGTACGCATCCGCCGGCTGCGCGACGCCGCCGACGCGGACGCGGTCAACCGGATCTATGCGGCCAACGGCATGGTCACCGCCCCGGTGGACATCCTGGTCGACAACGCCGCCACGGACCGTTTCCTGCACCTGGTGGCGGAGGCGGCGACCGGCGAGATCGTCGGCACCATCACCGGCGTCGACCACGTGGCGGTCTTCGACGACCCGGACAACGGTGCCAGCCTCTGGTGCCTCACGGTCGACTTCAACCAGGCGCCGCCCGGCACCGGCCAGGCGCTGATCACCGAGTTGGCCACCCGGCTGGTGGCCCGGGGGCGCGCGTACGTCGACCTGTCGGTGCTCGCCGAGAACGCGGGGGCTATCCGGCTCTATGAGCGGCTCGGCTTCTATCGCACCGCCACGCTCTGCGTGAAGCGGAAGAACCCGATCAACGAGCGGCTGTTCCTGCCGGCCATGCCGGCCGGTTACGACGAGCTCAACCCGTACGCGAAGATCGTCGCCGACGAGGCGATGCGCCGGGGCATCCGGGTGGAGGTGACCGACGCGGCCTGGGGTGAGCTGCGGCTGACCAGTGGCGGCCGGACCATCCTCACCCGGGAGTCGCTCTCCGAGCTGACCTCGGCGGTGGCCATGAGCCGATGCGACGACAAGCGGGTCACCCGTCGCATCCTGACCGAGGCCGGCCTGTCGGTGCCGCGTGGGCGGACCGCCACCGGTGACGCCGCCGACGCCGAGTTCCTGTCCGAGGTGGGCCACCTGGTGGTCAAGCCGGCCCGTGGCGAACAGGGCAACGGCATCACCGTCGGCGTACGCACCGACGAGGCGCTGGCCGCCGCCGTCGAACTGGCCGCCCGGTTCTGTCCCGAGGTGCTGCTGGAGGAGCTGTGCACCGGTGAGGACCTGCGCGTCGTGATGATCGACCACGAGGTGGTGGCCGCCGCCGTACGCCGACCCGCCTCGATCACCGGCGACGGCGTGCACGACATCACCGAGCTGATCGCACGGCAGAGCCGGCGTCGGGCCGCCGCCACGGGTGGTGAGTCCCGCATCCCGCTCGACGAGATGACCCGGGACGTGGTCGCCGAGGCCGGGTACGCGCTCACCGACGTCCTGCCCGAGGGGCAGGTGCTGGCCGTACGCCGGACCGCGAACCTGCACACCGGGGGCACCATCCACGACGTCACCGGGGAGCTGCACCCGATGATCGCGGAGGCGTGCGTGGCGGCCAGTCGGGCGCTGGACATCCCGGTCACCGGGCTCGACCTGCTGGTACCCGCCCCGGACCGGCCGGAACACGTCTTCATCGAGGCCAACGAGCGGCCGGGGCTGGCCAACCACGAGCCCCAGCCCACCGCCGAACGCTTCGTGGACCTGCTTTTCCCCGGGACTCGGGCACCGCAACGGCTGTGGACCCCGGCCGGTGCGGCACCATCTGGGGCATGACCGTACGCAAGACCACTCCGCTCCCCATCGACCTCGACTATCTGCGTCAGGTGATGGTCGAGTTGTTGGACATCCCGAGCCCGTCGGGGCGCACCGACCACGTGCAGCAGTACGTCGGCGAGCGCCTGTCGGCACTCGGCATCCCGTCGACGCTGACTCGCCGGGGCGCGCTCAGCGCCTGCCTGCCCGGCCCCCGGGAAACCGGGGCGGACCGGGCGATCGTGGTACACACCGACACCATCGGCGGGATGGTCAAGCGGCTCAAGGAGAACGGTCGGCTGGAGCTGAACCCGATCGGTACGCACAGCGCCCGGTTCGCCGAGGGCGCGCACGTCCGGGTCTTCACCGACGACCTGGACCGGGTGGTCACCGGTCAGGTGCTGCCGCTCAAGGCCAGCGGACACCGCTACAACGAGGCGGTGGACGAGCAGGGCATCGGCTGGGATCAGGTCGAGGTACGCATCGACGAGCCGGTGGAGGACATCGCCGGGTTGCGGGCGCTCGGCATCGACGCGGGGGACTTCGTGGCGTTCCTGCCCAACCCGACGGTCACGCCCAGCGGCTACGTGAAGTCGCGGCACCTGGACGACAAGGCCGGCGTGGCGGCGGTGCTGGCGGCGATGAAGGCGATGGTCGACGCGGGGGTGAAGCCCGCCGTCACCGCGCACCTGCTGGTCACCGTGACCGAGGAGATCGGCCACGGCGCGTCGCACGGGCTCGACCCGGACGTGGCCGAGATCGTCTCGGTGGACGCCGCCGTGGTCGCCCCCGGGCAGCAGTCCCGGGAGAACGCCGCCACCCTGGCGATGGGCGACGGGGTGGGGCCGTTCGACTACCACCTGACCAGGAACCTCGCGGCGATCGCCCGTGAACACGACGTCGACCTGGTCCGCGACGTCTTCGACTACTACCGCTCGGACGTGGCGGCGGCGGTCGAGGCGGGCGCCCACGCCCGGGTGGCCCTGCTCGGCTTCGGCGTCGACGCCACCCACGGGCACGAACGTACCCACCTGGACGGGCTGCACCACCTGGCCCAACTGCTCTGCCTCTATCTCCAGAGCGACCTGGTGTTCCCCGAGTGGGACGCCGAGCCGGAGGGTGACCTGGCCGACTTCCCGTCGCTGGCGGTGCAGCCGGCCAGCGCGGACGGCCCCCGCAAGGGCCCGATCGGCATCGCCCCGGACTGACCGGGACGCCCGGCACGGCCCGTCCCGACAGATGTGATCGAAATCCGTTGCCGGTGCGGCCACCGCTGGATAACGTGGCGGTACACGTGAAAGGAGGTGGTCCAGACTTGTATAGCAATCGGACTCGTGAGGTGGCTGTCCGCTAGCCGCTGTCCTCGACAGTGACCGTCTGTTCGCAGGCGGGCAGTAACAAGCGTCGAGACCGTGTGGCAGCGGTGCGGCGAATCCACGACAAGCCACCCGACCCCCGGGGTGCCGACTCAGTCCAGTCGGTCCGCGTCCGCGCGGAAACCCCGGGGGTCGCCCTTTGTCCGGGTCCCCTTCCTGGAGGTCGCCGTGTCGATGCGCGAGCTGGTGGTGCTGGGGACGGCCAGTCAGGCCCCGACCCGGGCCCGCAACCACAACGGGTACGTGCTCCGCTGGGACGGCGAGGTGATCCTCTTCGACCCGGGCGAGGGCAGCCAGCGGCAACTGCTGCACACCACGGTCACCGCCACCGACCTGACCCGGATCTGCGTCACCCACTTCCACGGCGACCACTGCCTCGGCCTGCCCGGCACCATCCAGCGCCTCTCCCTGGACCGGGTCTCGCGGCCGGTGGCGGTGCACTTCCCCGCCGAGGGCGCCGAGTACTTCGCCCGACTGCGGCACGCCAGCTCCTTCCACGAGACCGCCGAGCTGGCCGTCACGCCGATCGAGGCGGACGGGCAGCGCATCGCGCTGCGCTGCGGCACGCTGGAGGCCCGCCGACTACGGCACCCCGTCGACACGTACGGGTATCGGCTGGTGGAGCCGGACGGCTGCCGGATGTTGCCGGAGAAGCTGGCCGCGTACGGCATCGACGGGCCGGCGGTCGGCGAGTTGCAGCGCGTCGGCCACCTCGACCGGGACGGGCGTCGCGTCACCCGGGAGGAGGTGAGCGTGCCCCGCCCCGGGCAGCGGTTCGCCTTCGTGATGGACACCGGCCTCTGCGACGGCGTGTACGCGCTGGCCGACCAGGCCGACCTGCTGGTGATCGAGTCGACGTTCCTGGAGTCGGAGGCGGCACTCGCCGCCGAGGTCGGGCACCTCACCGCCGGCCAGGCCGCGCGGGTGGCGGCCGAGTCGGGGGTACGCCGACTCGTGCTGACCCACTTCTCCCAGCGCTACGCCGACCCGCTCCGCTTCGCCGAGGAGGCGCGCCGACACTTCGACGGGGACCTGGTGATCGCCGAGGATCTGACCACGGTTCAGGTGCCGCCCCGCCGGGTACCCTCGGCTGAGTGACTGTCACGCTGCGTACCGCAACCGTCGACGACCTGATGGCGGTGGGCGCCCTGCACCAGCGTTCACGCGTCGCCGCGTACTCGTCGTTCCTGCCGCCCGAGGCGCTGGCCGACCCGACTCCGGAGGCCATGGGTGAGTACTGGGCCGAGCGGTGGATCTGGGAGCGCGACAGCCACCGGATGATCCTGGCCGTACGGGGCGACACCCTCGCCGGCTTCAGCTACTCCGGCCCGGACGACGAGGACGACCCGGACACCGGGCTCCTGTGCGCGATCCACCTGGCCCCCGCCGAGCGCGGCCGGGGCGTCGGTCGCGAACTGATGGTCGACGCCCTGGCCGGCATGCGTACGCGGGGCTGGCGCCGTGCGGCACTCTGGGTGCTGCGCGAGAACGCGCCCGCACGCCGTTTCTACGAGCGTGGCGGCTGGTCCCCCAGTGGAGTCGAACGCGTCGAATTGATCGGTGCCACGCAGGCCCCCCAGCTGCGCTACACCCGTGCGGTGTAAGGAAGGGCACCTTATTAACGCCTGCGGTAGAGCAGGGGTCCCCTGCTAACAGTCGATCTCGCAGCTTCCCGATGTCGACATCACGGAGCCGCGTTCGGCGTTAGTAAGGGACCCCTGCTATGCACGAGGCGTTAATAAGGTGCCCTTCCTTGCACGCGGGCTTCGCTAGACCTCAGCGGGCGCCGAGGTGGGCGAGCAGGTCCTGGCGGGTGAGGACGCCCTTGGGCTTGCCGTCGATCAGCACCAGCGCGGCGTCGGACTTCTCCAGCAGGTTCACCGCCTCGCTGACCGGCTGGCCACCACCGATCATCGGCAGCGCCGGCCCCATGTGCCGCTCGATCGTGTCGTGCAGTTGGGCCTGGCCGGTGAAGAGCGCGTCCAGCAGGTCCTTCTCGGCGATCGAGCCGGCCACCTCGCCGGTCACCACCGGCGGCTCGGCCTTGAGCACCGGGAGCTGCGAGACGCCGTACTCGCGCATGTAGTCGACCGCGTCGCGGACCGTCTCGGTGGGGTGCACGTGGACCAGCTCGGGAAGCTGACCGGGCTTGGCGGCCAGCGCCTGCGCCACGGTCGGCTCCGAGCCGGAGTTGTCCAGGAAGCCGTAGCGGGCCATCCAGGCGTCGTTGAAGATCTTGGACAGGTAGCCCCGGCCACCGTCGGGAAGCAGCACCACGACCACGTCGTCCGGTCCGGCGGCGCGGGCCACCTCCAGCGCCGCCACCGCCGCCATCCCGCAGGAGCCGCCGACCAGCAGCCCCTCCTCGCGGGCCAGCCGCCGGGTCATCTCGAAGGACTGCTTGTCCGACACCTCGATGATCTCGTCGGCCACATTGCGGTCGTAGGTCTCCGGCCAGAAGTCCTCACCGACCCCTTCGACCAGGTACGGCCGGCCGGTGCCGCCGGAGTAGACCGAGCCCTCCGGGTCCGCGCCGATGACCTTGACCTTGCCGCCGGACGCCTCCTTCAGGTAGCGCCCGATGCCGGAGATGGTGCCGCCGGTGCCGACGCCCGCGACGAAGTGCGTGATCCGGCCCTCGGTCTGCTTCCACAGCTCCGGCCCGGTGGTCTCGTAGTGCGAGCGGGGGTTGGCCGGGTTGGCGTACTGGTTGGGCTTCCAGGCGCCCGGGATCTCCCGGGCCAGCCGGTCGGAGACGTTGTAGTACGAGCGGGGGTCCTCGGGCGCGACGGCGGTCGGGCAGACGACCACCTCGGCGCCGTACGCCCGCAGCACGTCCTGCTTGTCCTGGCTGACCTTGTCGGGGCAGACGAACACGCACCGGTAGCCCTTGAGCTGCGCCACCAGGGCCAGCCCGACACCGGTGTTGCCGCTGGTCGGCTCGACGATGGTGCCACCGGGCCGGAGGATGCCGGCGGCCTCGGCGTCCTCGACCATCCGCACCGCGATCCGGTCCTTGACCGAGCCGCCGGGGTTGAGGTACTCCACCTTCGCCAGCACGGTCGCCTGGATGCCCTCGGCGACGGTACGCAGACGTACCAGCGGCGTGTTGCCGATCATCTCGACGACGTTGTCGTAGTACTGCACCTCGTTGTGCCCTTTCCTCCGGCGCCGGCGCCGGAGGCCGGGCGGGTGATCGCGTGATTCCCGCGCCCAGGGTACGTCGGGTCAGGGCACCACGTGCCCCGGGATCACGGAGCCGCCCCGCGCCTCCCACTCCAGGAAACGCTCGGTCTCGGCCAGCACCGCGCCGGCCAACCAGGTCACCATGACCGCGTCGTCGATCAGCCCGAACACCGTCAGGAACATCTCCGGTACGGCGTCGATCGGCGAGACGATGTAGGCCGTGGCCGCCGTCATCATCGCCAACCGCAGGCCGCCGTCGTACTGGCCGCGCGCGGTGGCCGAGATCATCCTGGGCAGCGCCCCGACCCGCGCGCCGATCGACGGACCGCCCCGGGCACCGGCCGTCAGCGCCCGGGCCAGGGCCACGAACGCCGCACCCCGCTTCAACGTCTTAGCCATCGTCGTGCTCCTCTCCACCGTGCAGCGTGACGACCCGGCGCAACCTCCACGATCCGTCACACGACACCGCAGCGCCAAGTACCCAGATCGGTCGTTTTCCAGGCATCCGTGCAGAGTCCTCGACGACAGCGAGCCGTCGTACCCGCGCGCTAGTGTCGCCTCATGGGGGTGGTTGATTCCGTCGTCTCGGAGCGTCCGCGCTGGCAGCGCGCGTGGCGGGTGGCCCGCCTCGCGGCCATCGGCACCGGTGCCTCGGTGGCCGCCGCAGCGGCCACCACCGGAGTGTTGTTCGGCCAGGCCCGGCAGGCCCGGCGGACCATCCCGATGGCCGAGGCGCCACCGCCGCGCTGTGACGGGGTCTACGGTGCGAAGTTCCCGGGTACGCCGATCACCGTGGTCGTGCTCGGTGACTCCTCGGCCGCCGGCTACGGCGTGCACCGCCGCCGCGAGACGCCCGGTGCGCTGCTGGCCACCGGCCTGTCCCGACGGCTACGACGGCCGGTCCGGCTGCACCGCTTCGCCGTGGTCGGCGCCATCTCGGCGGGTCTGCGCTTCCAGGTCGAGGCGGCCCTGGAGTGCGATCCCGACGTGGCGGTGATCCTGATCGGCGCCAACGACGTGACCAACCGGACGCCACCCGCCCTGGCCATCCGCCATCTCGCCGAGGGGGTCCGCGCGCTGCGGGAGGCGGGCGCCGAGGTGGTCGTCGGCACCTGTCCCGACCTGGGGGCGATCCGGCCGATCCAACCGCCGCTGCGCTGGCTGGCCCGCCGGTGGAGCCGGCAGCTCGCCGCCGCCCAGACCGTCGCGGTCGTGTCGGCGGGCGGCTGGACGGTCTCCCTCGGTGACCTGCTCGGTCCCCGGTTCGACGCCGAGCCGGGGCGGATGTTCGCCTGGGACCGGTTCCACCCGTCCGCCGAGGGTTACGCGGCCGCCGCCGCGGCCCTGTTGCCCACGGTGGTCTCCGCGCTCTCGCAGGGCGCCGAACGCGGGCCTTCGCGCGCGCGCCCGGAAGGCGTACGGTCATTGCCGAAGGCTGCTCAGGAAGCGGCCCAGCACCCGGGGACGGAGGTCAGCGGCACGCAGGTCCGCGGCAGGGAGAGCGGGCCGGCCGGTCGGTGGGCACAGCTTCGCCGCCGGGGCTTCTTCGGGGGCGGCGCGACGCCACAGCCGGCCTCCGCGATCGACTCACCCGCAGTGGAGGGACTCAGATGACTGAGCGGATCAGGCCGCAGCACGGGTCACGGTGTGCCGGTACGCGCCTGGGAGCGGCACGATGACCGGGCTCTCTCCCGGTGCCCGGGTCGCCCGCACCGCCGCCGTCTCCCTGCTCGCCAGCACGCTCGGTGGTGCCGCCGTCCTGGCCGGACAGGCCGTGGCGGCGCGCAACCGCCGGTACGCCCAGCCGGAGCTGGGGCTCGCGTTGCGGGCCACGGTCGGCCGCAGCGACGCGCCGGTGCTGCGGCTGGTGCTGCTCGGCGACTCCTCGGCGCTCGGCGTCGGGGTCGACCGGCTGGGCGACACCATCGGCGGTCAACTGGCCGAGTTGCTCGCCGAGGGGCCCGCCGGGCGGCAGGTGCACCTGTCCAGCGTCGGCGTCTCCGGTTCCCGCTCGACCGACCTGGCCACCCAGGTGGCCCGAGCGCTGCTCGGCGAGCGGCCGGACGTCGCGGTCATCCTGGTCGGCGCGAACGACGTGACCGGTATGCGCCGCCCGGCCGACGCCGCCGCCTACCTCGGGGCGGCCGTGCACCGGCTGCGCCAGGCGGGCGTGGAGGTCGTCGTCGGCACCTGCCCGGACCTGGGCGCGGTACGCGCGATCGCCCCTCCCCTGCGTCAGGTCGTCGGCCTGGTGGGGCGCTGGGTGGCGCGGGCGCAGACCGGCGCGGTCCTGGACGCCGGTGGCACGGTCGTCGACCTGGCCACCGAGACCGGTCCGGTGTTCCGGGCCGACGCGGGCACGTTCTGCCACGACGGCTACCACCCCTCGGCGGACGGCTACCGGGTCTGGGCGCACGCACTGCTGCCGGCCGTGGTCGCGGCAGCGGCGGTGACGCCTCGCCGCTGACCTGGGTCGATCGGCCGCCCCGGCGGGGTGACATTTCCCGACTGCGGAAAACTTCCGCTGCAAGTTACCACCGAGTTAGCGTGTGCCCATGCCGATTGAGTCGTCCCGCGACGCCGTGATCGTCGCCACCGCCCGCTCCCCCATCGGCCGGGCCCACAAGGGTTCCCTCCGTGATGTCCGGCCGGACGACCTCGCCGCCACCATCGTGCAGGCCGCCCTGGACAAGATCCCCCAGCTCGACCCGCGCGAGATCGACGACCTCTATCTGGGGTGCGGTCTGCCCGGCGGCGAGCAGGGCTTCAACATGGCCCGGGTGGTGGCCGTGCTGATGGGCCTCGACGGCCTGCCCGGCGCCACGACCACCCGTTACTGCGCCTCGTCCCTGCAGACCACCCGGATGGCGATGCACGCGATCCGGGCCGGTGAGGGCGACGTCTTCGTCTCCGCCGGTGTCGAGACCGTCTCCCGCTACGCCCGGGGCAACTCCGACGTCCTGCCCCCGGAGGCGCAGGCCCTGCTGGGACGCTGGGAGAACCCCCGGTTCGCCGAGGCGCGGGACCGTTCCAAGAGCCGTACGGAGGCCGGCGCCCCGGTCTGGACCGACCCCCGTGAGCAGGGCGCACTCCCCGACGTCTACCTGGCCATGGGGCAGACCGCCGAGAACCTGGCCCAGGTGCACGACGTCAGCCGCGCCGACATGGACGCCTTCGGCGTCCGCAGCCAGAACCTGGCCGAGAAGGCGATCGCCGACGGCTTCTGGGCCCGCGAGATCACCCCGGTCACCACGCCGGACGGCACCGTGGTCTCCGCCGACGACGGCCCGCGTGCCGGGGTGACGCTGGAGGCGGTCTCCGCGCTCAAGCCGGTGTTCCGGCCGGACGGGCGGATCACCGCCGGCAACTGCTGCCCGCTCAACGACGGTGCCGCCGCCGTGGTCGTGATGAGCGCCCAGCGGGCCGAGGAGTTGGGGGTCACCCCGCTGGCCCGGATCGTCTCGACCGGCGTCACCGCGCTCTCGCCGGAGATCATGGGGCTCGGTCCGGTCGAGGCCAGCCGGCAGGCGCTGGCGCGGGCCGGCATGACCATCGACGACGTCGACCTGGTGGAGATCAACGAGGCGTTCGCGGCTCAGGTGATCCCGTCGTACCGGCAGCTCGGCATCCCCGAGGAGAAGCTGAACGTGGCCGGCGGCGCGATCGCGGTCGGTCATCCCTTCGGGATGACCGGTGCCCGGATCACCGGCACGCTGCTGAACGCGTTGCAGTGGCACGACAAGACCATCGGCCTGGAGACCATGTGCGTCGGCGGCGGGCAGGGCATGGCGATGGTCCTCGAACGCCTCAACTGACGCGGGAACACCTAGAGCGCAGTGCGGGTCGCGGCCACCTCGGTCGCGGCCCGCGCCAGCGTCTCCTCGGGCGGACCGGCGGCCAGCAGGTCGGCGGCGACCACCCGGAGCTGGTCGGGCAGGACGAGGTCGTTGTCGAGCCGGGGCACGCTGCGCCGGGGCTGCCCCTCCGCGTCGGCGGCCAGGTTGGCGATCTCCTGCACCAACCGGTGCACCAGGTCCGCCCGGGACAGGTTGCCTCGGGAGGCGGGGGCCGCCCAGCGGGGGTGCTGCCAGTGCCCCACTTGCCGCACCAGCAGTTCCACGCCTCGCCCCACCTCGTCCCGCCCCTGCGAATCGCCCATCCCCGCACTGTACGCACCGGCCCGGGGCCGGCGATCATGGCCGTCGTCGACGGTTGCGGCCCGGGCGACGGGTGCGGCTACGAACGACGGCGCCCGCCCCGGGTGGGGCGGGCGCCGGTCGGTCGCTGGGCGGCGATGGTCAGTCGTCGCCTTGGAAGTAGCTCAGCAGGCGCAGCATCTCGATGTAGAGCCAGATCAGGCTGACCAGGATGCCGAAGGCGGCGACCCAGGAGTAGCGCTGCGGCAGGCCCATCCGGACGCCGTCCTCGACCTCCTTGAAGCTGAGGATGAAGCTCAGCGAGGCGACCACGATGCAGACGATGCTGAACCCGATGGCCAGCGGGCTGCCGTCACGCAGACCGGTGTTCACACCGAACATCGCCAGCACCAGGTTGATCAGCATGACGGCGAAGAGACCCGCCATCACGGCGACCATGCCCTTGACGAACTTGGGCGTCGCCCGGATGACCTTCGCCCGGTAGAGCATGGTCATCACGAAGAAGACACCGAAGGTGGCGGTCACCGCCTGGATCACGATGCCGTCGTACAGCGACTCGAAGAACTTGCTCACCGCGCCGACGAGCACACCCTGGACCACCGCGTACGCGATGACCAGAGCCGGGTTCGCCATCTTGGAGAACGAGATGATCATGCCGAGCACGAGGCCCACGACGGCGGCACCGATCCAGGCGACGCCGAGCAGCGCGTCGGGCACCATCACCCAGGCCGCCGCGCCGGTCACACCGACGATGGCCAGGAGCATGACGGTCTTGACCACCACGTCGTCGATCGACATGGGGGTGACCGCCGGCGGCGCGGACGGGTAACCCGGCGCACCGGGGTAACCGGCCTGCGGCGGGTACTGCTGCTGGGGGTATCCGGGCTGTCCGTACGGCCCGGTCGGGGCGTACCCGGCGGCACGCTCCCGCTCGGCCGCCTGGCCGAGCCGGGCGAGCACCGGGTTCGAAGTCTTCACTCTCTGGCCTCCCTAAGGGGGTCGTGGCACGTCAACGCGCGCTACAAGAGTAAACGGCCGGAGCAGCGCGGTGTCGATCGGAATGCTGAGGGAACCCTGAGAGTGCCCGGGGCGGGGGTCGAACCCGCACGCCTTGCGGCAGCCGCTTTTAAGGCGGCCGTGTCTGCCGTTCCACCACCCGGGCGGGTGACCCCGACGCGACGACACGCGTGGTGCAGTGCCACGGTAGCGGGTTCCCGCCCGCTGCGGCGTCCCGCGCGGAGCACCCGCACTAGGGTCGAGGCCGTGAGCAGCGCCGCACCCACCGCACGCGAAAACGGCGTGTCCGAGCGGGCGATCCGTACCACCGATCGGGTACGCCTGCCACGCCGGGCCCGGCTGGTGGCGGCCGTCACGCGGCACCGGGCCGACCTGCTGGTGGGGCTGGTGTTCGTGGTGCTGGCGGGCTGGCTCACACACGGGCTCTGGCCCGACCCGACGGGGCGGGTGCTCGCCCTCAACCCCGAGGACCAGGTCCTCTACGAGTGGTTCCTGACCGTGGACGCGCGGGCCCTGCTGGGCGACTTCGGGCTGCACACCGACCGGCTGAACGCCCCGGACGGAGTGAACCTGATGGCCAACACCTCGGTCGTCGCCCTCGGCCTGCTGTTCGCACCGGTCACCCTGGTGTTCGGCGCGCCGGTCACCTTCGCCCTGCTCGCCGCCGGCAACCTGGCCGCCACCGCGACCGCCTGGTACCTGCTGTTCGCCCGGTTGCTGCGCGCGCACCGCCTGGCCGCCGTCCTGGGCGGCGCGCTGTGCGGCTTCGGCCCCGGGATGGTCTCGCAGACCAACAGCCACCTGCACATGACCGCCCAGTGGCTGCTACCGGTCGTGGTCTGGCTGGTGGTGCGCCTGCTCCGGGCCGCCGACGGCACCGGGCGTGCCGGGCCGGACCGGCGGCGGCTGGTGACCTCTGCCGTGGGGCTCGCCGCCGTGGTCTGCGTCCAGGTGTTCGTCGGCGAGGAGGTGCTGTTCCTCGCCGCCGTCACCCTGCTGGTGATGGCCGCGACCATGGCGGCCGTGGACCGGGACCTGACCCGCCGCGCGCTGCCCGCCTTCGTCGGCGGGATGGCGCTCGCCACCGGACTGGCCCTGCTGGTGCTCGCCCGCCCGCTGTGGCTCCAGTTCGCCGGGCCGCTCGGCGTCGCCGACGGCATGTTCAGCCCGCACTACTTCTCGGCCGACCTGCGCAGCTGGTGGGCGGTCTCGCCGCTGACCCTGCTCGGTGACGAGCGCTCGGCCGAGCTGACCACCGGGCCTGCCGAGTACAACACCTTCCTGGGCTGGCCCCTGCTGGTGGTCACCGCCGGGTGCGCGCTCTGGCTGCGGCGGCGCCCGCTGGTGCTGGCCTGCCTCGCCGGCATCCTGGTGATGGGGACGCTCTCGCTCGGCCCGGAGGTGGTCCACCGGGGCGAGGGCACCGGCCTGCCCGGGCCGTACGCGCTGCTGGCCGGGCTGCCGGTGGTGGACGGTGCGCTACCGATGCGCTTCGCCCTGGCGGTGCCGCCGCTGGCGGCGACGATCCTGGTGCTCGCGCTGGACCGGACGCTGCGCGTGGGGCGGCGTGCCCGACGGCTGGCGCTGGTGACGGCCGGTGTGGTGCTCCTGCCACTGGTCCCGACGCCGCTGCCCACCGCCGCGCGCACGCCGGTGCCCGAGT
This sequence comes from Micromonospora sp. NPDC049903, assembly GCF_044460945.1. Lineage (NCBI taxonomy): Bacteria > Bacillati > Actinomycetota > Actinomycetes > Micromonosporales > Micromonosporaceae > Micromonospora > Micromonospora sp. NPDC049903. The sequence goes on from NZ_JBITKL010000001.1 coordinate 355,006, forward strand.
TCGTCACCGCCGGGCACTGGCGGACCTGCGTCGAACCGGGCGGGGTGCTGGTGCCGGTGCCGCTGGCGACGCCGAAGGACCCCTGGCCGATGCGATGGTCGACGGCGGCCGACGCCGCCTTCGGCATGCCGGAGGGCTTCTTCATCGGCCCGCACGGCCGGGGCGGCAGCGCCGCGATGGGGGTGGCCCCACGGCCCACGGCCGCGCTGCTCGCCGAGGTGGCCCGAAGCGGCCTACGCCCGGTGGTCGGCGAGAACCAGCGCCGCCGGGCCGCCGAGGACGTGCGGCACTGGGGTGCCTCCTGCGTGGTGCTGGCGGTCGCCACCGCGCACGCGGACAGCCTGCGGCTGACGCTGGAGGCGCTCTACGGGCCGTCCAGCCGGGTGGCCGACGCGTGGATCTGGCGGGTCTGAGCCCGCGCGGCCGGTGGGCCGCGCGGGCTCGGACCACTACGCCTTGGAGCCCGGGTAGGACGCCTCGGCGAACTCCTCGCGCGGATCGTGCAACTGACCGAGGGCGACCACCTCACGCTTGAGGAAGAACGCCAACGTCCAGTCGACCACCACCCGGACCTTGCGGTTGAACGAGGGGATGCGGCTCATGTGGTACGTCCGGTGCATGAACCAGGCCGGCCAGCCGGTCATCTTGACGCCGTAGACCTGGGCCACGCCCTTGTGCAGGCCGAGGCTGGCCACGCTGCCGGCGTGCTTGTGCTTGTAGTCGACCGGCTGCCCGCCCCGGACCACGGCGGCGATGTTGTCGGCCATCCGCTGGGCCTGGCGTACCGCGTGCTGGGCGCTCGGCGAGCAGAAGTTGCCCGGCGGCTTGGTCAGGTCCGGTACGGCGGCGCAGTCCCCGGCGCTCCAGGCGCCCTCGACCACCCGGTCACCGTCGACCACCTGGAGGGTGGGCCGGCAGGTGACCCGACGCCGCTCGTCGCGGGGGAAGTCGGTGGCGTCCAGCATCGGCGCCGGCTTCACGCCCGCCGTCCAGACGATGGTGTCCGAGCTGAAGCTGTCCCCGTCGGAGAGCTTCACCACCCCGTCGACGCAGGACTCCAGGCGGGTGTCCAGCCGGATGTCCATGTCCCGCTTGAGCAACTGCTGCACGGTGTAGGCACCCATGTCCCGGTCGACCTCGGGAAGGACCCGTTGGGTGGCCTCGACCAGCACCCACCGCATGTCCGACGCCGTCAGCTCGGGGTAGTACTTCAGCGCGTGCCGGGCCATGTCCTCCATCTCGGCGAGCGCCTCGATGCCGGCGTAACCGCCGCCGACGAAGACGAAGGTGAGGGCGCGGCGCCGGACCTCCGGGTCGGTCGTCGCGGCCGCCACGTCCAACTGCTCCAACACGTGGTTGCGCAGATAGATGGCCTCGCCGATGGTCTTGAACCCGATGCCGTGCTCGTGCAGGCCGGGGATGGGCAGGGTCCGGGAGACCGAGCCCGGTGCGACCACGACGTGGTCGTACGCGATCTCCCGTGGCGGGCCGACGATCGGCTGCACGGTGGCGGTCTTGCGGTCGTGCTCGATGCGGGTCACCGCACCGGCGACCACCGTGCACTTGCGCAACTCGCGACGCAGCGGCACCACGGAGTGCCGCGGAGAGATGTTCCCTCCCGACGCCTCGGGGAGGAACGGCTGGTAGGTCATGTGCGGCTGCGGGTCGACGACGATGACCTCGGCCTCACGGGAGCTGAGCTTCTTCGACAGGCGCAGGGCCGCGTAGAGCCCGACGTGCCCGGCACCCACCACAAGGATCCGCTTCGGATTCACGCTTACATCTTTCCCGTGCCAGCGCCGGTAACCCCGCTCGCGGCACCCTTCTGTGACCGAGCACAACCTCAGTGTGACCCGCGCTACCGCAGGGACGAAACCGGACGAATCACAGCGGCACCGCAGGCCCCGGCGATCCCGTCCGAACCGCCGTTCACCTGCGTCGCAGCAGCCAGGCCAGCATCGCGGTCAACCCGACGACCACCAGCAGACCGGCGATCGTGACCGGCATCCGTCCGGTGCCGTCGCTGCCGACCCGGGCCAACTCGACCAGCAGCACCCCGAGGACCGACGTGGCGAGCACCACTGTGCCCGCCCGTGTGAGCCAACGCACGATCAGATCCGGGTCCACCGCCGCGTCGTACGGCAGCAGTGCCGCCAGGGCGGTCAGCGTGTGCGCGAGGTAGAGCAGCGCCGCCACGAACAGCAGCCGCCACAGCGCGATCGGCCGCTCGTGCAGGTCGGTGGCGAGCACCCAGCCGGCGACCGTGACCAGCGTGGCGAAGCTCGGCCAGAACCGGTGCGGTGACACCGCAGGAGCCACCGCGACCACGGCCAGCGCGCCGAGCGTCTGCCCCTGGAGCATCTGGACGGGGTACGACAGCAGCAACCCGGCGAACGTGACGAGGAAGACGCCGAAGCGCACCAGGATCGGGGCCAGGGTGATCCGACCGGCCGCCGTCCGTACCGCCTTGAGCCGCGCGATCACCGGCCACCCACCCGAGGTGCCGTGGCCAGTCGGGCCACGTCCCGCAGCACCTGGTCGAGGCTGCCCGCACCGGCCCAGGGCACCACCGGCACCCCGTGTTCGCGAAGCTGGGCCATCATCGTCTCCCGGTCCAGCCGCCACAGCCGGTACGCCACCTCGGCCCAGCCCCGGTCGGTCGGCGGGGTCAGGTCGGCCGGCAGGGTGTCCACTGCGACCACGAACCGTCCCGAGCGGGCCAGCCGGGCCAGCATCTGCGCCGACCGCTCCTCCAGCAGCGGCGTGAGGACCACCACCAGTGCGTCGGCGGAGAGCACCTGCGGCCCGAACACCTGGTCGTAGGGCTCGTGCGGGGAGGACTGCGCCTTCACGTCCAGCAGCCACTCCAGGACGGTCAAGTACTGGCGGCGTCCGGTGGCCGGACGAAGGCGGCGGGCGCTCGGGCCGTACTCCAGCAACGCCACCCGGTCGCCCCGGTGCAGGTAGTGCTCGGCGATGGCGGCGGCGGCCCGGACCGTGGTGTCCAGCACCGAGGCGGTGCCGGCGATCCCGCCGGAGCGGCCCGCCTCGGCGAGCACGTCGAGCAGCACGACCACCTCGGCGTCCCGGTCGGAGAGGGTGGACGCCACGTGCAGTTGCCGGGCCCGCAGCGACACCCGCCAGTCGATGCGGCGCAGCCGGTCGCCGGGGGCGAACACGCGGACACCGGCCAACTCGCCGCCCTCGCCGGGCCGACGCGAATGGTGCGCGCCGACCAGGCCGGCGGCCCGGGGCATCGCCTCGACCGCGTCGAACGGCTCGGTCTTCGGGTACACCTTGGACCTGATCGGCTCGGCGTAGACCGCACGGGAGGTCAGCATGCCCTGCGCGGCGGCGACGCGGGCGCCGGCCGGGCCGATCCGGTGCCGTCCCCACCGCAACGCGGTGCCGGAGAGCTCCAGGTCGACTGCGGTGTCCGGGGCGACGGAGGTGACGAAGGGCCGGTCGGTCGGAGAGGACCGCCGGCCGGCGGGCGCGTCGCCACCAGCGAGGGCCGCCCGGGTCACCCGCAGCCACGGCGAGACCCGGGTACGCAGCACCGCCACGTCGTACGGCACAGTGCCCGGGTTGCCGACGCTGACCGTGCCGCTCACGTCGCCGCCCTCCACCAGGTGCGCCTCGTCGGCACTGATCCACACCTGGGGCAGCTCGGTGGGTCGGCGACGCAGCGCGTACGCGGTGCCGAGCGCGAACGGCACGGCCAGCACGACCAGGTCGACCCGACCCAACAGCACTGCGGCGGCCAGCAGCAGGCCGGTGAGCAGCACCGCGCGGCCGAGCGCCGCAGTCGGCGTCCAGCTCGGCGGGGCCGGTCGGTCCGGAGCGGTCACGACGGGTCAGTGTCCCGGTCCACCGGCGGCGTAACTGGGCAGCGCGCCACTGGCCGGCGCGGGAGTGCCGTCGAGGACCTCGCCGACGACGAAGGACGGGTCGACCCGGCGCAGCCACATCTCCGGCCGCAGCGTGATCCGGTGCGCCAACGCCGGTGCCGCGACGTCCTTGACGTCCTCCGGCACCACGTAGTCCCGGCCGGAGAGCACGGCCCGCACCCGGGCCAGCAGCAGCAGTGCCAGCGAGCCACGCGGCGAGGCACCGACCAGCACCGACGGGTGTTCCCGGGTGGCCGCGGTCAACGACACGATGTACCGGCCGACCGAGTCCTCCACCACCACGTCCTCCAACGCCGCCTGCATGGCGCGCAGGGTGGCGGCGTCCACGACCGGTTTGATCTCGGCCTCCTCGCGGCGGCGGGCCATCCGCCGACGCAGCACCTCCCACTCCTCCTCGCGCTCCGGGTATCCGAACGACACTCGCAGCAGGAAACGGTCCAGCTGCGCCTCCGGCAGCGGATAGGTGCCCTCGTACTCGATCGGGTTGGCGGTGGCGAGCACGTGGAAGGGCTCGTCCAGGCGATAGGTGACCCCCTCGACCGAGACCTGCTTCTCCTGCATCGCCTCCAGCAGGGCGGACTGGGTCTTCGGCGGCGTCCGGTTGATCTCGTCGGCCAGCAACAGGTTGGTGAAGACCGGGCCGGCCCGGAAGGTGAAGTCGCCGCTGCGCTGGTCGTAGAGGAACGAACCGGTGACGTCGGCGGGCAGCAGATCCGGGGTGAACTGGAGCCGGCGGAAGTCCAGCCCGAGCGCCTGGGCGAAGGACCGCGCGGTGAGCGTCTTGCCCAGGCCGGGCAGGTCCTCCAGGAGCACGTGTCCACCGGCGAGGATGCCGGCGAGGACCAGTTCCAGCGAGTCCCGCTTGCCGACCACGACCTGGCCCACCGCGTCCAACACCGCCCGGGCGAGGCGGCCGACCTCGGCGGGGGGCATCGTCTGGCCGACGTCGTTCATCAGATCTTCTCCAGTTCGGCGACGATCGCCGCGAGATCGCGCGGCGAAGGGGTACGGCGGGGCGGGGTGTCCAGGAACGTCGACAGTCGCTCGCCCAGCAGGGCCCGGGCCCGGCCGGGATCCGACTCGCGGGTCACGCCGTGCTTGAGCCGGAGCCGCTCGTCGGCCAGTTCGGCGAGGCGGGGCAGGATCACGTGGGAGAAGCGCTCCGGCTGGGTCTTGGACCACTCCAGCGGAAGCTCCCACCCGTTGATCGCGGTGCGCAGCGCGTCTCGGGCGTCCCAGTTGTACATCCCGTCCTCCTCGCCGTCCTGCTGCGGCCGCGCCACGGTCTGTCCGGAGCGCGGCGGAGGGGCGAGCGTGGCGACGATGCGGCGTACCGCGAGCACGGTGACCACTCCGGCGACCAGCACCACCAGGGACACCCGCAACCCGACCGCCCGCAGCCCGGCGATCAGGACGACGGTCGCGGCGGCGGTGAGGCCGAGGAACCCGAGCAGGCTCCGCAGCCGCCCACCCCGGGGCGCTTCCTGCTGGACCGGCCGTTCCTCCTCGAAGCTGAGCAGGTCGTCGATACTGGTTTTGCTCATGCCGGCGCTCCGGCGGCGGCGGTGGCGGTGAGTTCGCCGCGCAACCGTTGCAGGGCGGCGCGGGCCTGGTCGCGGGTGCGCTCCTCGACCGGGCGGGTCGCGTACCGTGCCTCGCGGTAGACCTGCGCCAGCTCGGCCAGCACGTCGGCGCTGACGATCGTCGGCACGCCGTTGGCGGAGTCCCCGCGCAGCAGCCGGGTGACCAGGTCGGTGGGGGTGTCACCGGCCAGTCGGGGCACCCCGACACCGGCGGCGGCCTCTTCGAGGCGGACCCAGCAGGCGATCACGGCGGTCCTCGGGTCGGTGTCCCGGTCGTCCAGGTCGACCAGGCCGGCGTCGACCGCGGCGACCACCTCGCGGGCGGTGCCGGCGGCGCTGCGGCGGGCCGGACGGGCGGGCAGCCGCCGGGTGACCCGGCGGGTCATGCCCCGGATCACCGTCCAGGCGAGGTAGCCGATGACCACGAGCAGGACGAGCCCGAGCAGCGCCAACGCCAGCGTGCCGATCCAGGGCGGGATCTCGGCCCGGGTCTGCTCGGCGGCGTCGCGCGGCTCGACCGGGATCGAGGGACGCGGGTCGCCGGTCGGGTACTCCAGGACGAACGGGGCGTCCTGCACCGCCGGCGGGATCCGGCTCGCGCCGATCGACGAGTGCGCGGCGGCCAGCGTGACGACGGCGAGCAGGCCGATCACCGCGGTGACGGGCCACCACTTGCGCAGCAGGTCCACGTCGACCTACCTTCGCTCCACCAGGGCGTACGGCGGGCTCGTCTGCGTCGCGTCCGCCATCTCCACCACCCCGCAGCGTCAGTCCAACCCGGCCAGTTCTTTCGCCCGGGCGAACACATCGTCAAGCATTCCTGGTGTCAGCCGTCCGGTGAAGGTGTTCTGCTGGCTGACGTGATAGCAGCCGAGCAGTTCCGGTACGGCCGTGCCGGACCAGTGTGCCCCATGGCCGAACGACGGTCGCGGGCTGGGCGGACGGACGCCGTACACGTGGCGTGCCACCGGCCACCACGCGGCCCAGGCGAAGCCGCCCAGCGCCACCACCACCCGCAGCGTCGGTCGGATCAGGTCGACCTCCCGGTGCAGCCAGGGCGCACAGGTGTCCCGCTCGGCCGGGCTCGGCTTGTTGTCCGGCGGGGCGCACCGCACCGCCGCGAAGATCCGGGTGTGCCGCAGGGCCAGTCCGTCGTCGGCGGCCACGCTGGTCGGCTGGTTGGCCAGGCCCGCCCGGTGCAGCGCGGCGAAGAGCACGTCGCCGGAGCGGTCGCCGGTGAAGATCCGTCCGGTGCGGTTGCCGCCGTGTGCCGCCGGGGCCAGCCCGAGCACGGCGATCCGGGCCTCGGGGTCACCGAAGCCGGGTACCGGCCGGCCCCAGTACTCCTGGTCGCGGAAGGCGGCGCGTCGGGTGCGCGCCACCTCCTCCCGCCAGGTGACCAGCCGGGGGCAGGCGAAGCAGTCGGCGACGGCCGCGTCGAGGTCGGTCAGGTCGGCCGCCCGCGTGGCGCGGGCGACCACGTCGGCCGGGGTACGCGACTCAGCCAAGCTTGGCCCGGAACAGTTCGAGCGTGCGGGCCCAGGCGCTGGTGGCGGCACGCAGGTCGAACTTCTCCGGCCGGTCCTCGTTGAAGAAGGCGTGCGCGGTGCCCGGGTAGTCGTGCAACTGGCAGGTGCCGCCGGCGTTCTCGATCGCCCGGCGGACCGTCTGGACGCCGGGGTCGGTGGAGGTGCCGTCCGCCTCGGAGCAGTGCACGAGGGCGTCCTTGCCGGCGTAGTCGGTCCACTCCGGACGCATGCCCTCCCAGGGCAGCCGGGGGTAGAACGCGGCGGCGGCGACGATCCGCTCGGAGTGGCTGGCCGCCCAGAGCGCCAGGCTCGCCCCGGCGCAGAAACCCGCGCAGCCGACCTTTCCGGTCACCTCGGCACGCCCGGCGAGGTAGTCGGCGGCCACCGCGATCTCGCGGGCCGCCTCGTCCATCTGTGGACCGTTCAACAGTCGTCGGGGCTCGCTCGGCTTGCCCGCCGGCTCGCCGTGCCGGAAGTCCGGGGCCAGCGCGACGAAGCCCGCCTCGGCGAAGCGGTCCACCACCGACCGGATCTGCGGCACCAGGCCCCACCAGTCCTGGATGACGATGACCGCAGGGCTGGCCGTGCCACTGGCGGGCACCGCGAGATACCCCTCGCCGGTACCTCCGCCGCCACGGTAAGTAACCATCTCGCCCATCGGCCCATCCTCCTAGCGGTCAGTCATCGTTGGCTGGTCGCCCAGTGGTCGTACGTGTCGGTAGCCTGCCACGGGGTGACCATCGCTAGGAAGATGCGGGAGCAGTGGTGTTCACCTCCCGTTCGCACACCCCGCTCGACACGCCGACGGCGGCACCGGGTCGGTGCCGCCGTCGATGGTGCGGGGCCATGCCCTGCCGTCAGGCCTTCCGGGTCAGGCAGAGCAGGTAGCCGGTGGCGCCGGGCTTGACGCTGTAGAAGACGTAGCCGTCTTCGCCCTCCTTGAAGTACGGCTCACACGCCTCACCGGTGCGGGCCTGGGCCTCGGTCTGGTCGTCGACCCGACCGACCACGTTGTACGCGGCGTCGGTGTCGGTGCAGGCGACCACCTTCGCACCGCTGACCTCGGTCTCCTGCTCGCCGATCGTCTCGGGAAGCTCGGCGATGCAGTCACCGGACTTCGCCTCGGCGGTCTTGTCGGAGTCGAAGAGGCTGGCGAGGCCGAACTTCAGACCGGTGATGACCGCGAACACGACGAGCGCGCCGACGATGCCGATCAGCTTCTTCTTGCCACCGGACCCACGCGCCGGTTCGGTCGGCGGCGCCGACTGCCCCGCCGCCTCTCCGGAGGGCGGTGCCGGGACACTCGACGGGTCCTGCGAAGCATTCGGCGCGGGAGCCGATGCGACCTGCTCTGACACGGTTTGTCCTTCCAGGGTGGATGAGCAGACGACACCGTAAGCGATCATCGATGTCGTCCGTCGCCCCGTGGGCATCAACCGTTCAGCTATTTCCCAGAAGGCACTCAGCCGACCGGAGCGAGGCTCCAGGCGATGCCGTCGAGGATGTCGTGCTCGGAGGCCACCACCGAGTCCATCCCGGCCCGTTCCATGATCACCCGGAGGACGAGCGCGCCGGCACCGATGACGTCGGCCCGGCCCGGGTGCATCACCGGGATCGCCAACCGCTGCTCCCGATTGGCCGCCAGCAGCTCGGCGGTCACCTGCGCCACCCGTTCGTACGACACCCGGGCGTGGTGGATGCGGGTCGGGTCGTACCCGGTGAGGCCCTCGGCGATCGCGACCACGGTGGTGACCGACCCGGCGAGCCCGACCAGCGTGGCCGCCTCGCGTCCCGGCACCACCGTCAACGCGCGGTCGACCGCCACCGCGATGTCGGCCTGCGCGGCGGCGATCTCGTCCAGCCCGGGCGGGTCCCCGTGCAGGTGCCGCTCGGTCATCCGGACGCAGCCGATGTCCATCGAGATCGCCGCGTCGACGCCGCCGTCCCGGCTGCCGACCACGAACTCGGTGGAGCCGCCGCCGATGTCCACCACCAGATACGGCGACCGCGCGTCGGACGGCAGTCCGCGTACCGCGCCGGTGAACGAGAGCCGGGCCTCCTCGTCGCCGCTGACCACCTCGGGCGCCACGCCCAGCGTCTGCTGCACCATGGCCCGGAAGTCGGCGGCGTTCTCCGCGTCCCGGCTCGCCGAGGTGGCGCACATCCGCACCCGCTCGACACCCGACTTCTCGATCTCGGCGGCGTAGTCGGCGAGCGCGACCCGGGTCCGCTCGATCGCCTCGGGGGCGAGCCGTCCGGTGGCGTCGACGCCCTGGCCCAGCCGGACGATCTCCATCCGCCGGGACACGTCGCGCAGCGGCGCCGAGGGCCCCTCCGACGGGTCGGGCAGGTCGGCGACCAGCAACCGAATCGAGTTGGTGCCACAGTCGATGGCGGCCACACGCGTCGTCACGACGGTCACCCTACAGTGGCGAGCCGACCGGGCACCCGGCCTCAGAGACGCAGCAGCATCCGGGTGTTGCCCAGCGTGTTCGGCTTGACCCGTTCCAGGTCGAGGAACTCGGCGACGCCCTCGTCGTACGAGCGCAGCAACTGCTCGTAGACGGGGTTCGGCACCGGAGCGCCGTCGATCTCGGTGAAGCCGAACGAGCCGAAGAACCGGGTCTCGAAGGTGAGCACGAAGATCCGCGCGATGCCCAGGTCCCGCGCCGCCTCGATCAGCTCGGCCACGATCCGGTGCCCGATCCGCCGACCCCGGCAGGTCGGGTCGACCGCCACCGTCCGGATCTCGGCCAGGTCCTCCCACATCACGTGCAGCGCGCCGCAGCCCACCACCGCGCCGTCGGCGACCCGGCTGGCGACCCGGAACTCCTGCACGTGCTCGTAGAGCGTGACGGTGGCCTTGCTGAGCAGCCGCCGGTCGTCGGTGTAGGTGTCCACCAGCCGACGGATGGCCCGGACGTCGGCGGTGCGGGCGGGCCGGACCAGGATGTCGTCGGCCCCGTCCGGAGCGGGCTCGCCGCTCACTCGGCGTCCGGCACGTCGACGCACCGGCCCGCCGCCCACCAGGGCTCGACCAGGTCCAGCGTCTCGTCACCGAACGGGTTCACGCCGGGCCCGGCACCGAGCGCGTGACCGAGATGGACGTGCAGGCACTTCACCCGGCCGGGCATCCCGCCGGCCGAGATGCCGGCGATCTCGGGGACCTCGGCGATCGAGTCCCGCCGGGCGAGGTAGTCCTCGTGCGCGGCCCGGTAGCGGTCGGCCAGCTCCGGATCGGCGGCCAACCGGTCGGCCATCTCCCGCATCAACCCGGCCGACTCCAACCGGCTGCACGCCGCGGTCGCGCGGGGGCAGGTCAGGTAGTAGAGCGTCGGGAAGGGGGTGCCGTCGGCCAGCCGGGGCGTCGTCTCCACCACGTCGGGCAGGCCGCACGGGCAGCGGTGCGCCACCGCCCGGGTGCCGCGCGGCGGGCGTCCGAGCTGCGCGGCCACCGCGGCGAGGTCGGCCTCCGTGGCCGGCTCCCGCTTCGGTGGGGGTACGGAGGCCGCCGCCGGCTCCTGCGGTGGTACGACAGTCACGGTGCCATCTCTCGTTCGTGCGGGGGTGGTCGGTGCTCAGTCGACGGTCGGGGTCGCGTCGGCGGCGCGCACGCTCGACCAGAGCGTGTCGTACCAGCGGTCCGGTGTGGACGGAGTGCCGGGCTGCGCGGTGCCGGCGTCCCGGGCGGCGCCGGCCGGGTCGTCGAGCAGCACCACCAACTTCTCACCGGGCCGGGTCATGAAGAACCGCTCCCGCGCCTTGGCCTCGATGAACGCGTCGTCCTGCCACTTCTCGGCCTCCTCGGTCAGCTCGGCGATCAGCTTGCGCTGGGCGGCCTGCGAGGCCTCCATCCGCTCGATGTCGGCCTGCTGGTCGAGATAGACCCGGACCGGGTACGTGTAGGCGAGCGCGAGCGCGATCAGCACCGCGACCAGCACGGTGGCCCGGCCGGTGAGACCTCGGGATTGGGGTGCGGAGAGCCGGGTGACGCCGCCTGCGGCGGTGCGCCGGGCTGCGGCAGGCCGCTTGGCGGAGCGTACGCCCTCGGCACCGCGGGCGGCCGACGGCGCCCGGCCGGCGGTGGTACGCGACTCGGCGCGGACCCCTCCGCCGTCCCGGACCGCGCCCCGGCCGGTGCCGGGCCGACCGGTGCGGCCGGGCCGGCGGGCCGGACGTTGACCACCCGGCGTGCGGCGCTGCTGCATCACACCCCTCCCCCGAGGTTCACCACCCGTCAGGCGGAACGGTAACGCGGGAAGGCGCCCGCACCGGCGTACCGCGCCGCGTCGGCCAACTCCTCCTCGATGCGCAGGAGCTGGTTGTACTTGGCCACCCGGTCGGAGCGGGCCGGGGCACCGGTCTTGATCTGGCCGCAGCCGGTGGCCACCGCGAGGTCGGCGATGGTGGTGTCCTCGGTCTCGCCGGACCGGTGGCTCATCATGCACTTGAAGCCGGCCCGGTGGGCCAGGTCGACCGCGTCCAGGGTCTCGGTCAGCGAGCCGATCTGGTTGACCTTCACCAGCACCGCGTTGGCCGCCCGCTCGGTGATGCCCCGGGCGATGCGCTGCGGGTTGGTGACGAACAGGTCGTCACCGACGATCTGGACCCGGTCGCCGATCGCGGCGGTCAGCGTCTGCCAGCCGCTCCAGTCGTCCTCGGCCAGCGGGTCCTCGATCGACACGATCGGGTACGCGTCGGCGAGCTTGGTGTAGTACTCGCTCATCTCCTCCGCGCTCTTGGCGACGCCCTCGAAGGTGTAGCGCCCGTCGGCGAAGAACTCGGTGGCGGCGACGTCCAGGGCGAAGACGATGTCGGTGCCGAGCGTGTAGCCGGCCTTCTCCACCGCCTCGGCGATCAGGTCCAGCGCGGCGGCGTTGGTGGGCAGGTTCGGGGCGAAGCCGCCCTCGTCGCCGAGCCCGGTCGACAGGTCCTTCTTCTTCAGCACGGTCTTGAGCGCGTGGTAGACCTCAGCGCCGGAGCGCAGCGCCTCCCGGAAGCTCGGCGCGCCGATCGGCGCGATCATGAACTCCTGGATGTCGACGTTGCTGTCGGCGTGCGCCCCGCCGTTGAGGATGTTCATCATCGGCACCGGGAGCAGGTGCGCGTTCGGCCCGCCCAGGTAGCGGAAGAGGCTCAGCCCGGCGCTGCCGGCTGCCGCCTTGGCCACCGCCAGCGAGACGCCGAGGATGGCGTTGGCGCCCAGCTCCCCCTTGTTGTCGGAGCCGTCGATGTCCAGCATCTTCTGGTCGATCACCCGCTGCTCGCTGGCGTCGTACCCGATGAGCTGGTCGACGATGCGGTCCTCGATGTTGGCGACCGCCTTCTCCACTCCCTTGCCCAGGTAGCGGCCCTTGTCACCGTCGCGCAGCTCGACCGCCTCGAAGGCGCCGGTGGAGGCGCCGGAGGGCACCGCCGCCCGGGAGACCGTGCCGTCGTCCAGCCCGACCTCGACCTCGACCGTCGGGTTACCCCGCGAGTCCAGGATCTCCCGAGCCTCGATTACCTCGATGGTTGCCACTGAGTCGCTCCTCGTTCGTGTCGTCTCGTGCGGTATGGGCCGCGACGGTGCGGCTGAGGCAGGTGTTGAACGCAGCGTATCGGTCCCCGTTCCTCCGCACCGCGACCGGGCGGGCCGCGACCCGCTCTGTGACCGCCGACGGGTCGGACATTCCCGAATTCTCGTGCGTCAACCGGCAACGGGTTTGCACGAGCGGGACCTGATCGATCAGGCTTGGCGCCATGCCCGCCGCCTCGACCACCCTCCGTACGCTCGCCGTGTCGGTCATCGCGTTGCTCACCGTCACTGGCTGTCAGGCTCTGGACGACGCCGGACGGGCGATGGGACGGGCCGACGTGGTCAACGAACTCGCCGCCCGGATCGACCGGGCGCTGGAGTTGACCTACTCGGCGCAGTACCAACTCTCCGGCGGACGGACCGCGTCGATCAACCAGTCGCAGGACCCGGCCCGGTCGGCGTACGAGTGGCCGGACGGCAAGCTGACCGTCACCGCCGAGGCGACCACCCGCTGCGAGGCCGACGACGGGCGGACGGTCTGCACGCTCGAAGCGCCGCCCGCTGCGAACAGCAAGCCGCCGGTGGTCGTCTTCGCCGCCGCCGAACGCGAGGGCCTGGTCACGCCGCCGCTGGTGATGGGCCTGCTGACCAGTGCCGCACTGGATCCCGGCGCGGTCATCACCCAACGCGAGAACACCATCGCCGGGCACCACGCGACCTGCGTCGACGTGCGGCAGACGGCCGAGAGCTTCAACGCCTGCGTGACCGCGGAGGGCGTGCTCGGCAGCTTCACCGGCCAGATCGACGGCGTGCCGGTGGAGTTGGCGCTGAGCCGCTACCAGGAGCAGGTCGACGGCGCCGCGTTCGAGGTACCGCCGGGCGCGGGCGTGGTGGACCGCCGACCCGCCACCTGAGGCTCAGATCCCGAGCAGGGTCCGCAGATGGCGCGGGGGCGGGCAGTTGTGCGCCAACATCTCGTCGTGCCAGTCCCGTAGCGCCACCTCGGACGGGCGGGCCGCGGCGATGTCGGCGACCTCCGCGTACCCGACGAAGTAGGTGGAGAGCTGGGCCGAGGTGAGCAGCGAGCGGCGCCACTTGCCGGCCGCCTCACCCTCCTCCTGGAAGCCGCGCCCGGTCAGCAACGCCATCGCCTCCGCCTCGGACGCCTCCTCGGCGTGGACCAACTGGTCCAGCAACGCGTTGAGGGTCATCCGCAACTGCACCTTGAGCTGCTGCAACCGCACCGGTAGCCCGCCGAACCCGTGCCCGGCCATCAGCTCCTCGGCGTAGACCGCCCAACCCTCGACGAACGGACCGGACCGGGTCAGCGCGCGGACCCGGGTGGCGCCCCGGTGACGGCGGGCGTGGGCGAGCTGGAGGAAGTGACCGGGCATCGCCTCGTGCACGGTCAGGTTCCTGATCATGTGGTCGTTGTACTCGCGGTAGAACGAATCCACGCGATGCGCCGGCCAGTCCGCCGGAGGCGGCGCGATGCAGTAGAAGGTGGGCAGGTCGGCGGTCTCCAGCGCGCCCGGCGCGTCACAGTAGGCCACCGCCACGCCGCGCGCGAACTGCGGCATCACCTGGATCACGCAGGGGTCGTCCGGCACGCTCACCAGGTCGTGCGCGCGAACGAAGTCGCTCGCCTCGTCCATGGTGATCGAGGCCAGGTCGACGATGGTGTGGTCGTCGGGGTGCTCGGCGGCGAGCAGGTCCAGCGCGCGGCGTACCGTCTCGTCGTCGGCCGGACCGCCGACCAGCTCGACCGCCGCCGCCCGGATCTCCTCACCGATCCGGTCCAGGTTGGCCCAGGCCCGCCGCTGGATCTCGGCGGCGCCCAGCTCGGTGTCGAGGGTGTGCCACAGGCGGGCCTCCCAGCGCCGCCGCCCCAACCGGGGATCCCGTCCCGGCCCGTCCTCGGTGGCCAGCCCGGTGCGCAGCCAGGCGACGAACTCCTCCAGCGCGGCGATCGCCGCGGTGGCCGCCGGCTCGACCCGGTCGACCAGCGCCGGTGCCTGCGCGAGCAGCGCCGGCACCTCGTCCCGGACCAGCGCGGCGGTGCCGGTGAACTGCCCGACCGCCGTCTCGGCGTGGATCCGGGGCATGTCGCGCAGCGTCGCCCGCGCGGTCGCCAACGCGTCCGGTACGGCGGCGAGCCGCCCGGCGAGCGCGGTCAACCGCTCCTCGACCGGCGCGTACGGCCGGGCGACGAGCGCGTGCAGCAGCGGGCCGGGATTGTGCGCGAGCGGGTCCCACTCGTGTGCCCGGATCTCGGTCAGCTCGAACAACTCCCGGTCGACCGCCGCCGCCAGCAGTGCGTGGTCCACCTGCTCCTCGACGTCGCCCGGGTCCGGGTCGATCTCGCACAACACGCTGGCCGCATCCACGAGCATCGCCCGGTCGGCCGCCACCGCGTCGGCGGAGAGATCCGGCAACCGGTCGTCGTACCGGTGGTCTCCGACCGAGGTGGCCACCCCCGGCCGACTGACCAGCAACGCCTCGACGATCCGCTCCGCCACCACCCCGAACTTCTCCACCCCCCGACCCTAACCACCCCACCCGCCCCCCGCCGCTGGAGCGGTCCCGCCCCGCCCCCTCCCCCCGCCCCGCCCCGCCTCCCTTGCCGGCGAGCCCCGCCCACCGCAAACGGTCCATCCACTCCGGTGATCAAGGAGTTTGCGTCGTGCCGACACGGTTTTCCGATGCAAACCTCTTGATCACGGAGCCACGCCGGCCATCTGGCAGGGGTTCGTGCACCTGGCCGGTCGATCGGGCCGCTGGGCTGCCCAACCTCAGCGCGATGGTGGGGCTTCGGCATTTGGCAGCAGCGTGGCGGCGCAGCTGTTCGACACGCCGGACCTGGAACAGCTGCACTGCCACGATCCGGGGAGCGCGTCAGGGGGGCGGTGCGTCAGCTCGGGCGGGCGGTGGATTCGGCCTTGCGGATGGACTCGGCGTGGGCGAGGGTGGCGCGGCGCAGGGCGGTCTCCGGGTCCAGGCCGGCGTCGCGGGCCTCGGCCACGGCGGTCAGCAGGGCGGCGCCCAGAGCGGCCTCGGCATCCGGCTGGGCCTCCGGCGACGGGAGCGGCACACCGAGCCCGGCCCGGGTGGCGCGTTCCAGGGTCTTGGCGGCCAGCGCCAGCGCGGGCTGGCTCACCGCGATGCCGTCGAGCACCGAGTCCCGGGACTTCTCGGCCTGCTTGATCCGCTCCCAGTTCGCGGTGATCTCCTCCAGGCTGCCCGCCTGGGCGTCGGCGAAGACGTGCGGGTTGCGCCGGACCATCTTGTCGACCAGGCCACCGGCCACGTCGTCCACGGTCCACCGCTCGCCCTCGGGCAGCTCCTCGGCCAGCCGGGCGTGCAGCACCACCTGGAGGAGCACGTCACCCAACTCCTCGCGCAACGCGTCGGTGTCCCCGGCACCGATCGCGTCGTACGCCTCGTAGCACTCCTCCAGCAGGAACCCGGCCAGACTCCGGTGGGTCTGCGCCCGCTTCCACGGATCACCACCCGGGGAGAGCAGTCGGTCCAGCACCGCCACCGCGTCGAGCAGCCGGGCCCCCGGCGGATCCCACGAGCCGTACATCAGCTCCAGCTCGGCCAGCCCCGGTTCGCGGGCCAACCGCAGCCCCAGCTGACGGGCCAGCGACTCGTCACCGGCCGGGCCGGCCAGCCACACCACGGTCTCGTGCGTCGCCGAGGCGTCCAGCAGCGCCGGCACCGCCGGCCCGTCGAGCACCCGCACCTCGGCACCGGCGACCCGCAGGGCGTTGGTCAGCTCGCTCTCCGCACCGGCGAACACCGGCGCGGCGCGTACGACGTCCCAGGCGGCCGCCGTCAGCAGACCGGCCGGCAACCGGGGCGAGGTCACCAGCAGGACGATCCGGGGCACGGTCAGCCGTCGACCGGGCCGGTCTGCGCCGGCCTCGGAGTGGAGACGTCGGTGACCGCGTCGGAACCGGGCTCACCCAGCGGCACACCCACCGCGACCGCCTGACCGGCGAAGCTGAGCACCGGGAACTCCAGCGGACGGTAGCGCGGGTTGACCGTCACGTCGTACGTCTCGACCGCCCCGGCCAGAGCGTCGCGGGTGGCCAGGGCCTGGCGGAGCTGTTCGCCGTCGAGCTGCGGGGCGGCCTGCTCGACGGTCACGTCGGCGGGTACGGCACCGGCGCGCTTGCCCGCCGCCACCAGGTCGGCCAGCTCCTGCTCGGTCGGTGCCACCGGCGAGCCGACCGGGATGCCGGACAGGCAGGTGTACAGCTCGGCGACCTGCCGCGCGTACGTGGCCTCCGGGCTGATGCCGAGCTGCTGGGCCACCTGGGCGGCCTCGGCCTGCCCCTGGGGGCGGTAGCCCTCGGCGGCGGAGATCCGCTCGCAGACCTGACCGAGCACCAGGGTGCTCACCACCTCGCCGCGCCCGGGCAGCCGTACCTGCTGCTGGCCGGGCACCGGCTCGGCCGGCTCCGGGTTCTTGGCCCGGGCGTCGTCGATGACCTCGGTGACGGCGTCCTCGGTGATCCGGTGGTCACCGACGTACGCGGCGACACCGGGCTCGGAACGGCAACCGGAGAGGGCGACGAGGCCGACCGCCACGCTGGCGACGGCGACAAGACGGCGAGCACGCATGCCCGTCACTCTCTCATGCCCCCTACCCACCGGTGCCACCAGCACCCACGGCCACCGCAGGGGCACCGAGGACGTCGGAGAGCAACTGCGCGCACCACTCCAGCAGCGCCTGGTCGCGCAGCGGCTCGCCACCGATCCGACGGGTCGTCGGCCGCGGCACGCTGACCTGGTCGAGCGCGGCCTTGTAGACCGAGTCCGGGTGGTAGCGCTTGAGTCGCATCTGCTTCGAGTCGGGCAGCGGCAGCGGCCCGAAGCGCAGGTGCTTGCCCTGCATGCTGACGTCGGTGAGGCCGTACTGCCGGGCCAGCAGCCGGAACCGCGCCACCGCGATCAGGTTCTGCACCGGCGCGGGCGGCTCGCCGTAGCGGTCGGTCATCTCGGCCGCCACCTCGCGCAACCGTTCCTCGTCGCGCGCCTCGGCGAGCTTGCGGTACATCTCCAGGCGCAGCCGCTCCACGCCGACGTAGTCGTGCGGCAGGTGAGCGTCCACCGGAAGGTCGATCTTGACGTCCGTCTCCTCCTCGGGACGTTCGCCCTTGAACGCCTGCACCGCCTCGCCGACCATCCGGACGTAGAGGTCGAACCCGACGCCCTCGATGTGCCCGGACTGCTCGCCGCCGAGCAGGTTGCCGGCGCCCCGGATCTCCAGGTCCTTCATCGCCACGTACATGCCGGCACCCAACTCGGTGTGCTGGGCGATGGTGGCCAGCCGTTCGTGCGCGTGCTCGGTGAGCGGCTTCTCCGGCGGATAGAGGAAGTACGCGTACGCCCGCTCCCGGCCCCGGCCCACCCGGCCCCGGATCTGGTGCAACTGGGCCAGGCCGAGCAGGTCGGCCCGCTCCACGATCAGCGTGTTGGCGTTCGGGATGTCGATGCCGGACTCCACGATCGTGGTGCAGACCAGGACGTCGAACTCCTTCTCCCAGAAGCCGACCATGACCTTCTCCAGGGCGTCCTCGCCCATCTGGCCGTGTGCCACCGCGACCCGGGCCTCGGGCACCAGCTCGCGCAGCCGGCGAGCCGCCCGCTCGATCGACTCGACCCGGTTGTGCAGGTAGAAGACCTGTCCATCGCGCAGCAGCTCGCGGTGGATGGCGGCGGCCACCTGCCGGTCGTCCTGCGCCCCGACGGCGGTGAGCACCGGGTGCCGTTCCTCCGGCGGGGTGGCGATGGTGGACATCTCCCGGATGCCGGTGATCGCCATCTCCAGAGTGCGCGGGATCGGGGTCGCCGACATGCTCAGCACGTCGACGGCGGCCCGCATCGACTTGAGGTGTTCCTTGTGCTCGACGCCGAACCGCTGCTCCTCGTCGACGATGACCAGCCCGAGGGACTTGAATCGGGTGGCGGCCGCCAGCAGCCGGTGGGTGCCGATGACGATGTCGGCGGTGCCGTCGGCGACCATCGCGAGCGTCTGCTCGGCCTCCTTCGGCGTCTGGAACCGGGAGAGCTGCCGGATCGTCACCGGGAACTGGCTCATCCGCTCGGCGAACGTGTTGTAGTGCTGCTGCACCAGCAGGGTGGTGGGCACCAGCACGGCCACCTGCTTGCCGTCCTGGACCGCCTTGAACGCCGCGCGTACCGCGATCTCGGTCTTGCCGTAGCCGACGTCGCCGCAGATCAGCCGGTCCATCGGGACGCTCTGCTCCATGTCCCGCTTGACCTCCTCGATGGCGGCGAGCTGGTCGGGCGTCTCCTGCCAGGGGAAGGCGTCCTCAAGCTCCCGCTGCCACGGGGTGTCCGGGCCGAAGGTGTGCCCCTTGGACGCCTTGCGGGCGGCGTAGAGCTGGATGAGCTGGGCGGCGATCTCCCGGACCGCCTTGCGGGCCCGCGCCTTGGACTTCTGCCAGTCCGAGCCGCCCATCTTGTGCAGCGTCGGCTGCTCGCCACCAACGTACCGGCTGAGCTGGTCGAGCTGGTCGGTGGGGACGAAGAGACGGTCTCCCGGCTGGCCGCGCTTGCTCGCGGCGTACTCGATGACCAGGTACTCCCGGGACGCGCCGTTGACCGTCCGCTGCACCAGCTCCACGTACCGGCCGATGCCGTGCTGCTCGTGCACCACGTGGTCGCCGGCCCGCAGCTCCAGCGGGTCGATGGTGTTGCGCCGCCGGCTCGGCATCTTGCGCATGTCCCGGGTGGAGACGCCCCGGCCACCGGTGACGTCACTGCCGGTGAGCAGCACGAACCGGGCCGCCTCGTCGACGAAGCCGCCGGTGAGGCTGCCGCAGGTGACCAGCACCTCGCCCGGCACCGGCGCGTCCGGGACCCGTTCGGTCATCCGGGCACCCAGGCCGCCGTCGCGGAGCACCTCGACGGCCCGGTGGGCGGGCCCGTGCCCCTCGAAGACCAGCGCGACCGACCAGCCCTCACCGGCCCAGCGCGTCAGGTCGGCCACCACCCGGTCGGTCTCGCCGTGATAGAGCGGCGCGGGCTGGGCGCTCAGGCTGACCGCGATGGCGTCGTCGGGGGTGACGTCGACCGCCTCCGGCGCGTCCTCCCACGGCTGCCGCTCCGGGGCGGCGTCAGGTTCCGCCAGCCCGAACGGGGACAGCGTCCACCAGGGCCGACGCAGCGTGGCGGCGGTCGCGCGGACGTCGGCCAGGGTGCGGAAGGCGGCCGCGCCGAGGTCGATCGGGGCCTGGCCGCCGACGGCCGCGGCGGCCCAGCTCGCCTGGAGGAACTCCTCCGAGGTACGCACCAGGTCGTGCGCCCGGGTGCGGATCCGCTCCGGGTCGCAGAGCAGGACGTACGTGCCCTCGGGCATGCAGTCCAGCAGCAACTCCATCGAGTCGTCGCCGATCAGCGCAGGGGCGAGGGACTCCATGCCCTCCACCGGTACGCCGCCGGCCAGCTTGTCCAGGATCTCGGCCAGCTCCGGATGCTGCCCGGCCAGCGTGGCGGCCCGCTCCCGGACCTCCGGGGTGAGCAGCAGTTCCCGGCAGGGCGGTGCCCAGAGTTGCGGCACCTGGTCGATGGTGCGCTGATCGGCCACGGCGAAGGTGCGGATCTCCTCCACCTCGTCGCCCCAGAACTCCACCCGGGACGGGTGCTCGTCGGTGGGCGGGAAGACGTCCAGGATGCCGCCGCGGACGGCGAACTCGCCCCGCTTGGTGACCAGGTCGACCCGCGCGTACGCCATGTCGGTCAACCGGCGCGCCACCTGCTCCAGGTCGGCCTCGTCGCCGGCGGACAGCCGCACCGGCTCCAGGTCGCCGAGCCCCTTGAGCTGCGGTTGCAGCATCGACCTGACCGGCGCCACGACCACCCGCAGCGGCCCGGTGCGCCCGTGCGCGTCCGCCGAGTCCGGGTGGGCCAGCCGGCGCAGCACCGCCAGCCGTCGACCGACCGTGTCGGAGCGCGGCGAGAGCCGCTCGTGCGGCAACGTCTCCCAGCTCGGGAAGATCGCCACCTGCTCGGCGGGCAGCAGCCCACCCAGCGCCGCCACCAGGTCCTCCGCCTCCCGGCTGGTGGCGGTGACCGCCAGCACCGGCCGCCCGGCACCGCCGACCGTCGCGTCCCGCCCCTGGTCGGCGGGGTCCGCGGCGACGGCGGCGACCGCGAACGGGCGCAGCGCCGGTGGCGCGGTCAGGTCGAGGCCGTCGACCTGGGCCGCACCCGAGCGCGCCAGGTCACGCACACGGGCCAGACCCGGGTCGGCCAGGGCGGCGGCGAACAGTCCGGTGAGCGCAGTCATGATCACTTCCGCGGGTGAGGACACGACGATCACCCCGCGTCCATCCGGACGGGGGGTTCCACCGGTCGACACTATCTCTCCGGTCGGACGATCCAGCGCCGTCCACGACGTCCGCGCTCCGGCCGTCGTGGTGGCCTGCTGGTCCGGCGGTCCGGTCGGGGCCACCAGCAGGATCTTGACGCCCGCCGAGCGCTGTGGTCGGCTGCCCGGCATGAACGGGGAGTTTCGCGCACAGTTCGACGCGGACGTCACCTTCGCCAACGGCGGCGGTCTGCGCACCGAGGGCTTCCGGCTGGACATCCCCGGCCGGAGCATCACCGACGAGGACCTGGCGGCGCTGTTCGTCCGGCACCTCGGGCTACTGATGGTGGCCGAGGTACGGATCACCGCCACGACGATCGTCGAGGAGCCGCACAAGGGCGGGCGCGGCGTCGCGGCCACCGCCCCCAGCGCCGGTCGCCGGTTCGTCGAGCTGAGTCACGTGGTCACTGACGGGATGAGCACGCTGCCCGGCTGGCCGGCGCCCCGGATCACCGAGTGGCTGACCCGGGAGGAGTCCCGGAGGAACTACGCACCGGGCACCGAGTTCCAGGTCGGGCGGATCGACATGATCGCCAACACCGGGACGTACCTGGACACCCCCGCGCACCGGTACGCCGACGGCAGCGACCTGACCGGCGTCGGCCTGGACCGCCTGGCCGACCTGCCCGCGCTCGTGGTGCGCCTGCCCGCCGACACCCGTGCGGTGGACCGCCTGCTGCTGGCGCCGTACGACGTCGCCGGGAAGGCCGTACTGCTGCACACCGGCTGGGACGCGCACTTCGGCACCGACCGGTACGCCGCACCGGAGGCGCCCTACCTGACCGGTGACGGCGCTCAGGGGCTCGTCGACGCCGGTGTCGCCCTGGTCGGCATCGACTCGATCAACATCGACGACATGAGCCCGGCGGCGGGCGGTACGCGTCCCGCGCACAGCACCCTGCTGGCCGCCGGTGTCCCGATCGTGGAGCATCTGACCGGGCTGGACCAGCTCCCGCCCGACGGCTTCCGATTCACCGCCGCCCCGCCGAAGGTCGCCGGGATGGGTACCTTCCCCGTCCGCGCCTACGCCCGAATCGACTGAGACCGGAGAACCGTGACCTACCCTCCCCCCGGCCACCCGCCCCAACCGCCCTACGGCGGCCCACCCGCGCAGCCGCCGCACGGCGGACAACCCGGTCAGCCGCCCTACGGCGGTTGGCCGTCGGGTCCGCACCCGACCCCCGTGGTCAAGCGGATCCCCGACGACCAGCCCTTCGTCGTACGCCCCAACCTGGTCAAGCGTGGTCTGGTCATCGGCGGCGTCCTGCTGGCCGCCCTCGGCCCGATCATCTGCTGCCTCGGCTTCCTCGTCCTCGGCTCCATGGAGACGGAGGGGCGCCGCGCCGGCGGACTCGGCATGGCGGGGCTGCTGGGCTGTCTGATCCTTCTGGTCGCCCTGCTGGTCGGCCTCCAGCTCTGGCTGATCGGCTCCGGCGGGCCGGTGCTCGCACTGAGCCACGAGGGGCTCTGGATCCGCAGCCGACCCACCCGTGGTCAGGCGATCTGGCTGCCGTGGGAGGCCGTCGCGCAGATCTCCCGCCGCCGGTGGAGCCTGGAGAAGATGCTGGTGGTCAAGCCGCACAACCCGGCGACGATGCCGAACCTCGGCGGCTACACGGCGTTCGACAGCGCACCGTTGAACGTCCTGTACGGCTCCGGCCTGGTCGCCACCCTCAACTTCGCCGACAAGCCGGAGGCGGAGATCCTGGCTGCCGTCGCCCACTACAGCGCCGGTCGCTGCCAGCTCACCTGAGCGCTCCCGGGGTGGCGGTTCGGCCGCCGCCCCGGGCAGGGACCGTCAGTAGCGCACCGAGATGCGGCGGTCGACCGCGTCGACCCGGACCTCCCCGCCGTACGGGACGATCAACTGCGGGTCGGTGTGACCGAAGTCGACGTCGAAGACCAGCACCGCGTCGGGGGCGTACTCGGCGAACGCCCGGGTCACCGCGGCCCGCTGCTCCCGGACGTAGCCGGCCTTCTCGTCGGGGGTGAGCCGGCGGTCGAAGTTCCACGCCTTGGCGCGGCCGACCAGCGCGGCGGGAAGACCGGCGAGCAGGCCGCGCTCGCCGAGGCTGCGCAGCATGCGGTAGACCTCGACGGCGGGCGGCAACTCCTCCGAGGTCTCGATCAGCAGGACCGACCCGCGCAACGCCTCCACCGGGGCGACCCGGTCGGCGGCGAGCAGCCAGTGCAGCACCTCCAGGTTGCCGCCCCAGGTGCGGCCGGTCACCACCGTCGCCGGCCCCTGCCAGCGCCAGCCCGCACCGGCGAACATCACCGGCGTCGCCGCCAGGCAGTCCGGGTCGTTCCAGTCGGCCGGCTCGTCGCCCCACTCCGGTGCCGGGGCCAGGTCGTACCAGTCGGAGTCGAACAACGCCGCGCGCAGCGAGTCGGCGGTCATCGGGTGCAGTGCGCCGGGGCGACCGAGGTGCACCAGCACCGACCCGCCGTGATAGCTCACGATCCCCAACCGGTGCAGGTGGTGGAGAAGGTTGGTGTTGTCCGAGTAGCCGAAGTAGGGCTTCGGGTTGGCGCGCAGCACGTCGTCGTCGAGGTGCGGGGTGACGGTGATCTGGTCGTCGCCGCCGATGGTGGCCAGCACGGCGGTGATCGTCGGGTCGGCGAAGGCGTCGGTGAGGTCGCGGGCCCGGTCGCGCGGGTCGGCACCCATCACGCGGGTGGTCGGGTACTCCACCGGCTCCAGGCCGTACTCCTCGCGCAGTCGGCGCAGACCCAACTCGTACACCTGCGGGAAGAGGCCCGGCAGTCCGGCGGAGGGCGAGACGACCGCGACCCGGTCCCCCGGTCGGGGCTTCGGTGGGTAGCGCAACGACGGCATGGGCCGACGGTACCGCCCCGCGTCCGGCGTGGCCTTGATCACCGCGGGTGGGCACGCCCAGCCCCGGATCTGCCCGCTGCATGGGCCGCCACCAGCGCGGACACCCCTCACCCCGGCGCCCGGATGAAAGGAAGGGACCCCTCCTATACAAAAGGCGATAACAAGGGGCCCCTCCTTTCAACCGGGTGCGCGCGGATACGATCGGGGAAGTCGGACAGCGCTGTCCTTCGTACTCACGTAAGGAGCGCACGGTGACCGACCAGCACGATCACGACGGCCCCGACGCCGCCCTGCGCGCCGACATCCGCCGGCTGGGCACCCTGCTCGGGCAGACCCTGGCCCGCCAGGAGGGCCGCCCCCTGCTCGACCTCGTCGAGGAGATCCGCGCCCAGGTACGTACCGACGCCCCCGCCGCCGCCCGGCGGCTGGGCGGGCTCGACGTGACGACCGGCACGAAACTGGCGCGCGCCTTCTCCACCTACTTCCACCTGGCCAACATCACCGAGCAGGTGCACCGGGCCCGGGACCTGCGGCGTCGCCGCGCCGTGCAGGGTGGCTGGCTGGACCAGGCGGCCAAGATGATCGCCGAGCGCGGGGTACCCGCCGAGGAGATCGCCTCGGTGGCCCGCCGCCTGGCGGTACGCCCGGTCTTCACCGCCCACCCGACCGAGGCGGCCCGCCGCTCGATCCTGTCCAAGCTGCGCGCCATCGCCGACGAGCTGGACAGCGAGACGGCCAACGCGATCCTCTACGGGGCCAGTGACGAGGGCCCGGCCAACCGTCGGCTGGCCGAGCTGCTCGACCTGATGTGGCAGACCGACGAGCTGCGGCTGGACCGGCCGGACCCGACCGACGAGGCCCGCAACGCCATCTACTACCTGCGCGACCTGTACGCCGAGGCGGCACCGCAGGTGCTCGACGACCTCGCCGAGACGCTGCGCACCCTCGGTGTGGAGACCTCGCCCACCGCCCGACCGCTGACCTTCGGCACCTGGATCGGCGGCGACCGCGACGGCAACCCCTTCGTCACCCCGACGGTGACCCGTGAGGTGCTGGCCATCCAGCACGAGCACGGGCTGACCGCCACCGAGGCGGCGATGGAGGAGCTGATCAACGAGGTCTCCGTCTCCCGTCGGCTGCGCAACGTGTCGCTGGACCTCTCCGCCAGCCTCGCCGCCGACCTGGACGCGCTGCCCGAGGTGGCACCCCGCTTCCGTCGGGTCAACGCCGAGGAGCCGTACCGTCTCAAGGCCCGCTGCGTCCGCGCCAAGCTGGCCAACACGCGGGCCCGGTTGCGCCAGGGCACGCCGCACGTGCCGGGTCGCGACTACCGGGGCTCCGCCGAGCTGATCGCCGACCTGGAGCTGCTGCGCGCCTCGCTGGCCCGCAACTCCGGGCAGCTCACCGCCGTGGGCCGGCTCGCCTCGACCATCCGTACCGTCTCCGCGTTCGGCCTACACCTGGCGACGATGGACGTCCGGGAGCACGCCGAGAAGCACCACGAGGTGCTGATCCAGCTCTACCGGGCGGTCGGCGAGGTCGAGGACTACCCGGCGCTGACCCGGCTGGAGCGCACCAAGCTGCTCGCCGACGAGTTGACCGGTCGTCGGCCGCTCTCCGCCGCCGACACCCCGTTGACCGATTCGGCGCGCAAGACGTTCGACGTGTTCGGCGCCATCCGCGAGGCGCAGGACCGGTTCGGCACCGAGGTGATCGAGTCGTACATCATCTCGATGACGCTCGGCGTGGACGACGTACTCGCCGCAGTGGTCCTCGCCCGCGAGGCCGGTCTGGTGGACGTGCACAGCGGACGGGCGCGGATCGGGTTCGTGCCGCTGTTGGAGACCCCGGCCGAGCTGAACTCCGGCGGCGAGCTCCTCGACGAGCTGCTGTCGCTGCCCGCGTACCGGGCGCTGGTGGCCGCTCGGGGCGACGTGCAGGAGGTGATGCTGGGCTACTCCGACTCCAACAAGGAGGCCGGCATCACCACCAGCCAGTGGTCCATCCACCGGGCGCAGCGGGCGCTGCGGGACGTGGCCGCCCGGCACGGGGTGCACCTGCGGCTGTTCCACGGCCGGGGTGGCACGGTGGGGCGCGGCGGCGGGCCGACGCACGACGCGGTCCTGGCCCAGCCGTACGGCACGCTCGACGGCGCGATCAAGGTGACCGAGCAGGGTGAGGTCATCTCCGACAAGTACACGCTGCCCGCGCTGGCCCGGGAGAACCTGGAGCTGACCGTGGCCGCGGTGCTCCAGGCGACCCTGCTGCACACCGCGCCCCGGCAGCCGGCCGAGATGCTGGAGCGCTGGGACGCGGCGATGGACGTGGTGTCCGAGTCGGCGTTCCGGTCGTACCGGTCGCTGGTGGAGAACCCGGACCTGCCGGAGTACTTCTGGGCGTCCACTCCGACCGAGCTGCTCGGCGCGTTGAACATCGGCTCCCGACCGGCGAAGCGCCCGAACACCGGCGCCGGCCTCAGCGGGCTGCGGGCCATCCCGTGGGTGTTCGGCTGGACCCAGACGCGGCAGATCGTGCCCGGCTGGTTCGGGGTGGGGTCCGGCCTGGCCGCCGCCCGCGAGGCCGGGCTGGCCGACGTGCTGTCCGAGATGAACCGCAACTGGCACTTCTTCCGCACGTTCCTGTCGAACGTGGAGATGATGCTGACCAAGACCGACCTCGGCATCGCCCGTCGGTACGTGGAGACCCTCGTGCCGAAGAAGCTGCACCCGATCTTCGCCACGATCGAGGAGGAGTACGAGTTGACCCGGCGGGAGGTGCTGGCGGTCACCGACTCGCCGGACCTGCTGGAGAACTCCCCCGTGCTGCAACGCACCCTGGCCGTCCGCGACACCTACCTGGAACCGTTGCACCACCTCCAGGTGGCGCTGCTGCGGCAGTACCGCGACTCCGGTGCCGCCGGTCGGGCGGTGGCCACCGCACCGGGCGGCCGACGGGCCCCGAGCGACGGTACGGCTCTGGAGCGCGCGCTGCTCACCACCGTCAACGGCATCGCCGCCGGCATGCGCAACACCGGCTGATCGCGGCGAGGTCGGGAAGCACTGTAAGGAAGGGTCCCCTCCTAACGCCTGGCGTATAGGAGGGGACCCTTCCTAACATCTGCGGCCGCTGCCGCGACACATCTGCGGCCGCTGCCGGGGCACGTCTGCGGGCACTGCCGGGACGTCAGAACGCGACGTCAGAAGTCGCCGCCTCCGAAATCACCACCACCGAAATCGCCACCGCCGAAATCGCCACCGCCGTAGTCGCCACCGCCGTAGTCACCGCCGCCCAGGTCGCCGCCGTCGCCGCCGAAGTCGCCGCCCTGGTCGTCCAGGCCCGCTGCCGCACCGGCGTCGTAGCCGGGGTCGCCGAACGAGGGCGAGAAGAGCGCGTCGGCGATCAGCATGCCGCCGAGCACGCCGACCCCGGCACCCAGCGCCGTCTTCCACCAGGGGGTGGAGTACCAGCCGGCCGGCACCGGCCGCCCCTGCATCCGCCCGCCCGGGTAGTAGTATGGCGTGTCCCGGCCCGGCTGCGGACCGGCCTTGAACGTCTGGCCCTGCACCTGCACCTGGCGCGGCACGGTCAGCTCACCGGCGCCACTGGCGGCGGCCAGCGCCGGCAGGGGTGGCCCGGGGTCGATGCCGAGCGCTGTCCGGGCCGCCCGGATGTAGGTCAGCCCCTCCACCGCGGTCTCCCGGGCGAGCCGGTACTGCGTGATGCTCCGGGCCTGCTCCAGCTGCGAACCGGCCGCGTGGTACCGCTCGGCGGCGTCGGCCAACGCCTGACGGACCGCCGGATCGTCGCCGCTGAGCGTCATCACCTGCCCACCGAGGCGTTCGTACCAGCGTCGGGCGTCGGCTTGGACATCGGCGAGGCTCCGGGCGTCGCGCGCGGCGCGTTCCCGCCGCCACCAGACGAACGCGCCGACGAGACCCGCGAAGAGGAGTACGACCAGCAGAAGTTCCACCACTCAAACGTACCCACCATCCGCCAGCGACCCACCTCCTGACGAGGTCGGACGCGGCACGCGGCACCGGTCGAGGCGCGAAGCGCTCATCTTTGGCAAGCTCGTCAGGATGGAGCTCTCGACTCTGGCGGTCGTCGTCGTGTGTCTTGGTGCCGGAGGTGCGGTGGGCTGGTTCGCCGCACGGGCCCGCTCGGCGACCGAGATCGCCCGGCTGGACGCCACCCTGCGCGCCACCCGCGAGGGCGAGGGCCGGCTGGAGCAGTCGATGCGGGCGTTGAGCTACGAGGCGACGGCCCAGTCCCAGGAGGCGGTGGCCCGGGCGGTGGCGCCGCTGCACGACACGTTGCGCCGCTACGAACAACGGGTGGCCGAGTTGGAGCGGGACCGCGTCGACGCGTACGCGGAGCTGCGCGAACAGGTGCGCTCGATGAGCACCGTCTCGGGTGAGCTGCGTACCGAGACCAAGCATTTGGTGGCGGCACTGCGCGCGCCCCAGGTACGCGGCCGGTGGGGCGAGCACCAGTTGCGGCGGATCGTGGAGGCCGCCGGGATGCTGGAGCACTGCGACTTCTCCGAGCAGGTCACCGCCGCCACCGACCAGCAGACGGTCCGCCCCGACCTGGTGGTCCGGCTGCACGGGGGCCGGAGTGTGGTGGTGGACGCGAAGGCGCCGTTCGACGCGTACCTGACCGCGATGGAGGCGCGCGACGAGCGGGGGCGGGACACCCACCTCGACCTGCACGCCAAGCACCTGCGGGGGCACGTGGACGCGCTGGCCGCCAAGTCGTACTGGGCGGCCTTCGAGTCCACCCCGGAGTTCGTGGTCCTCTTCGTGCCGGCCGACCCGTTCCTGGACGTGGCGTTGCAGCGTGACCCCACGCTGCTGGAGCACGCGTTCACCCGCAACGTCGTGTTGGCCACGCCGGCCACCCTGGTCGCGTTGCTGCGTACGGTGGCGTGGTCGTGGCGGCAGGAGCAGCTCGCCCGCAACGCCCTGGCGGTCCACACGCTGGCCCGGGAGCTGTACGGACGGTTGTCGACGCTCGGCGACCACGTCGGCAAGCTCGGCGCGTCGCTGGGCGGCGCGGTGACCGCGTACAACCGGGCGGTGGGTTCGCTTGAGGCGCGGGTGCTGGTCAGCGCGCGCAAGCTGGCCGAACTGGGCGTTTCCGACCAGGAGCTGGCGGTGCCGAACCAGGTCGAGATCGCGCCCCGCCAGCCGCAGGCGCCGGAACTGGTCGATGGCGTTTCCACAACGGATGGTCGAATTCGGCCGGACTAATCAGACCCTTACCACCTTCGATGTGACATTGCGCGTCTCGCGTATCACGAGATGGTCACAACGTACCTGCCGGTAGTGACATCGATGGTCGGCACCACGAAGGATTCGCCTCACGCGTGCCCTGCATCTGAGGGCGCCCTGTTCTCTGGAGGAAAGAGAACGTGAGTAAACCCCGAATCCTGAGCCGGCGTACCTCCGCCGCGCTCTTCGCCTCGGTCATGGCGGCGGGCGCCGTGACCGTGGTGGGCGGTACCGCCACCGCGAGCGCTGCCCCTGCCGGTCCCGACGCCGCGCAGGCCACCCCCGCCGAGGCGCTCGGCGAGCACGACGCCAAGCTGCTCTCCGAGGCAGAGGCCAAGAAAGCCCCCACCGTCACGATGATCGTCGCCACCGAGAAGGGCAAGGCGAAGGACGTCGCGGACGACCTCAAGGACCTCGGCGCTGCGGTCACCGAGCGCTACGACACCATCGGCTACGTGCTGGCGAAGGTGCCGACCGGCAAGGCGGTCACGGCCGCCACGCTGCCCGGCGTCTCCGCCGTCGACCTGGACGAGAAGATCCAGCTCCCCGACCCGAAGCCGGAGGTCGTCCCGGGCGCCAAGAAGGCCGAGAAGCAGGGCACCACGCTCAGCGGCCCCGGTGCCAAGACGCCCGCCGACAACCCCTACATGCCGACCGGCGAGATCGGTGCGGCCAAGTTCGTCAAGCAGAACCCCAAGTGGGACGGGCGCGGCGTCACCATCGGCGTGATGGACTCCGGTGTGGACCTGGACCACCCGGCGCTGCAGAAGACCACCACCGGCGAGCGCAAGATCGTCGACTGGGTCACCGCCACCGACCCGTTCGAGGACCCCACCTGGCGGCCGATGATCACGCAGGTCACCGGGCCGACGTTCACCGTCGCCGGTCGCACCTGGACCGCGCCGGCCGGGACCTACCGGTTCAACCTGTTCAGCGAGAACATCACCGCGAACAGCGAGCCGGCCGGTGACGTCAACCGCGACGGCGACACCAACGACCAGTTCGGCATCCTCTTCGACCCGGTGACCAACAACATCTGGGTGGACACCGACCAGGACGGCGACTTCACCGACGAGGCCCTGATGCGGCCGTACAAGGAGAAGTTCGACGTCAACCACTTCGGCACCGACAACCCGGCGACTCCGATCACCGAGCGGATGTCGTTCGTGGTCGAGTACCGCAAGAACGTCGACACCACCCCGCTCGGCGGCCCCGGCCTGGTCGACTACGTCAACATCGGCATCATCGAGGGCTCGCACGGCACGCACGTCGCCGGCATCACCGCCGCATACGGCATGCTGGGCAACAAGGCGTTCAACGGCGCCGCCCCCGGTGCCAAGGTCGTCTCCTCGCGCGCCTGCTCCTGGGGCGGCGGCTGCACGTACGCGGCGCTCACCACCGGTATGGCCGACCTGGTGATCAACCGGGGCGTCGACGTCATCAACATGTCGATCGGCGGCCTGCCGGCGCTCAACGACGGCAACAACGCCCGCGCCGTCCTCTACAACAACCTGATCACCACCTACGGTGTGCAGATGTTCATCTCCGCCGGCAACTCCGGCCCGGGTGTGAACACCATCGGTGACCCGTCCGCCTCCACCAACGTGGTCAGCGTCGCGGCCAGCATCAGCAAGGACACCTGGCTGGCCAACTACGGCTCGGTGGTCAAGCAGAAGAACGCGCTGTTCAACTTCTCCTCGCGCGGCCCGCGTGAGGACGGTGGCGCCAAGCCGAACATCGCCGCTCCGGGCTCGGCCATCTCCACCACCCCGGTCTGGCAGGCCGGTAACCCGGTCGCCGAGGCCGGCTACCCGCTCCCGTCGGGCTACGGCATGTCCAACGGTACGTCGATGGCCTCTCCGCAGGCCGCCGGTGGTGCCGCGCTGCTGCTCTCGGCCGCCAAGGCCACCGACCAGGGCGTGACCCCGGCCGCGCTGCGCCGGGCGATCTACAGCTCGGCCAAGCCGATCGCGAACACCGCCACCTTCGGTCAGGGCTACGGCATGTTCGACGTGCCGGGCGCCTGGAAGCTGCTGCGCAAGAGCAGCGAGCCGAACGACTACACCGCCGAGGCTCCGGTCTGCACGGTGCTCGCCGGCCAGCTCGCCACGCCGAACAGCGGCACCGGCGTCTACAACCGGTGTGACTCCGCCAACGGCGGGCACAAGGTCAACCAGTCGAAGTCGTACCAGGTCAAGCTGACCCGGACCAGCGGCCCGACCGGCAACGTGAAGCACAACATCGGTCTGCGCGGCAACAACGGCACCTTCTCGGCGCCGAAGAACGTCACGCTGCCGCTGAACAAGACCGTCACCATCACGGTCACCGCGAAGCCGAAGACCGCCGGGGCGCACGGCACGATCGTCACGGTCGACGACCCGCGCACCAACACGATCGACTTCGAGTTCTCCGCCGTCGTGGTGGCCTCGAACGACGTCAGCAAGCCCGCCTTCGCCTACTCGGCGCGGGGCACCGTGGAGCGCAACAGCACCACGTCGTACTTCGTGACGGTGCCGCCGGGCGCCGGGGCGTTGCAGGTGAACCTCTCCGGCATCGCCACCGGGTCGCAGACCCGCTTCATCGCCTTCAACCCGTACGGCGTCCCGGTGGAGAGCACCTCCAGCCTGGCCTGCTACACCAACTTCGCCAGCACGGTCGTCTGCAACGCGTTCGAGCGTGACTACCAGAACCCGCTGCCGGGTGTCTGGGAGATCGAGGTGGAGTCGCGGCGGACCTCGCCGGCGCTGAACAACCCGTACCAGCTCCAGGCGCGGGTGCAGGGCGTCGCCGTCGAGCCGGCCGTGGTCGAGCTGCCGGCGGTCACCGCCGGTGTCCCGACCCCGGTGACCTGGTCGCTGAAGAACACCTTCGGCCCGGTCTCGGTGACCGGCCAGGGTGGCCCGCTGTCCAGCGTGCACAGCGAGCGGCCGACCATCGTCGAGCTGGCCAAGCAGGAGTTCACCGTCGAGGTGCCGGCGGGCGTCACCAGCTTCACCGCCCGCATCGGCAACCCGTCCAACGCCAGTGCCGACCTGGACCTGTTCGTCTACCGGGGCACCACCCTGGTCGGGCAGCAGGCCGACGGTGACTCGGAGGAGGCGGTGACCCTGACCAACCCGGTCGCGGGCACCTACCGGGTCGTCGTGGACGCGTACGCGGTGGACGGCGCCGGTGGCAGCACCGAGTACGACTACCGGGACTCGTTCTCGTCCCCGTCGCTCGGCACCCTGACGGCCTCGGGTGGCACGCTCACCCTGGCCAACGGCGCCACCGGCAACCTCTCGGGTTCGGTGACCGCCCAGTCCGCCCCGTCCGCGGGTCGGGCGCTCTACGGTGAGCTGACCGTGGTGACCACCGAAGGCGCAGTCGTCGGCCGCGGCGCGGTCTCCGTCGGCGCAGTGAACTGACACCACCACCGCACCGCAGGAAGCCCGTCTCCGGTCCATCCGGAGGCGGGCTTCCGCCTTTCCGCTGCCCACTCCACCACCGCCGGGCTTGCCCGCCGATCATGGACTTGTGGCGAGGGTTTCGATGCGATACACACCCTTTGTCGCAGCCACGAGTCCATGATCGACAGACGATGTCGGGCAGTGAGGTCCCGGGGGGCGCGGTCAGTCGGAGGCGGGCGAGCGGGGGGTGGTCAGACCGGCCGCGAGCAGGAGGTAGGCGGTCAGCTCCACGGCGGCGGTGAGCGCCGGAACCGGAGCCGCCAGCGTCGGGCCGGCGGTGATTCCGGCGGTGAGGAAGATCCCGTCGCCGGACGGATAGGGCAACGGCAGCATGCCGAGGGTCGCGTCCAGGTGAAGCAGGGCAGCCGGCACCAGCAGTACGGCACCGGCCACGGCCAGCCGACGACCGCCCCACCCGGCCGGGCTGGACCTGCCACGCCCGAGAAGCAACGCGGCCAACCCGATCGCCGCCAGCGCAAGCAGGAACGGGGCCGACGCGGCGCTGATCTCCGTGCCGGCCCATCCGTCGTCCCCGATCCGCCGCGACTCGGTGTCCCGCCCGGCGAGGTGCACCCGCACCACCAGCACGACCACGTATCCGGTCACCACCGCCGCGGCCGCCGCCGCACCGGCCACCACCCGCCGCCCCGGACGCTCGCGCCCCCGCAGCACGACCAGCGTCAGCACCAGGACGACGACGAGCGACGCCCAGGTCGCGCGGAGGCCCGTGTCGAAGGCGATGTCCAGGTCCAGTGGTCCGGGGCGGAACACCTGCCACTGCCGCCCGTCGGAAGGGTCGGCGGGCATCGTGCGGTACGCGTCGACGACCGGTGCGACGAACGCCAGCGGCACCGCCCAGCGGTGCGCGGGCGCGCCCATCAGCAGCGCGTACACCACCAGGACCGACAGTGCCACGAGTTCGGCGGGCCGGAAGATCGGCACTGCGGTGAGCAGCCCGAGGACGTGGAGTACGACGAGCACGACCACACCGGCGAGGAGTATCCATCGAGGACGCACCGACGCATCGTGCCAGCGATCGATCGTTCCCGTGGCCCCTCGACGAACCGGGCGACATCTCGGCGATCATGGACTTGTGGCGAGCAGTTGCGGTGATACGCGCGTTATCTCCCCGCCATAATTCCATGATCGACGGGGCGCTGCGGTGCGCGTACCGCAGCGCGGGTGGGGTGGGGTCAGGCGCGCTTGGCGGTGGCCACCTGGAAGGGGGTGCCCTGCTGGCACGTCGTCATCAGGCTCGGGTTGGGCTTCCCGGTCACCGTCACCGCGGCACCGGAGGTGAGCACGTCACGTGGCCCGCCCAGCAGCAGGTAGCCGTCGAGCAGCAGGCAGCCGGGCTCCACGCCGGCCTCGACCCGGCCGGTGAGCGTCATCTCACCGGTGACCGGCGGCGAGGTCGGCACGCCCCGGGTCTTGCCGGCCGGCGGAGGGCTGACCGGAGCGGTCGGGTCCACCGGGTCGGAGGGCGGGGGCACGGGGCCGGTCGGATCCGGGGTCGGCAGCTCGGTCACGGGTGACGCTCCCGTCGGGGTCGGGGCGGTGGGGCCGGTCCCGGCGTCCTGGCCGCCGCAGGCGACGAGCGCCGTGCAGACGATCAGCGCGGTGACGGCGATCCGAAGGGTCCTCATGCCAGTCTGACGTGTCCGGGAGGTCAGCCGTTCCATCGGCGCGGGCCGACGGATCAACTCTGGGCCGCCGCAGCGGCGGCCTTCATGTCGCGCTTGAGTTCCTGCGGGAGCGAGAAGGTGAGGCGCTCGTTGGCGGTCACCACCTCCTCGACGTCGGCGAAGCCGCGCTCGGCGAGGTGCGTCAGCACCTGCTGCACCAGTTCCTCCGGCACGCTCGCGCCGGAGGTGAGGCCCACCGTCCGGGCGTCGGTCAGCCAGGCGTCGTCGATCTCATGGGCGAAGTCGACCAGGTGTCCGGCGCGGGCACCGGCGTCCAGGGCCACCTCGACCAGCCGTACCGAGTTGGAGGAGTTGCGCGACCCGACCACGAGCACCACGTCACACTCGGCCGCGATCTCCTTGACCACGTGCTGCCGGTTGCTGGTGGCGTAGCAGATGTCGTCGCTGGGCGGGGACTGGAGCAGCGGCAGCCGCTTCTTGAGCCGGGCCACGGTCTCCAGGGTCTCGTCGACCGAGAGCGTGGTCTGCGACAGCCAGACGACCTTGCTCGGGTCGCGCACGGTGACCCGGTCGGCGTCCTCGGGGCCGTCGACCAACTGGATGTGGTCGGGGGCCTCGCCGGAGGTGCCGATCACCTCCTCGTGGCCCTCGTGGCCGATGAGCAGGATGTCGTAGTCCTCGGCGGCGAACCGCTTGGCCTCGTGGTGCACCTTGGTCACCAGCGGGCAGGTCGCGTCGATCGCCTTGAGCGACCGCTCCTTCGCCTGCTCGTAGACCTCGGGCGCCACGCCGTGCGCGGAGAAGATGACGGTGGACCCCTCGGGGACCTCCCCGTTCTCCTCGACGAAGATCGCGCCCTGTGCCTCCAGCGTCCGCACCACGTGCTTGTTGTGCACGATCTCCTTGCGGACGTAGATCGGGGCACCGTAGAGCTTGAGCGCCTCCTCGACGGTCTGCACCGCCCGGTCGACGCCCGCGCAGTATCCACGGGGCTTCGCGAGCAGCACGCGCTTACCGGTCCCGGAAGTCCTCTCGCCCTCAGTCACACCCCCATCGTACGTGCCGCCCGCGCACCCGGCACCGCGCGCGCCCCGCCGCCGACCCCGTCGGCCGCCGCCCCGGCCATGATCAGCGAAGCTGTGGGTGGGTGGGCTTAGGGTGGTCGGGTGAGTACGGGTGGGGGGACGGCGACCGGGAACGGAACGGCTGCCGGCACAGGGGCCAGCACGGCGGAGGAGCCGTGGCCGGTGCGGGTGGTCAGTCAGAAGATCGGCGCCTGGGTGGCGCGCCTGGGCTGGGTCTGGGTGGACGGGCAGGTGGCGCAGATCAGCCGGCGCCCCGGTGCCAGCACGGTGTTCCTCACGCTGCGTGACCCGTCGGCCGACCTGAGTCTGACCGTCACCACCAACCGGGACGTGCTCGACACCGGCGCGCCGGAGTTGCGCGAGGGTGCCCGCGTCGTGCTGCACGCCAAGCCGGAGTTCTACGCGGCCCGGGGCACGCTGAGCCTGCGGGCCGACGAGATCCGACAGGTCGGTCTCGGCGAGCTGCTGGCGCGGCTGGAGAAGCTCAAGAAGCTGCTCGCCGCCGAAGGGTTGTTCGACCGGGCCCGCAAGCGCCGCCCGCCGTTCCTGCCGCAGCGGATCGGGCTGATCACCGGCCGGGCCAGCGCCGCCGAGCGGGACGTGCTGACCAACGCCCGTCGCCGCTGGCCGGCGGTGGAGTTCCGGACGGTGAACGTGGCCGTCCAGGGTGCCGGTGCCGTGCCGCAGATCGTCGACGCGCTCAAGGTGCTGGACGGCGACCCCAGCATCGACGTGATCATCCTGGCCCGGGGCGGTGGCGGCATCGAGGACCTGCTGCCCTTCTCCGACGAGGCTCTGTGCCGGGCGGTGTTCGCCTGCCGTACGCCGGTGGTCAGCGCGATCGGCCACGAGACGGACGCGCCGCTGGTCGACTACGTGGCCGACGTCCGCGCGTCGACCCCCACCGACGCGGCCAAGCGGGTGGTGCCCGACCTGGCCGAGGAGGTACGCCTGATCGGCCAGGCCCGGCACCGGCTACGGCGCGCGGTGCACCACCTGGTCGACCGCGAGTCGCACCGGATCGAGGCCCTGCGCTCCCGGCCGGCGCTGGCCCGCCCGCAGGTGATGGTGGAGCAGCGGGCCGGTGACCTGGCCGCCCTGCGGCAACGGGCCACGCGCTGTCTGGACCACCGCATCGCCGCCGCCGACGACGACCTGCGGCACACCCTGGCCCGGCTGCGCGCCCTCTCACCGGCCGCCACCCTGGACCGGGGGTACGCCATCGTGCAGCGCGCCGACGGCCACGTGGTGCGCGCCGCCGCCGAGGTGACGCCCGGTGACCCGCTGCGCGTACGCGTCGCCGACGGCGAGTTGTCGGCCACCGTGAACCCCTGACCGTGTCGGCCCTGTGGAGAGGGAAGCATGACTGACGAGAAGACCGACGGGTCGGACGAGCGGCTCAGCTACGAACAGGCTCGCGCCGAACTGGCGTCGGTGGTGGAGCGGCTGGAGGCCGGCGGGACGTCGTTGGAGGAGTCGCTGGCCCTGTGGGAGCGCGGCGAGGCGTTGGCGGTGATCTGCCAGCGCCGACTCGACGGCGCACGGGCCCGGATCGACGCCGCCCGCCAGGAGTCGACGACCTGACGTCTGGAAGTACCCCGGACACGACGCGGCGGGAGCCGGAAGGCTCCCGCCGCGTCTCGTCGCTGGCCCGACAGGGGCCGCTCACCTGAACAGGTTGTACAACTCCGGCGGCGCCTCGACGACCTGGTCGGCCGGGGGCTTCTGCGCGGCGGTCGCGCTGCCGTAGTCGCTGTACGTCATCTTGATCTCCTGGCCGGCGGCCGCCCCCGTCGGCGGCATCCGCAGCACCAGTTCGGTGAGTCGGCCCTGCGCGTCGGTGGTGGCGGTGAAGGGCACCGCGCTGGCCTCCGGGCCGAGCGCGGTGATCACGCCCTGGTCCAGCGAGCCGGCCTCGGCGGCCTTGGAGGCGTCGATGGTGCCGGTGAAGTTGCCGTCGCCGGTGCGCTGTACCTCGGTGACCGCCTGGGTGAGCGCGGCGCTCCCGGCCGGGTCGACCTTGTCGAAGTCGAAGCCGAGGTTGCGGTCACCCTGGATCCGGTTCTGGTCGAGGTGCTGGAACTTGCCGAGGTTCAGCCGGTCGAGACCGGGCACGCTGGTCGCCGCGCTTCCCTTCAGGTCCACCTTGACCCAGCTGTCCGGCTTGGCGTGGATCAGGTCGAGGCTGATAGCCAGGTCGTCGGTCGGCTCGCCGAGGCGTACCCGGATCTCGGCGCTCTGGCTCGGCTGGTGCACCTGGCCCTCGGCGACCGAGCCGACGCCGGACATGGTGAACCGGAAGTTGCCGTTGCTGATCTCCTTGGTCGAGTCCAGCAGCGCCTGCTTGGCCTCGGAGTCGGCGGCAGGTGCGCCGGAGCCGGTGGCGGACGGTGTGGCAGCGCCGGTGGCGGGTGCGGTGTCGCCGGAGGTGGTGCAGGCGGCGACTCCGGGCGTGAGCAAGGCGGCGGCCATGAGACCGGCGCTCAGTCTGCGAATGGTCATCGGTGTCTCCCAGCGGGTCACCCGACGCTTCCCGCGCCGGTGGCTCCCCTTTCCTGTTCCCTGCCGACGCCACTCGCAATCACCACGAAGCCCGCTCAATCGACGGCGGTGGCCATCTCGCGCAGTTCGTTGTCCCGGGCGTCACCGACCACGATCACGGTCCGCTCCGGTTCGAGCAGCACCAACGCCTGCTCGTTGCCCCGCCCGGTGTACCGCTGCCAGGCGCCCGACCCGAGGTCGGCCTGTCCCTGCGGCCGGCCCTCCTCGGTCAGCTCGGTGGGCAGCAGCCGCTCCGGCGGCACGTTGCTCTGCACGAGTTGCAGACCCCGACCCTCGGGAGTGAGATAGCCCACCCGCAGGGTCGCGCCCTCCTCGGTGGTCCGGTAGGTCGCGCGGACCGTCTTCCAGCCGTCGGGCAGCCCGGCCGGCTGGGTCACCGGGAAGACGGCGGCCGAGCGCGCCTGCTCGAAGGTGGGCGTCGGGTCGACCGTGCTCGGCTCGTCCCCGCCGAGGAAGCCCCGGGAGAAGGCGATCAGCAGGGCGATCGGGACCAGCAGCACCAGCAGCGAGATGGCCATGTCCCGGGGCCGGCGCTCGGATCGGCCGGGTGCGGCCTCGGCCGCCGGGGGTTCCCCGGCGGTCCGCGCCGACTCCGGCCGCCCCTCGGGTACGTCCGGTCCGGCGGCCCGGTCGACGGTCGGCTGCTCGGCCGTCGACGGCTGGTCTGCGGTTGCGCGGTCGGCAGGCTGTGCGGGTTCCACCGGGCCATTCTCGCAGCCGCCCGACCGGCGGTATCCGGCCCATCACCGCCCCGACCCGGTCGCGGGTCCGCCATCGTGTGAGGATCAGGAACGAAGCCGGCAGCACCCGGCCCGGTCAACCCCGCACCGCCGCGAGGAGGAGCCGTTCATGACGACCGCCAGGACGCGTACCCCACAGAACCTCGACCGCAACATCGCCCTCGACCTGGTCCGGGTGACCGAGGCCGCGGCGATGGCCGCCGGTCGCTGGGTCGGCCGGGGCGACAAGGAGGGCGGCGACGGCGCCGCCGTCGACGCCATGCGCAAGCTGATCAACTCGATCCCGATGAAGGGTGTCGTGGTGATCGGCGAGGGCGAGAAGGACAACGCCCCGATGCTCTTCAACGGCGAGGAGGTCGGCGACGGCACCGGCCCGGAGGTGGACGTCGCGGTCGACCCGATCGACGGCACCACGCTGATGAGCAAGGGCATGCCGAACGCGCTCGCGGTGTTGGCGGTCGCCGAACGGGGT
Source organism: Micromonospora sp. NPDC049903 (assembly GCF_044460945.1). NCBI lineage: Bacteria > Bacillati > Actinomycetota > Actinomycetes > Micromonosporales > Micromonosporaceae > Micromonospora > Micromonospora sp. NPDC049903. The sequence continues at coordinate 394,017 of NZ_JBITKL010000001.1, forward strand.
GCGATGTTCGACCCGAGCGCCGTGTTCTACATGGAGAAGCTCGCGGTCGGCCCGGCGTACGCGGACGTGGTCGACATCAACGCCGGGGTGGCCGACAACCTGCGCCGCATCGCCAAGGTCAAGGGCACCGGGGTGGACGAGGTGACGGTCTGCGTACTCGACCGGTCCCGGCACGACGGGCTGGTGGAGGAGATCCGGCGTACCGGCGCGGGCATCCGGTTCATCTCCGACGGCGACATCGCCGGTGTCATCGCCGCCGCCCGGGGCGAGTCCGACGTCGACGTGCTGATGGGCATCGGCGGCACCCCGGAGGGGATCACCGCCGCCTGCGCGCTCAAGTGCATGGGCGGAATGATGCAGGCCAAGCTCTGGCCACGGGACGACGCCGAGCGGGAGAAGGCGCTCGCCGCCGGGCACGACCTGGACCGGGTGCTCACCACCGACGACCTGGTCACCGGGGACAACTGCTTCTTCGTGGCGACCGGTGTCACCTCCGGTGACCTGCTGAAGGGTGTGCGCTACCGCTCGGGTGGGGCGTACACGCAGTCGATCGTGATGCGGTCCAAGAGCGGCACGATCCGGGTGATCGACTCGTTCCACAAGTTGGAGAAGCTGGCGCTCTACTCGGCGGTGGACTTCGACGGCCGCCCCCTGGACGAACAGGCTTGAGTCAGGGCGCGACGGCGACCGGGCCGACGGTGTCGGCCGATCGGCGGGCCGGTGCCGTGGCGCTGGGTGCCGTCGCCGGGGTCGCCGTCGCCGTCCAGTCGCGGATCAACGGCGAGCTGGGCGTACGCGTCGACGACGGGATCGCCGCCGCGCTGGTCTCGTTCGGCGTGGGGCTGGTGGTGCTGGTGGTCCTCGGGTTCGCGACCGCGAACGGACGCCGGGGCCTGGCCGCGCTGCGCGCCGCGCTCGGCACCGGCGGGCTGCGGGTCTGGCAGTGCCTCGGCGGCGTCTGCGGGGCCTTCCTCGTCTTCACCCAGGGCGCCACGGTCGGTGCGCTCGGCGTCGCCGTGTTCACCGTGGCGGTGGTGGCCGGCCAGTCCGGCAGCAGCCTGGCCGTGGACCGGGCCGGGGTCGGCCCGAGCGGGCGGCAGCCGGTGACGCTCCCCCGGCTCGCCGGTGCGGTACTCACCGTGGCGGCGGTGCTGCTGGCCGTCGGTGACCGGCTGGCCGAGCCGGCCGCTCTCGGTCTGGCCCTGCTGCCGCTGCTGGCCGGCTTCGGGGTGGCCTGGCAGCAGGCGGTGAACGGACGGGTCCGCGAGGCGACCGGGAGCACGGTGACGGCCACGCTGGTCAACTTCGTCGTCGGCACGGCGGCCCTGTCGGCCGTCTTCGCGGTCAGCCTCGTCGTGCGCGGCGTACCCGACGGTGTCCTGCCCGCCGAGCCGTGGCTCTATCTGGGCGGACCGATCGGGGTGACCTTCATCGCGGTGGCGGCGGCGGTGGTCCGCTTCACCGGCGTGCTGCTGCTCGGCCTGGCCACCGTCGCCGGCCAGATCGTCGGCGCGGTGCTGCTGGACGTGCTGCTGCCGTCCGCCGACACCCGCCCGCCCGCGAACACGGTGCTCGGCGCGGCGCTCACCCTGGTCGCGGTGGTGATCGCCGCGCTCGGTGGGCGGATCGCCGCCACCGCCCGAGCCCGGCGGCGCGGGGACACCGAGGTCAGGGCATCGTCATCGGGGACTCGGAGCGGTACGGCCCGTCGAGGTCGGTCCGACGGCGTCGGAAGATGATCGCGGCCACGATGCCTCCGAGCAGCCCGAACAGGTGCCCCTGCCAGGAGATCCGCTCGTCGGTGGGCAGGACGCCGACCAACTGACCGCCGTAGAGCAGACCGACCAGCAGGAAGACGGCGAAGTTCCACCAGCTCCGCTCGAAGATGCCCCGGGTCAGCAGGATGCCGAGGTAGCCGAAGATGACGCCGCTGGCGCCGACCACGATCGTGTTGGGCGAGCCGGTGAACCACACACCCAATCCACTGACCAGCACGATCACCAGGGTCGACCAGAGGAACCGCCGGGCGCCCGCGGCCAGTACGAAGGTGCCGAGCAGGATAAGCGGGATGCTGTTGCTGTAGAGGTGGTCGAAGCCGTGGTGCAGGAACGGTGAGAAGAAGACGCCGTCCAGCCCGTCGATGCGCTGCGGGATGATGCCGGCGGCGGCGTCGAAGCCGGCGCCCAGCCACTGGTCGAGGCCCTCGATCAGGAAGAGGACCGGCACCACCGCGCACATGGCGACGAAGGCTCGGCCGATGGAGGCGTAGAACGCATCGGTGCCGAACCGGTGGGGGTCGCCGCTTCCGGGCTGCAGGGTCACCCGTCAAGAGCTATCAGCAATCGCGGACAGCCGCCACTTTTCGCCGACCACCGAGACGACGGCGGCGGTACGCGAGTGCCGCGTACCGCCGCCGTCGACGTGCTCAGGTGGGACTCAGTAGTAGCCCGAACTCTGCGACTTCGCCCACGCGCCGCAGGGGTTGCTGTACCGGCCCTTGATGTAGCCGAGCCCCCAGGTGATCTGGGTGGCCGGGTTGGTCTGCCAGTCGGCGCCGACCGAGGCCATCTTGTTGCCCGGGTACGCCTGCGGGATGCCGTAGGCGCCGGAGGAGGGGTTGCGGGCCTTGTGGTTCCAGCCGCTCTCCTTGTTCCACAGCTTGTCGAGGCAGGGGAACTGGTCGATCTTGAAGCCTGCGTCGATCATCATGGCGCAACCGATCTTGCGGTTGCCGCCGTACTCCGCGCAGGAGGCGGGGATCGGGCCGTCGTACGGCCGGGCGGCACGCGCCGCGGCGGCCTCTTCTCGGGCCTTCCGCTCCTCCTCGGCCTTCTTGCGCGCCGCCTCTTCGGCCTTGCGGGCCTTCTCGGCGGCGGCACGGGCCCGCTTCCTGGTCTCGGTGGCCTGCTCCCGAGCGGCGCGTACCTGGCGGGAGACCTGCTGCGGCTCCTGCCGGTACTCGACGTCGATCTCGGTGACGCTCCCGGCTACCTGCGCGCCTGGGCCCTGGCGCTGAGACTGGCGGTCCTCGCTGAGGTAGAAACCGCCGGCCACGCCCATGCTCAGCAGCGCGACGGCTGTGGCGCGGGCGGTGAACCGGCTCCATGGCCGACTCACGTGGTGATCCCTTCGTCGGGGTCAGGGACGCGGCATGACCATGGCCGTTCCGGGCCGAGGCGTGCCGCGAGCGCCCGCCACCGGTGAGGCCGGTGGCCGAAGACGCACCCCGTCCGCTTCCCGGCGAATCGGTCGACCCCCCTCGTGGGGTGACGAACGATCACCAACGATGCGTCAGGTGCGTGGGCGCCCGCTGGACACCATCGCGCACGGTGAGGCTTATGGGAAACCGCCAGCCTCGATTGTGACATGGGTCACGGGAAATAAGAGCCTTAAAACACCCTAAACGGGCGTCATTGGGGGACATCCTCCAGTAGGTCGGTCACCATCGCGGCGATCGGAGATCGCTCCGAACGGCTGAGCGTGACGTGCGCGAACAGGTGATGGCCCTTGAGTGCCTCGATGACGGCGGTGACGCCGTCGTGACGGCCGACGCGCAGGTTGTCCCGCTGCGCGACGTCGTGGGTCAGCACCACCCGCGAGCCCTGGCCGATCCGGGACAGGACGGTCAACAGGACACCCCGCTCCAACGACTGCGCCTCGTCCACGATGACGAACGCGTCGTGCAGGCTCCGGCCCCGGATGTGGGTCAGCGGCAGCACCTCGAGCAGCCCTCGGGAGGTGACCTCCTCCAGGACGTTCTCGTGGATCACCGCGCCGAGCGTGTCGAAGACCGCCTGCGCCCAGGGCGACATCTTCTCCGACTCCGAACCGGGCAGGTAGCCCAGTTCCTGGCCGCCGACGGCGTACAGGGGGCGGAAGACGATCACCTTCTTGTGCCGGCGACGCTCCATCACCGCCTCCAGCCCCGCGCAGAGCGCCAGGGCGGACTTGCCGGTGCCGGCCCGGCCGCCGAGCGAGACGATGCCGATCGACTCGTCGAGCAACAGGTCCAGGGCGATCCGCTGCTCCGCCGAGCGCCCGTGCACCCCGAACGCCTCCCGGTCGCCGCGCACCAGCCGTACGGTCTTGTCCGGCAGCACCCGGGCGAGCGCCGAACCCCGGGCGGAGTGCAGCACCAGCCCGGTGTGGCAGGGCAGGCCGGCGGCGTCGTCCACGTCGATGGTCTCGCCGCCGTAGAGCCGGGAGATGTCCTCCTCGCCCAACTCCAGCTCCGCCATCCCGGTCCAGGTCGGGTCGCTCGCCTGGCCGTGCCGGTACTCGTCGGCCCGCAGCCCGACCGAGGCGGCCTTGACCCGCAACGGCATGTCCTTGCTGACCAGCGTCACCTCCCGCCCCTCGGCGGCGAGGTTCAACGCGACCGAGAGGATCCGGGCGTCGTTGGACTCGTTGCGGAATCCGGGCGGCAGCACCCCGTCGTCGGTGTGGTTCAGCTCCACCCGCAGCGTGCCGCCGACGTCGTTGGCGGGTATCGGCCGGTCCAGCCGGCCGTGGCGTACCCGCAACTCGTCCAGCATGCGCAGCGACTGTCGGGCGAACCAGCCCAGCTCGGGATGGTGTCGTTTGCCCTCCAGCTCGGAGATCACCACCAGTGGCAGCACCACCTCGTGCTCGGCGAAGCGATGGAACGCCGCCGGGTCGCTGAGCAGTACGGAGGTGTCCAGGACGAAGGATTGGCCCGCTGGTCGGGGCTCCCTGGTGTCCGCCGACCCGGCCGCCGCGGTCCGGCGGCTACGGGTGGTGCGGCGAGTCGTGGCAGTCGAGGCCGGGCTCTGGTCGGCACCGGGGGTAGTACGGCGAGTCGTCACAGGCCTGCTCCGGCGGATGGGCACCCGGCCACCCGCGGTCCGCCTCCTCCGGTGCCCGACTGACACGGGGTCGGATGCGGGCCCCGTGTGCGAGGTCGCAGGCCGGGCGGGCCGGCTGGCTCGGGACAATCCCGCGCCATGCCTAGACGCTAGCCGCCCGCACCCGTCCCGGCTAGGGCCTGTGTCGAAGTCCTCGGTCGAGCCGAGGCGGAGTCCAGGCGGCGGTCCGGCAAGGCGGGAATTGGTCCGGATACCGGTGTTGTATCCGGACCAATTCCCAACGCGGCCGGTCGTCGCTTGGGCCCGCCGCAGGCCGGCCAGGGACTTCGACACAGGCCCTCGTGGCCTTTCGTTAACTGCTGGTGCCACGAACGGGTCAGGCGGCGGACCGGCCGGGATGCATGCCCCCTGCGCGCATCCCGGCCGGTGGACCCACCGTCACCGGACTCAGCCGCTTCGCCGGACCAGGGTGGTGGTCGGGTGCCGCCCGACGACCGAGGCGGCCGGCTCCGTGAACGACGATCCGGTGTACGTGGTGCCGGGTCGGACCGCACCGGCGGACACCCGCTTGGCGGGCGCGGTGACCGCGAGGGCGGTGGCGATCGCCGCCTGCGCGTCCCGGCGGCGCCGGTTCCACGCTCCCCGGTCACCGTCGAAGTACCCCTGCCGGTAGCCGAAGCGGTAGCCGATCCGATAGCTGAGCTGCCCGTGCAGGCGGCCGGCGGCGTAGCTGGTGGCGGCCAGCACCAGGACGAGGAAGATCGCGAGGAACGGGCTCATCCGGCGGCTCCGGTCCCTCGCCCGCCCGTCACTTCTCCTCCGGTTCGACCGTGGTGGGGTCGGCGATCAGCAACCGGTCGAGATCGTCGGTGCCGATCTCCTCGACCAGCTCGACGCTGATCCGGCAGCCGTCCAGCACCACCTCGGCCACCGAGGACCGGCGGATCTCCCCACCGGCGTCGTAGACCCGGACGCTGAGTTCCGGGCAGCCGAGGTGGGTACGCCAGGCGTTCCACTCGGCCCGGTCGCCGACGGACAGCGACAGGTAGCGACAGCCCCGGGCGAGATAGAGCCGCCACGGAGCGATCAGGCCGGCGGCGACCCCCTCCGCGATCAGACCGAACGCCTGGGCACGGGTCGCGAGTTCGGTCACCACTCCCCCCTTGCACCGAGCGCGTGACGCAGCTGAGCACCTATCGTCTCATTCACGTGACACACCGTAGGTTGTCCCATGAGCGTGACAGTATCAGCTTTTCGTTCGTTTGCCTCCACACCCACGGACATCTATCCTGCCCAGGTGACACCCCTCAGGAACAGTGCTTCATCCCGAATTGTCAGGTCAGTATCCGCGTCACGCAAGCGTGACAAAGACGTGCCCGGGACTTCTCTCCGGGCCCATTCGCCGTACGGTCACCAGGTGACCGAGACGGCCAACGCGCGGAAGATCGCCTTTGCCACCTTCGTCCGACGAGCCATCGAGGAGGCCCGGGCCACCCGAGCGTGGAGCGGCACCGAGGTCTCCCGGCGCACCGGCGTCTCGCGCCAGACCATCAACCGCTGGGTCCGCGGCGACTGGGCCAGCGACCCGGAGGCGGAACGGGTGGTGGCGTTCTGCGAGGGGCTCGGGCTCGACCCGGCCGCCGCCTTCGCGGCGCTCGGCTGGGACCGCACCGCGTCGCGCCGGTCCGCCCCGCCACCACCGCCGATGGACCCGGACGTCGAGGCGCTCCTGCGCCGACTGGTCGACCCGGAGGTCTCCGACGCGGAGAAGTTCCACATTAGAGAAACCATTCGTTATCTCGCATATCGCCCGACCCTGCCGGCCGCTGTCCGAAAACGAGGCGACGCCGCCAGCTAGTTCCTCAGATGGCGAAAGAACGGCAGGTCAGCCTCATTCGTTTCGCTACGGGGTCGGAACGGGCGCGCTAGCGTCCGTATTCGTACTGCTTGGGCTCGTCGTCGGCGGGGGGACGGGACAAGGCCGAACCCAGCCCTGCGGGACAGAAGGGGGTCTGTCATGACCCTGAAATGGATGACGGTCGTGGTCGCGGCGGTCTCGTTGACGCTGTGCGTCACCGGGAACGCGGTCACCCTGGCCCTGAACGGCGGGCAGCTTCCCCTGCTCGTGAACCTCTTCGCCCTCGCCACCGCGGCCACCGCGATCGTCCTGGCCGTCCTCGCCGAGCTGCACGACCGGCTCGACGACCGGCTCACCGCGCTCACCGAGTTCCTGGTGGAGCGGCTCCGGGAGATCGAGGCCCACACCGGCGACCGGAACTCCGGTTTCGTGGAGGGCTACCTGCTCAGCCACGGCCAGGAAGCCGCCGTCGTGCCCTTCGTACGTCGGGGACGGGGAGCCGCCGAACGCTGACCCCGCCCGGCGACCGCGCCGGATCCACGCCAGGAATGACCGGCCGAACCCGGGGTACGCTGACGCGCGTGCCACCGTTGAATCTGGGCAACCAGACGCCGAAGACCCCGTTGAACGCCGACCAGGCCTGGCAGACGACCGCCGACCGGGCAGCCGAGACCATCCTCTTCTTCGACTTCGACGGCACACTCGCGCCAGTGGCCGACGACCCCACGCAGGTGCAACCCGCGCCGAAGGTGCTTGCCGCGATCGAGACACTCGCCCCGGTCGTACGGCGGATCGCGATCGTCTCCGCACGTCCGGTGGAGTTCCTGCGCGAGCACTTCGGCGGCCTGACCGGCGTCGACCTCTATGGGCTCTACGGCCTGGAGCACAGCCACTCGGGCGGCGAGACCGTCACCGAGCCGGCCGCGCTGCCCTGGGTGCCGACCATGGCCGAACTCGCCGACCTGGCCCGGGCCGAGCTGCCGCCGGGTGCCCTCGTCGAGTACAAGCGGCTCTCCGTGGCGCTGCACTGGCGTACCGCCCCGCAGTTGGCCGCCACCGTCGAGGAGTGGGGTCGTGCCCAGGCCGAGCGCCTCGGCCTGCGGTTGCAGGTGGGGCGGATGGTGCTGGAGATCAAACCGCCGGTCGACCGGGACAAGGGCATGGTGATCGGCGAGCTGGTGCAGGGCGTCGGCGGTGCCTGGTATTTCGGCGACGACGTCTCGGACATCAAGGCCTTCGCCGCGCTGCGGGCCCGCGCCGCCGACGACCCCGACTTCCTGGGCGTCTGCGTCGCGGTGGCCAACCCGGAGACCGGTGACGAGGTCGCCGAGGCCGCCGACCTCACCATCGACTCCCCCGCCGCGCTGGGCGACTTCCTCACCCAGGCCACCCACCACCTCACCTGAGGCGTGCTCCGGTACGGCGGTCAGACGCCGTACCGGCGCTGGCGGGTGGCGTACGAACGCAGGGCGCGGAGGAAGTCGACGCGGCGGAAGTCCGGCCAGTTGAGTTCGCAGAAATAGAACTCCGAGTGCGCCGACTGCCAGAGCATGAAGCCCGACATGCGCTGCTCGCCGCTGGTCCGGATGATCAGATCCGGGTCCGGCAGCCCTCGGGTGTAGAGGTGCTCGGAGATGTCGTCGACGTCCAGCGAGCCGGCCAGATCCTCCAGCGTGCCGCCGTTCGCCGCGTGCTCCAGCAGCAGCGAGCGCACCGCGTCGGTGATCTCCCGCCGGCCGCCGTACCCGACCGCGATGTTGACCTGGGCGCCGCCGCTGCGGTCCCGGGTGCGCTCCTCGGCGGCCTTGAGCGCGGCGGCGTGCTGCGCGGGCAGCACGTCCAGCGCGCCGACCATCCGCAGCCGCCACGGGTTGCCCTGCTCGGCCAGCTCGGTGGTCAGGTCCTCGATGATCTGGAGCAGCGGGTCGAGCTGCTCCGCCGGCCGCGACAGGTTGTCGGTGGAGAGCAGCCAGAGCGTCACGTGCCCGACACCGGCGGCGTCGCACCAGCGCAGCAGTTCCTTGATGCGCTCCGCACCCATCCGGTGCCCGTCGTTGGGGTCCACCAACCCCATCTCCCGGGCCCACCTACGGTTGCCGTCACACATCACGCCCACGTGCTGCGGCACCTGACGGCCCGCGAGCTTGGCGGTCAGCCGCCGCTCGTAGACGGAGTAGAGAATTTTCCGCAGAGTCATCACCATGCAGGGTAGCGAGCCCCCACCCGGATCGGAGTGCCGGTGGCCGACACCACGCCGCAGTCCGTTAGCGCCGCCCCGCACCCCGCCCACCACCTGCGCCGACCCCACCACCGCCGGGTCCGCCGCGCCTCCTTCGTAGCCGCCGCGCCGCCGCGCTACGGACACCCGACGAGACGTCCGACCCGGCAGCAGGTCGGACACCGGTGACGCGACGGACACGGCGGACCGGGCGGACGCGGCGGGGATCAGGTCGGGGATGTCGGGGCGGGGACGCGGGCGGCCCGGCGTACGCCGTAGACGGCGAGAACGGCGGCGGCGACCAGTGGGGCGCCGTCCCGGACCAGACCGTCGACGCCGAGCAGCCACCAGCACAGCGGCAGGTCGACCGCGAGTACGGCGACGCTGACCACCACGAGCAGGGTGCCCGCCCAGCGTTTGCCGCGCAGCAGGAAGGCGGTGCAGAACAGCACCAGATAGCTGGTCGCGATCCCGGCGCCCAGCCAGAACAGCACCGCCGGCACGGCCAACAGTTGGCCGTCGAGGATCCCGGCGGTGGCGACCAGGGCGGGCACCAGCATCAGCGGGCTGTAGGTGAACGCGGCGACCCGGCTGGTCAGCAGCCAGGCATTCGCCTCGGGGCGGCGCGGCGGCGTCTCGCGCCAGGAGATGCCGGAGCGGTCGATCACCAGTCGGGAACGGTGCCGGACCAGGTGCCCGGCGACCGCCGGGGACCGGTACAGCAGCCAGACCACGGTGGCGCAGAGCGCGGTGAGCAGGGCGAAGCCGAGCAGACCGGGCAGCGGTGGCACGCCCTGCCGCGGCACGATCAACCGACCCACCGCGAAGACCGTGGTGATCGCCAGGATCAGGCCGAGCGGGCGGGCCACCGTCCGGCCCCGGCGTACGTGGCCGATCAGCAACAGGAAGCCGAACGAGCGCAGCATCGCCCAACCGGTCCGCACCGCCAGCCCGAAGCCCTGCTCCGGCGCGTACCACCAGTTGAGCACCTCGACCACGACGGTGGCCGCTGCGGTCACGGCGAGCAGTGCGGTCAGTGCCCGGACGGCGGACGGCCGCCGGACCTCGGTCTCGGCGGCCGTCCTCATGGGATCCGATGATGCCCGGATCCGGCGTCGATCACACCCCGCGCTGCGGCTGCTCCGCGTCGAGTCGGGCGCGTAGGGCGTCCAACTCGGCCCAGAGGACACCGGGCAGCTTGTCGCCGAACTTCTCGAACCACTCGGTGACCAGCGGCAGCTCGTCGCGCCACTCCGCCGGGTCCACCTTCAGCGCGATCCGGACGTCCTCCGGCGTCATGTCCAGACCGTCGACGTCGAGCGCGTCGGGCGTCGGGACCATGCCGATCGGGGTCTCCACGGCCTCGGCCCGACCCTCGATCCGCTCGATGACCCACTTGAGGACGCGCGAGTTCTCGCCGAAGCCGGGCCAGAGGAAGTTGCCCTCCGGGTCCTTGCGGAACCAGTTGACGTAGTAGACGCTGGGCAGCTTCGACTCGTCGCCGTCGGTGCCCTTGCCCATCTCGATCCAGTGCCGGAAGTAGTCACCGGCGTGGTAGCCGATGAACGGCAGCATCGCCATCGGGTCACGCCGCACCACGCCGACCGCGCCGGAGGCGGCGGCGGTGGTCTCCGAGGAGAGCGTGGCACCCATGTAGACGCCGTGCACCCAGTCCCGCGCCTCGGTCACCAGCGGGACGGTGTCCCGCCGCCGGCCGCCGAACAGGATCGCGTCGATCGGGACGCCGTTCGGGTCGAAGTAGTCGTCGGCGAGGATCGGGCACTGGGTGATCGGGGTGCAGAACCGGCTGTTCGCGTGCGAGGAGAGGTTCTCGCTCTCCGGCGTCCAGTCGTTGCCCTTCCAGTCGATCAGGTGCGCCGGCGGCTCGCCGAGGCCCTCCCACCAGATGTCGCCGTCGTCGGTCAGGGCGACGTTGGTGAAGACCGAGTTGCCCTGCTCCAGCGTCCGCATCGCGTTGGCGTTGGTCTTCCAGTCGGTGCCGGGCGCGACGCCGAACAGCCCGTACTCCGGGTTGACCGCGTAGAGCCGGCCGTCCGGACCGAAGCGCATCCAGGCGATGTCGTCGCCGATCGTCTCGACCTTCCAACCCGGGATGGTCGGCTCCAGCATGGCCAGGTTGGTCTTGCCGCAGGCGGACGGGAACGCGCCGGCGATGTGGTAGACCCGACCCTCCGGCGAGGTGATCTTGAGGATCAGCATGTGCTCGGCGAGCCAGCCCTCGTCCCGCCCCATCACGCTGGCGATCCGCAGCGAGTAGCACTTCTTGCCGAGCAGCGAGTTGCCGCCGTACCCGGAACCGTAGGACCAGATCTCCCGGCTCTCCGGGAAGTGCGAGATGTACTTGGTCTCGTTGCACGGCCAGGCGACGTCCTGCTGGCCCGGGGCGAGCGGCGCGCCGATCGAGTGCAGCGCGCGGACGAAGTCCGCGTCGTCGCCCATCGCCTCCAGGATCTTGGCACCCATCCGGGTCATGATCCGCATGGACGCGACCACGTACGGGCTGTCGGTGATCTCGACACCGAACATGGGCTTCTCGGCCTCGACCGGGCCCATGACGAACGGGATGACGTACATCGTCCGTCCGCGCATCGAACCGCGGTAGAGGGGGGTCATGGTCCGCTTCATCTCGGCGGGGGCCATCCAGTTGTTGGTGGGCCCGGCATCCGCTTCGTCCACGGAGCAGATGAAGGTGCGCTCCTCGACCCGTGCGACATCCGTCGGGTCGGTGCGGGCGTAGAACGAGTTGGGCTTCTTCTCGGGGTTCAACCGGATGAGCGTGCCCGCATCGACGAGTTCGTCGGTGAGGCGACGCCATTCCTGATCGGAGCCGTCCACCCAGACGACCTGCTCAGGGGTGGTCAGTTCAGCGACCTCACGGACCCAGGCGAGAAGTTTGGGGTGGGACGTCGGGGCCTGATCGATTCCCCTGACGGTGGCCGGAGCAACCATGACACATCTCCTTGTGGTCGACGCTGACCGGTCTATGGAGTGCACGAGTCTCGGCGCCGCGATGCGTCGCCTTCGTGGAAACATGGGATTGGGCTCAGCGTAAACCGATGTACAGCCCCAGTCAGTGGGACTGGTTGTGAAGAACTGCACAAGGTGCGGCCACGCTGCGGCATCACGAGCCTTTACCCGCTTTCACGCGCAGTTTCACGCAAATCCTGCGGCCGACCTGAGGTCGACGGCCCTACGGCAAAGAGTCACAGGTCACTTTTCGACTTCGTGAGCGGAAGGGGAAAACAACACCGAATCACAGCCGCCCGGTTACGCTCCGTTCGTGCCTGTCTGCACCGTCACCCCGGTGGGCCCCGATGGCCGTCGCTCCCCGATCGCGACCCCGGCAACCGGTACGCTCGCACGGTGGCCGCCACAATGACCGGGGAGCCCGGCTCCCCGCAGACCCGTACGGGTCTGGTCCACTCCCTGGTCGACCGGTTCGGTCACCTCGTACGGGAGATGAGCAAGTTCGCGACCGTGGGCGGCATCGCCTTCGTCATGGACTTCGCCCTGTTCAACTACCTGATCGGCCCGCAGAGCGTCGAGCAGGTCACCGCCAAGACCATCGCCACTGTCGTCGCGGCGACCTTCGCCTTCCTGGGCAACCGGTTCTGGACCTGGCGGCACCGCAAGCGCTCCAACCCGGCCCGCGAGTACGCGCTGTTCTTCTTCTTCAACGCGGTGGGCCTGGGCATCGCGGTGGGGTGCCTGGCCATCAGCAGGTACGGGCTGGGCAGCATCTGGCCGGAGATCTTCCAGACCCGCCTGGCCGACAACATCGCCAGCTTCGTCGTCGGCACCGGGCTCGGGACGCTGTTCCGTTTCTGGTCGTACCGACGGTTCGTCTTCGTCGAAGCGGGAACCCCGACCGGTACGGAAGCGAACCCGGACCGGGACGCGTGACCTGCCGCCCACCGGTCCCGTCAGAGCATGCTGGCCCGTCAAGGTCAGTCGATCCGTCCGAGCCCGCCGTACCCAGCCCACTGCCCTAAGGTGTTGCCCATGCCTCTCGTCCGTCTGCTGCCTGAGCGCTGGCAGAAGTTCATCCACGAGGCGCTCAAATTCGGCCTGGTCGGCGGCGTCAACACGGTCATCAATTACGCCGTGTTCAACGCGCTCGCACTCACCGTCTTCGTCGATGGACAGTTGAAGGCGACGGTCGTGGCCACCCTGGTGGCCACGATCACGTCATACCTGATGAATCGACACTGGACGTATCGCGATCGGCCGAAATCGGCCATGCAGCGCGAGTACGCCCTGTTCTTCCTCTTCAACGGCGTGGGCCTGCTGATCGAGCTGGGTGTGCTGGCCGCCGCCAAGTACGGGCTGGGCGTCACCAGCCTGCTGGCGCTGAACGTCGCCAAGACGGTCGGTGTGGTGCTGGCGACACTGTTCCGCTTCTGGTCGTACCGCACCTTCGTCTTCCAGCCGGCACCGGCGGTCGAGCCCACCCAGACGTGGTCCGGGCTGCCGCGCGACGAGTGGGACACGATGGCCGAGATGGACCCGGTGGCCGAACTCGCCGAGGCCATGACGGAGCTGGAGGAGGAGGAACCACCGGCCACTCCGCCACCCGCACCGCCTCTGGCGGTGCAACCCCGGCCGACGCCGATGGCCCGGGAGGCCGAGCTGGCGGCGCTGGACAGGGAGTTGGAAGACGAGTTGGCCGCCCAGCTCCAACCGGCTCCCGCACCACGCCGGTTCCGGCGTCGCTGACCCGGACCACGAAAACGCCCGCCGGCACTCGCCGACGGGCGTTTCGCATGTCCAGGCGCGGGTGAACCGGCTCAGAGGCCGCCGCCCTTGTTGTCCCGCTCGGCAAGGATCTCGCGCAGTTCGCCGTCGCCCAGCGAGTGCTTGTCGTGGAACGCCTCGACCAGCTCGTACAGCTTCGTCTGCACCCGGTCCACCTTGGGCACGTCCGGAAGCACGGACTGTCCGCGTTCGCCGGCCGACTCGATGGTGAGCGTGCCGTAGCCGAGCAGCCGCCCGACGAACTGCTGGTTCATCGAGTGGTCGTTGACCCGGCTGAGCGGAATGTCCCGCCGCTCGCGGGAGAAGACACCGTGCTGCAGCACCACCCGCTCGTTGGTGAACAGGAAGTGCGTGGTGCGCCAACCGATCCAGGGCCAGACGGTCAGCACCAGGACGGCCAGCAGCGCCAGGCCACCGATCACGGCGAGCGTGATCGAGCCGCCCCCACCGGCGGGCAGGAACAGCACACCGGCCGCCACCGCGGCGATGGCGAGCACCAGCACCACCACCGGACGGACCATCGTCTTCCAGTGCGGATGCAGGTGCAGCACGACGTGCTCGTCTTCGGTGAGCACGTCCTCGGGGAACGCCACGGAAACCTCCTCGCAGGAACGGACGCGCAGACCGTAACCCCCCGGTGCCACCGGCTCACATCCGCCACGCGGCCGACCTCGGCGGCGTACCCCGCCGTCGATTCGGCTCGGCCGGAATCAGCGCAGGTGGAGGACGTCGGCGGCGGCCAGGGCGCGTTCCCCGGCGGCGGTGGTGACCAGAAGCCGACCGTCGAGGTCGACCCCGGTGGCGGTGCCGGTGAGTTCCGTGCCGTCGGGCAGGAAGGCCCGCACCTCGCGGCCCACGGTGCCGCAGACCGCCAGGTACGCGTCCCGCAGGCCGCAGGCGACCGCGTCCCCGTCGGCGGCACGCCAGCGGGCGTACCAGTCGGCGACCGACCGCAGCAGGGCCCGCAGCAGCGGGTCCCGGTCGGTGGCCGCCGCACCGGCCAGTTGCAGCGAGGTGGCCGGCAGGCCGGTCGGATGCTCCGGCAGTTCGTCGGCGCGCAGCGTGACGTTCAGCCCCACACCGAGCACGATCGCGGGCGGATCGTCGAGACCGGGGCCGGGCACCGCCTCGGCGAGGATCCCGGCGCACTTGGCGTCCCCGAGCAGCAGGTCGTTGGGCCACTTGAGGGTGGCGTCGAGTTCCGCCAACAGGGTCACCGCCTCGACCAGCGCGACACCGGCCAGCAGCGGCAGCCAGCCGTACCCGGCCGGTGGTGCCGGCGACCAGGCGCGGTCCGGCGCGGCCTGGCCGGGCCGCAGCAGCACGCTGGTCGCGATGCCGGCGCGCGGCGGTGACTGCCAGGCGCGCCCGCGCCGCCCCCGCCCGGCGCTCTGCCGCTCGGCGACGACGACGAGACCCTCCGGCTCCCCCGTCCGGGCCGCCTCGGCGACGTCGGCGTTCGTGGAACCGGTCTCGACCTTCAGTTCCAGCCGCGTCCACGGGCCGTACGGCGCGACCAGCGCCCGGCGCAGCCGGGCCGCCGACAGCGGCGGACGATCGAGGTCGGTGTACGGCGAATCCGGCATCCGGCCAGCCTACGGGCCACGGATGAGGCGAACTGCACAGCGGCGGCGACCTGAACCATCGTTATATTCCCAGGGTGACTACCGAGACCGGGACCAACATCCACAGCACCGCGGGCAAGCTGGCGGACCTGGCACGACGGGTCGACGAGGCGGTGAACGCCGGGTCGGCCCGCGCGGTCGAGAAGCAGCACGCCCGGGGCAAGAAGACCGCCCGGGAGCGGATCGAGATGCTGCTCGACGAGGGCTCCTTCGTCGAGCTGGACGAGTTCGCCCGGCACCGGTCCACCAACTTCGGTCTGGACCGCTCCCGCCCGTACGGCGACGGCGTGATCACCGGCTACGGCACCGTGGACGGCCGGCAGATCTGTGTCTTCGCCCAGGACTTCACGGTCTTCGGCGGCTCCCTCGGCGAGGTCTTCGGGCAGAAGATCGTCAAGGTGATGGACCTGGCCATGAAGATCGGCTGCCCGGTCGTCGGCATCAACGACTCCGGTGGCGCCCGCATCCAGGAGGGGGTGGTGTCGCTCGGCCTCTACGGCGAGATCTTCTTCCGCAACGTACGCGCCAGCGGCGTCATCCCGCAGATCTCGCTCATCATGGGCCCGTGCGCCGGTGGGGCGGTCTACTCCCCGGCGGTCACCGACTTCACCGTGATGGTCGACCAGACCTCGCACATGTTCATCACCGGCCCGGACGTGATCAAGACGGTCACCGGCGAGGACGTGGGCATGGAGGACCTCGGCGGGGCCCGCACCCACAACACCCGCAGCGGCAACGCGCACTACCTCGCCTCCGACGAGTCCGACGCGGTCGACTACGTCAAGGCGCTGCTGTCCCACCTGCCCGCCAACAACCTGGACGAGCCGCCGGTCTTCGACTCCCCGGCGGAGCTGTCCGTCACCGACGCCGACCGCGAGTTGGACACGCTCGTCCCGGACTCGGCCAACCAGCCGTACGACATGCACCGGGTGCTCGAACACGTCCTCGACGACGGGGAGTTCCTGGAGGTCCAGCCGCTCTACGCGCAGAACATGGTGGTCGGCTTCGGTCGGGTCGAGGGACGTCCGGTGGGTGTGGTCGCCAACCAGCCGATGCACTTCGCCGGCACGCTGGACATCGCGGCCAGCGAGAAGGCGGCCCGGTTCGTGCGTACCTGCGACGCCTTCAACATCCCGGTGCTGACCTTCGTGGACGTACCCGGGTTCCTGCCCGGCACCGGTCAGGAGTGGGACGGCATCATCCGTCGGGGCGCCAAGCTCATCTACGCGTACGCCGAGGCCACCGTGCCGAAGGTCACCGTGATCACCCGCAAGGCGTACGGCGGGGCGTACGACGTGATGGGTTCCAAGCACCTGGGGGCGGACCTCAACTTCGCCTGGCCGACCGCGCAGATCGCGGTGATGGGTGCCCAGGGCGCGGTGAACATCCTCTACCGGCAGGAGTTGGCCGCCGCCGAGGACCCGGCCGCGGTCCGGGCCGAGAAGATCGCCGAGTACGAGGACACCCTGGCCAATCCGTACGTGGCGGCCGAGCGCGGGTACGTGGACGCGGTGATCCCGCCGCACGAGACGCGGATCCAGATCGTCCGCGCCCTGCGGGTGCTTCGCACCAAGCGCGAGACGCTCCCGCCCAAGAAGCACGGCAACATTCCGCTCTAGGGGTTGGGTGTAAGGAGGGGTCCCCTGCTAACGCCTCGTGCATAGCAGGGGACCCCTCCTAACATCCGCAGCTCACCAGGGGACGATGCCGGCGTCGGTGAGCAGCGGCCCGGCCAGCATCCGGCCGCCCACCACCAGCACGACGACGTTGACGATGCCGAAGAGCAGCACCCAGAAGAACGGCGGCAGCGGCGTGATGCCCGCCAACTGGTCGGCGTCGGAGGCCGGCATCCCGCGCCGGGTCCGCAGCCGCTGCAACTCCACCACCGGGCGTACGCCGCCGAGCAGCAGGAACCACACGCCGGTCCAGGCGAAGGCGGCCTGCACCTGCGGGCTGGCGTACCAGGAGATCGCGAGCACCGCACCACAGGTGACCACCAGCGTGAGCGCCCCGTACACGTTGCGGATCATGATCAGCATCGCCAGCAGCAGGACCACCGCGAGCCAGAGCAGCAGCGTGATCCGGTTTCCGGCGAGCAGCCACGCCCCGCCCAGGCCGACCAGCGGCGGGGCGAGGTATCCGGCGAGCAGGGTGAGCACCATGCCCGGTCCGGTGGGGCGCCCGGCCGAGAGCGTGAGGCCCGAGGTGTCCGAGTGCAGCCGGATGCCGTGCAGCTTGCGGCCGGTGAGTACGGCGGCCAGCGCGTGACCGCCCTCGTGCGCGATCGTGATGGCGTTGCGGGCGATCCGCCAGGGCAGCCGGGTGGAGACCACCACCAGCGCGACCAGGCCGGTCAGCAGCACAAGCAGCGGGGGCGGGTCGGGCTGCGCGCCGAGCAGACGGTCCCAGAACGCGGTCATGCCCTCGATCGACACCATGGGGCGGCAGCCTACGCCCGCAGGCCGGGGCGGCCCCAGGGCGGGCTGTCTCCTTCGGCGTCGGTGCCGGGGCACCCGCCCGTATCGTGTGAGACTGACCGGGTGGCGATCGGACCAGGAGGTGAACGGCGGTGAGCGCGGCCCCTCTGGAACCCCATGTCGGCCTCTGGACAGAGGTCGAGTACTTCGCCATGGGCGACACCCACGACCGGATCGAGCTGCTCGACGGGAGCCTGATCGTGGGCCCTGCCCCGAGCAAGCGACACCAACTCGTGTCGCGCCGGTTGGCGAACAGCATCGACGCGGCGGTCGAGTCGACGG
The DNA here is from genome assembly GCF_044460945.1 of Micromonospora sp. NPDC049903. NCBI lineage: Bacteria > Bacillati > Actinomycetota > Actinomycetes > Micromonosporales > Micromonosporaceae > Micromonospora > Micromonospora sp. NPDC049903. The sequence continues at coordinate 412,079 of NZ_JBITKL010000001.1, forward strand.
GCCTGACGGTCTTCGAGGCGGTCAACCTTCGTCTCGGGCCGGACCGGATCGCGATTCCGGACATCGTCGTGGCGGACACCGACGACGAGGGCACGGTGATCGAGGCGGCCGAGGTGACGCTCGTGTGCGAGATCGTCTCGCCCGGCAACGCCGCTGCGGACCGCGTGCTCAAGATGCAGCTCTACGCGATCGCGCACATCCCGTGGTATCTGTTGGTCGAGCAGGACGGGGAGACGCATTCGCTGCGGTTGCACCGGCTCGACGGCGGCCATTACGTCGAGGAGCGGGTGGCCAAGGCGGGCGAGACGCTCGCTCTCAACGAGCCCTTCCGGTGGCAGGTCGACCCGGCCACCCTGCGTTGACTCTTTCCGCATTGAAAGTTTTCTTAGTATCTCTTGCCTTGGCGGGCATTCACCTTCAAAGATGTCTGTCTATCGACAGTCGTCTCAGGAGGACGCCATGGGTCGGACCAGACCAACGCTGCGCCGGCTGACCGCCGCCGCGCTCACCGTGCTCGCGACCGCTGCTGCCGGGCTCGTCGCCACCGCGACCCCCGCTGCGGCGGCCACCGTGCCGGGCATCGACGTCTCGCGCTACCAGGGCACCATCAACTGGACGAGCGTCCGCAACGCGGGCGTCCAGTTCGCCTTCATCAAGGCCACCGAGGGTACGAGCTACAAGGACCCGAACTTCAACACGAACTACGTCAACGCGTACAACGCCGGGGTGATCCGGGGCGCGTACCACTTCGCCCGGCCGAACATCTCCTCCGGCGCCGTTCAGGCGAACTACCTGGCCTCCAACGGCGGCGCGTGGTCGGCCGACAGCCGTACGCTTCCGGCCGCGCTGGACCTGGAGGCGAATCCGTACAGCGGCGGCTACTGCTACGGCCTGAGCACCACCGGGATGCGCAACTGGGTGCAGGACTTCCTGAACACCTATCGCTCGCGCACCGGCCGCTACGCGGTCATCTACACCACCACCAGCTTCTGGAACCAGTGCACCGGCAGTTGGACCGGCCCCTGGAGCAACCACCCGCTCTGGGTCGCCCGATGGTCCTCCTCGGTCGGCGCGCTGCCGGCCGGCGCCCCGGTCTGGAGCTTCTGGCAGTACACCGATTCGGGCAGCGTCGCCGGCATCAGCGGCGCGGTCGACCGCAACTACTGGAACGGCGACCGCAACCGCCTGATCGCCCTGGCCAACAACACCGCCTGAGACACGTGACGACGGCGGGTCGACGTCCACCGAATGGGTCGGGACGTCGGCCCGCCGCCGTCGCGCGACTACCGCCGGTTCAGGCCCGCCGCCGCGCGGCGAGCGCCACGGGTACGCCGACACCGCCGTGCCGGGCCACCGTGCCCCGACGGGTGACGGCCCATCCCACGTACGCGGCCCCGGCGAGCGTCATGACGCTCAGCAACGTGGCCAGCAACGCGATGCCGAAGGTGGCGAACAGCAGTACGCCGACACCCACCACCGCGATCGTCCACAGTGCCAGTCGGGGTCGGGCATCTCTTGGTCGGTAACCCATCTCGGGCCTCCCTTCCATCCTTCGAGATCAGGTACCCCGAACGACGGAAGGTCATGCCTCATCTCGATCGCCCTGTTGCCGATCGCTCTCAGTCCTGGCGGTCCGGCACGAACTCGCGGAACGCCGTCTCGAAGTTCGGCAACTGCGCGTCCCACTCGCTGTTCGGCACCTCCCAGCGCAGGGCGAAACCCCGGTTGCTGGCGGTGACGAAGCCCCGATTGCGTACCCGCAACTCGACCCCGTTGCGGGTCTGGTTCCAGTCCCAGTCGGCGCAGGTCCGCCACTTGCAGTCGATCGTCCTGATGTTGATCAACCGGTAGTTCTGCACGCCACGGACGTTCTTCCGACCCGGTTCGAGCTGCCGCCAGGTGGCCGCCGCGTCCCGCTGCGGCGACGAGGTGCGGTCGATGGTCAGCTCGCTGACGCCGTTCGGGTCGCGGTACTTGACCCAGGTGGAGCCGGAACTGCGCCGCCATCCGTTCGGCACCGCGACCTTGAAGCCCACCGGGTCGTTCTGCAACGTCCAGCCCTCGGGCAGGCCGCCCGCAGCGCTCTCCGACGGGGTGGGCGACGGGGACGCCGACGGGGAGGCGCTGGGCGGTGCGGCAGAGGTCGGTGGTGGCGCGGCCGGCTCCGAGGTCGGCGGCGCGGACGACTCGGACGTGCCCGCCGCGTCCTGCGGGGTGTTTCCGTCGTCGTCACCGCTGGTGAGCAGCGGAACCGCCACCACCAGGCCGACGAGCAGCAGCGCGACAAGCGCGCCGACCAGCACGGCACGGCGGGTGCGCTCGGATCGCAGTTGGCCGGCCTTGAAGACGGAACCGCGAGCCGGTGCCGCCGGGCTCACCGGCGCCGACGGCATCAGCGAGGTCGAGGCGGGCGCGACGGGGGTGGCGGCCGTCGCGGGAACCGGCGGATCGACCCGACGGGTCGGCTCGCCCGAGCCGGACCGGTCGGTCGTCGCGCTCGCGTCGGCCTGCGCGTTCGCCTCCACGGCGGGACCGTCGACCTTGGTGACGTCGGCCGAGGCAGCGGTTGCCCCGCTGCTCGTGGCGGACAGCACCGTCGCGTCGGTGCCATCCGGCGTCGTCGGCGTACCGGCCGGGGTGGTGCCCTCGTCGACCTGGCCGGCGGAGTCGTCGTCGCCAGTCGCGGTGTCCGTGGCGGACGTGTCCGACCCGGCAGCCGGGCCGGTGTCCGACGCGGACGACGCCGCGTCCGTACTCGACGCCGACTCCGCACCGGCGGCCCCGGCAGCGGACGACGCCGCGGCCACCTTCGTCGTCGGGTCCGCATTCTGACCAGCATCGACCTTCGCGGTCAGGTCGGCGTCCACCTTCGTGGTCGGATCGGCGTCCGCGCCGGTGGGCGCCGCGACCTTCGCCGTCGGCGCGGCGTCGGATACCGGCGGCTTTCCGGCCGTCGCACCCGAGCCCGACGGACCGGAGGTGGCCGCGCCGGCTGCGGCAGCGCCCGCCGCGAGCGGACCCACGGCCGGTGGCGTACGGGGCACGGGCGGGGTGACCGGCGGCGTCGGCCGCTCCCCCGACGGGCGAGGCGCGGGCACCAGCGGCTGACGCGGTTCACGCGGCCCGTTCGGCCCCGGCCGGCGTACGCCGTCGAGCAGTGAGATGCCCCGACTCCGCTTACCGCTGGCCCGCCGCAGCATCCGCTCGGCCGACTCGGCGGTGATCCGCTCCTCGGGGTCCTTGCGGAGCAGCCCGGCGAGCACCTGCTTGAGCGGTCCGGCGTTACGGGCCGGCGGCACCGGTTCGGTGGCGAGCGCGGCCAACGTGCTGATCGCCGACGGTCGGGCGAACGGGGACTTGCCCTCCACGGCGGCGTAGAGAGTGGCACCCAGCGACCACAGGTCCGCCTCCGGGCCGGTGGTGCCGTCCCGGGCGCGCTCGGGCGAGATGTACGCCGGTGAGCCCAGCACCATGCCGGTGCGCGTGACGTTCGGGTCGCCGGGGATCGTGGCCAGGCCGAAGTCGGTCAGCACCACCCGACCGTCGGTGCCGAGCAGCACGTTGCCGGGCTTGACGTCGCGGTGCATGATGCCGGCCTTGTGCGCCGCCTTCAGGGCGTTGAGCACGCCCAGCCCGATCTGCACCGCCTGGGCCGCCGGCACCGGCCCGTCCTCGGCGAGGGTGTCCTGCAACGAGCGGGACGCGACGTACTCCATCACGATCCACGGGTCACCGTCGGTGCGGAGCACGTCGAAGATGCGTACCACGTTGATGTTGTTGAGGCGGGCGATGGCGCGCGCCTCCCGCAGCGAGCGCTCGCGCATCTCGCGGCGCTCGTCGTTGGTCAGGCCCGGCGGCGGGACCAACTCCTTGATGGCGACGTCGCGGTGCAGCACCTCGTCGCGCGCCTTCCATACCCGGCCCATGCCGCCCTGACCGAGCGGCGAGAGGAGCCGGTACCGGTCGGCGACGAGTTGGGGGGAAGGCTCAGACATCGCTGAGACGGTACCCGGCAGCCCTGACGCTCACACCGTCGGCACGCCACTGTGTGCCGGAGGTCGAGCTCACGAGCGCGTACGCTGTGGTCCATGTCTGTCGAGGAGCCGCTGTTCCGGGTCGTCCGCGGCGTGCCGACCGCCGAGGAACTTGCCGCGCTGGTGGGCGCGATGGTCGTACGCTCCCGCCCGGCGCCCGCGCCCGCTGCCACCCCGGTCTCGGCCTGGGCCCGCAGCGGCCGACCGGTGGGTGCCGCACTGCTGCCGGGCAGTGGTGCCTGGCGCGCCTCCGGTCTGCCCCGCTGACACGGATCGGCGCGGCTGCTGATGGTGACCGGGGCTGCCGGGGAGGCGTCCAAGGATTAGCCTCACTGAGGGGAACCGGGCCGTTACAGTTTGGAGGGCCGATGATCCCTGAGGATGATCGACAAGCGTCCTGGTCACGCGGTCACCGTGGCGTCGAGGCGGACATCCGCCAGATGCGGGAATTCGCCGACATGCTCCGTGCCGAGGTGGACGGCAACTACGCGCCACACCTGCCGCGCATCGCGGACGACATGCTCGCCCGGGTGCCGAATCCGGCGGACGCCTTCATCGAACTGGTGCAGTTCATGCGGGCACACTGGGAGACACAGCAGGCCACGACGAACGCCGTCTGGGGCCTCGGCCACAGCACCGGCCACCTGGCGCACGCCGCCAGACAGGTGGCCGACCGGTACGCCGACACCGACGCCTTCTCCGCAGCCCGCATCGCCGACGTGCGGCAGGCGCTCGGGCGGCCCGGAGACGTCCCCGCCCAGCCCACACCCTCACCGTCGCTGAACAATCCGACCGGACCGGACGACCACGGGCCGGTGATGCTGCCGTGAGAGACCCGGGAGTCGGCCGCAGCGGCGGCCTCACCGACTGGTACCTGATGAACGTGGCCGACATGTGGGCCTGCCTCCAGGACCACGACCCCGACAACCACTGGCGGCACGTCGCCGGCTGGCGCAAGATCTCCGAGCTGGCCGACCAGCACCTGAACCGCCTCCGGACGTACCGCAGACGCCTCGCCCAGGCCTGGCCACCCGACACCAACGAGGCCGCCCGCGCGTACCTCGCCGAGCTGGACGACCTGATCGCGCAGGTGCAACGCACGCACGACGCGGCCAGCGCCAACCAGAGCGCACTCGCCGCCGCCACCCAGGCCCTCAGCAGCACCCGCACCGAACTCAAGAAGATCCACGACGAGTACGCGGACAAGCTCCGACAGAAGCGCGGATGGGAACAGACCGCCGCCGACCCCAAGGCAGTAGCCGGTAGCCGGAACAGTCAACCACCGGTGACCGACGCCGACCTGGAGCAGTTGAACGTCAAGGCGCGCGGCATCATGTACGGCCTGAGCAGCGACCTCCAACAGGCCCAAGTAACGCTCCGCCAACCTCCCGCCCCTAAACCGAATGTCCGGGATGGCGCACCTATGGACGTCTACGCTGACAATCTGACCCCCGTCATTCCACCGATCGCCCCGGTGTCCCTCCCTGGCATGACGATCAAACGGTCAACCGCCTCACATAAGCCTTTGTCGAGACCCACGAAGTCGACCATTGGCCCCGTGCTCAGCGGCCTAGGCCAACAGGTTCCACCGAATCCAACACCCTCCGCGCACCCGAATGTGCCTGCAGCACCAACAGTTTCACCGACCGTGACAGGAATCCCGCACCCCACGCGTCCATCGACGGAACCTAAAAATCCGCAGCCGGGCAATGCGCCTCCTCGCCCAGACGGTCGGCCCGGAAACAGGGGCAGCACCACAAGCGACAATCCACCAGGCCCTCCACGAGCCGTAACACCGGGCGGGATTATCGGCGGGCCAACCAGTGTGGGGCTTAACCAGCCGGGATCGAACGGATCACCTGTACGTCGAGTCAATCCCGTAGGCGGGGTAATCGGCGGCGGGGCAGCGGGCACATCCCCGACGGGCGGAGCAGGCTCCCGGCCAGGCCGAGGAAAAGGAATCAGCGCGAGTCAACCACCAAACGGGGGCTTCTCTTCCTTCGGCTTCTCGAACCCCGTGGGCTCAGCGCGACCTCGGAGCTATCAGCCAGAGGACCCGCAGCGATGGGAGCGGGATAACCCGTGGCAAGTGGAGCAGGGCATTGATCCCGTAGTCCGTCCACCGGACGAGGACGGCCCAATCGACCCCGGGCCAGCAATTGGCTTACCTAAGTGAGACAAGTTTTTAGAACATCGGCCCTCATGCTATTGGTAGGCGCACTAACGTCCGGACTAACCACGCAGGCGCACCCTCAACGCTCTTCTATAGATGCCGAGCGAATACGCCACGACCAGTGGCACATCCCCTACCTGAAAGTCACCGAAGCGCACCAGAGCAGCCAAGGGGATGGCGTCGTAGTGGCAATCCTAGACACCGGCGTGAGTCCACACCCCGACCTACGATCGAATCTCCTTCCCGGAGCGGACCTCACCACAGAGAGGCCGAGCACCGGCCAGAAGGACAACTCAGGGCATGGGACAGGAATGGCAGGGATTGTCGCCGCGCATGGACAATCCGCCGGAGCAGGAGCACTAGGAGTTGCACCAAGAGCGAAGATCCTTCCGGTTCGCTGCTTTGATGGACAGCTAGCCAGCGAAGTTGATCGACTCGCTTCGGCTATCGAATACGCCATCACAGCAGGCGCGGATGTTATCAGCATTTCTGCAGGCGGAGGATCGAACCCCAAACTAATGCGTTCCCTCGAAGCGGCACAGGCCGCGGGCGTGATCGTTGTTGCGGCCGCAGGTGATCGCCCCCAGGACTTTACGATCCCATATCCGGCAGCTGCAGACGGAGTCATCGCGGTGGGGGGTGTAGACCGCAAGGGAGAAATTACTTCCACGTCCACGCATGGAAGAGCTGTGGATCTGGTAGCTCCCGCCGTCGATATCTACAGCACAAGCATAAATGAGAAATATCGCAAGGGAACGGGCACTTCTAACGCTACTGCAATTGTTGCCGGGGCGGCGGCGTTGATTCGGGCCAAGTATCCGTATCTGCCGGCGGACGAGGTGGCGCATCGGTTGACGGCGACCGCGATCGACAAGGGGCCTCCCGGGCGGGACGACCAGTACGGCTATGGCGTGATCGATCTGGTTGCGGCACTGACGGCAGACGTACCGCCGAGGGGTTTCGGGCCTGGCGGGTCGGCCACGCCCTCGCCGGGAACGACGCGGGCCGCGGGTCCCGAGGCCGATGAGGACAGTGCGGCGGTACGAGGCATGGTGACGCTGGCAGTGCTGATCGCGGCCGGTGCCGGTGGGGTGTGGTGGGCCCGGCGGCGACGACGTTCGGACGACCCGCCGCCACGCGTCAGCCGCTGAGCGGTCTCGGCGGGCGGTTGCCGGTACCGTCGTGCGCGTGTCTGATGCGCTTCCGCTCCGCCTCGTGCTCGCTTCGGCCAGCCCTGCCCGCCGTAAGACTTTGCAGGCCGCCGGCATTGAGCCGGACGTGCTGGTCAGTGGTGTCGACGAGAGTGTGGTGGTGACCGATCGGGCGGAGGATCTCTGCCTGGAATTGGCCCGGCTCAAGGCGGAGGCGGTGCTGACCCGCCTGCGGCCCGGCGACGGCCAGCGGACGCTGGTGCTGGGCTGCGACTCGGTGCTCGCGTTCGACGGTGAGATCTTCGGCAAGCCGGATGACGCCGCCGACGCTACCCGGCGTTGGGAGCGGATGCGGGGGCGCAGCGGTGTGCTGCACAGCGGCCACTGTCTCATCGACCTCGTGGGCGGGCGTCGGGCCGAGGCGGTGGCCTCGACGGTGGTGCACTTCGCCGACATCAGTGACCAGGAGATCGCCACGTATGTGGCCACCGGCGAGCCGCTCGCGGTGGCTGGCGCGTTCACGATCGACGGGTTGGGCGGGGCGTTCGTGGAGCGGATCGAGGGCGATCCGGGGACGGTTGTCGGGTTGTCCATGCCGTTGCTGCGGCGGCTGCTCGCCGACTTGGACCTGCGGATCACTGATTTGTGGACAAAAGTCGCGCCGGGCAACCAGAGCATCGAGCCGCTCGGCTAGCGTCCGGGCATGACGCTCAAGTCGATTCCGCTCACCGACGAGTTGCACGCGTACCTCGTCGCGCACGGCGCGCCGCCGGACGAGATCATCCGGGACCTGGCCGAGGAGACCCTCGCCCTCCTGCCGGAGCACGCCTCCATGCAGGTGGCGCCGGAGCAGGCCGCCTTCCTGACGTTCCTGACCCGCTTGCTCGGTGTCCGCAACGCGGTGGAGGTGGGCACGTTCACCGGTCTCTCCTCGTTGGCGATCGCCCGGGGCCTGACCGACGGCGGGCGCCTGACCTGCTTCGACATCTCCGAGGAGTACACCGGTATCGCGCGCCGGTACTGGGCGCGGGCCGGTGTCGACGACCGGGTCGAGTTGCGTATCGGCCCGGCCGGGGAGACGTTGCGGGAGTTGCCGCACGAGCGGTATCTGGACTTCGCCTTCATCGACGCCGACAAGACCAGCTATCCGCTCTACTGGGACGAGTTGGTGCCCCGGATGCGGCCGGGTGGCGTGATCGCCGTCGACAACGTGCTGCGACACGGACGGGTCGTGGCGCCGGAGAGCGAGGCGGATCGGGCGATCGCGGCGTTCAACGACGACGTCCTCGCCGACGTACGGGTCGACGCGGTGATGCTGCCGATCGCCGACGGCCTGACTCTCGCCCGCGTGCACTGACCGTTACGCCGGCACCGGTCCCCATCTCTGCCGGGATGGGTGGACTGGTGCCGGCGTCCGGATCGACTGTCGTCGGCGTGCCGCTGGGTGCGCGTCGGTCGTGCCGCCGCTGGGTGAGCGGGGCGTTAACAGGGTGCCCGTGCTCTACCGCAGGCGTTAATAAGGTGCCCTTCCTTTCACCGGACGCTGCGGGCGAACTGGCGGGCCGCCCAGTAGACGCCGGCGGCGGCGAGGATCGCGATGATGGTCAGCCCCTGCCAGACCCGGTCGTTGCCGATGTCGCCGTTGAACAGGGCGCGGGTGCCGTCCACCGCCCAGGAGAACGGGTTCCACTTGGCGACGCCCTGCAACCAGCCGGGCGCGAAAGCGAGCGGGAGCAGGATGCCGGAGAGCAGCAACACCGGCTGGGCGACGGTGTTCATCAGCGGGGCCAGGGCGTCCTCGCTCTTCACCTTGAGCGCGACGCCGTAGCTGACCGCCGAGGTCATCAGCGCGATCAGGGCGAGCATCAGGTATGCCAGCAGCAGGTCGCCGATGAAGACCCGCAGGTCGAACAGGAGCGCCAGCAGCGTGATGATGACCGCCTGGACCATCAGCGACACCACGTCGCGCAGCGAGCGACCGAGCAGCAGGGCGAGCCGGCTGACCGGGGTGACCCGGGAGCGTTCGATCACTCCGGCGCGCAGCTCGGCGATCAGGCCGAAGCCCTGGAACAGGCCGCCGAAGATGGCCAGCAGCACCAGCAGACCGGGCACGAAGATCTTGTACGCCTCGGCCTGGGTCGGTGCGTTCAGCGCGGGCTTGAGCAGCGGGGCGAACAGGAGCAGATACATCACCGGCTGGAAGACGCCGACGAAGACCCACACGGGGTTGCGCAGCAGCAGGTGGAACTGCCGCTGGAAGATCAGCCAGGTGTCGCGGGCGAGCTTCATGGGACTTTCTCCTGGTCGGTTCAGGACTCGCGCAGCGAGCGGCCGGTCTTGGTGAGGAAGACGTCGTCGAGGCTCGGGCGGTGCAGCTCGATCGACTTGAGGTCGAGACCGGCACCGTCGACCCGGCGCAGGATCCGCGGGATGGCGGTCGCGCCGTCGTCGACGAAGAGGCGCAGGCCGCCCTCTTCCAGGCTCTCCAGCCGGTTCACGTACTCCTCGCCGTCGAGCAGCTTCTCCGCCTCGCCGGTGGCGACGATGTCGAGGCCGACCAGGACGATGTCGCCAGAGATCTCCCGCTTGAGGGCGGTCGGCGTACCCTCGGCGACCACCTCGCCGTGATCCATGATCGCGATGCGGTCGCAGAGCGCGTCGGCCTCGTCGAGGTAGTGGGTGGTGATGAAGACGGTCATCCCGTCGGTCCGCAGCCGGCGGATCTCGTCCCACATGTGCGCCCGGCTCTGCGGGTCGAGGCCGGTGGTGGGCTCGTCCAGAAAGACGATCTTCGGCTCGTGGATGATGCCGAGCGCGATCTCCACCCGCCGTCGCTGGCCGCCCGAGTACGTCTTGCACTTGCGGTCGGCGAACTCGGTGAGCTGGAACGCCTCCAGCGCGCGTACCGCCCGACGCTGGGCCTCGGCCTTGCCGATGCCGTACATCCGGGCCTGGAGCACCAGTTCCTCACGCGCGGTCGACTCGTCCCAGGTGCTGCCGCCCTGGGCGACGTAGCCGATCCGGCGGCGGACCTCGCCCGGGTTCTTGAGCAGGTCGGCACCGGCGATGGTGGCCTGGCCGCCGTCCGGCTCGATCAGCGTCGCGAGCATCCGCAACGTGGTGGTCTTGCCGGCGCCGTTCGGGCCGAGGAACCCGAAGATCTCGCCGGCCGGGACGTCCAGGTCGACGCCGCGTACCGCCTCGACGGTCTTCGTCTCCCGACCGGCCCGGCTGCGGAACGACTTCCGCAGCCCTCTGGTCTCGATCATTTCCACTCCCCGCTCATGGCCGGACTCCGGCCACCATCGTCACGGCACTCCACCACATGGGTACGACACCACGCCGCCCACGACCTGGCCAGACAGTGCGTCATCCCACACTGAGCGATCGTTCGGGGCACCACGGTGAGCTATAAACTCCCGGTCAGTAACCCGCCGGGAGGAGCCCAAGGTGCGCAAGGTACTCATCGCCAACCGGGGCGAGATCGCCGTCCGGGTCATCCGCGCCTGCCAGGACGCCGGCCTGGGCAGTGTCGCGGTGTACGCGGACTCCGACCGGGATGCCCTGCACGCCACGCTCGCCGACGAAGCGTACGCCCTGGACGGCGACACCGCTGCGAATACTTACCTCCGTATCGACAAACTGATCGACGTCGCTGCCCGTGCCAATGTCGACGCGGTCCACCCCGGGTACGGCTTCCTCTCCGAGAACGCCGACTTCGCCCAGGCGGTCATCGACGCGGGCCTGACCTGGATCGGTCCCACCCCGCAGGCGATCCGCGACCTCGGTGACAAGGTCACCGCCCGGCACATCGCCCAGCGGGCCGGCGCTCCCCTGGTGCCCGGCACCCCGGACCCGGTGGGCAGCCCGGACGAGGTGATGGCCTTCGCCGTCGACCACGGCCTGCCGGTGGCCATCAAGGCCGCCTTCGGTGGCGGCGGGCGCGGCCTGAAGGTGGCCCGCACCATGGAGGAGATCCCGCACCTGTTCGAGTCGGCCACCCGCGAGGCGGTCGCGGCCTTCGGTCGGGGCGAGTGCTTCGTCGAGCGGTACCTCGACCAGCCGCGCCACGTGGAGGCGCAGGTCCTGGCCGACCAGCACGGCAACGTGATCGTCGCCGGCACCCGGGACTGCTCGTTGCAGCGCCGGCACCAGAAGCTGGTCGAGGAGGCACCGGCACCGTTCCTCACCGCCGAGCAGCGTGCGCAGATCCACCAGAGCGCGAAGGCGATCTGCCGGGAGGCCGGCTACCACGGTGCCGGGACGGTGGAGTACCTGGTCGGCAACGACGGCACCATCTCCTTCCTGGAGGTCAACACCCGGCTGCAGGTGGAGCATCCGGTGACCGAGGAGACCGCCGGCATCGACCTGGTCCGCGAGCAGTTCCGCATCGCCGACGGGGAGAAGCTGCGGCTCACCGAGGACCCGACGCCGCGCGGGCACTCCATCGAGTTCCGGATCAACGGCGAGGACCCGGGTCGCGGCTTCCTGCCCGCGCCCGGCACGGTGACCGCCCTGCGCCTGCCGACCGGTCCCGGCGTACGGGTGGACACCGGTATCTCGGCCGGCGACGTGATCGGCGGCAACTTCGACAGCCTGCTCGCCAAGGTCATCATCACCGGCGAGACCCGCACCGAGGCGCTGGAGCGGGCCCGGCGCGCCCTGGACGAGATGGTCATCGAGGGGATGGCCACCGCGCTGCCGTTCCACCGCCTGGTGGTCCGCGACCCGGCGTTCACCGCCGAACCGTTCGCGGTGCACACCCGCTGGATCGAGACCGAGTTCGACAACACGGTTGCGCCGTTCGCCGCAGTGGCCGACGGTCCGGCCGCTCCGGCCGAGCGCGAGACGATCGTGGTCGAGGTGGGCGGCAAGCGGCTGGAGGTCAGCCTCCCTGCCGGGCTGGGCGCGGGTACGGCGAGCGCCGCACCGGCCGCGAAGAAGCCCACCCGTCGAGGTGGCGGGGCCACGGCCGGCGCGGCGGCGGGCGGTGACGCGCTCACCTCGCCGATGCAGGGCACGATCGTCAAGATCGCGGTCGCCGACGGCGACACGGTGGCCGAGGGCGACCTGGTCGTGGTGCTGGAGGCGATGAAGATGGAGCAGCCGTTGCACGCGCACAAGGCGGGCACGGTCAGCGGCCTCGCCGCCGAGGTCGGCGCGGTGATCACCGCCGGTGCCGCCGTCTGCACCATCGCCTGAGGTACTGCCGGGTGTAAGGAAGGGTCCCCTACTAACGCCTCGTGTATAGCAGGGGTCCCCTCCTTACATCTCAGTGCAGGGATTCGGCGGCGACGGTGCAGACGGCGGTGGTCAGCGCGGTCAGCACCGGCGAGTCGAGTCGCCAGTGCTGCCAGTAGAGCGGGGTGTCCAGCACCCGGCCGGGGGCGATGTCCACGCAGCGTCCGGCGGCCACGTCGGCGTCGGCGATCTGCTCGGCCACCAGTCCCCAGCCGAGGCCGAGCCGGATCGACTCGTTGAACGCCGGGACCGACGGCACGTAGTGCACCGGTGGGTCGAGCGCGTGCCCGGTCACCGTACGCAGGAAACGGTGTTGGATCCGGTCCTTGCGGTCGAAGACCACCACGGGTGCGGCGGCGGCCGTGGCCCTGGTGAGACCGTCGGCGAACCAGCGTCGGGCCAGCGACGGCGCGGCCAGCGCCCGGTAGCGCATCGCGCCGAGACGGCGTACCCGGCAGCCCTGGACCGCCTCGCGTTGGGCGGTCACCGCAGCGGTCACCACCCCGTCGCGGAGCAGGACGGCGGTGTGGTCCTGGTCGTCCTGCCGGATGTCGAAGGAGAGTTCCGGCTGGTCGGGCAGCCGGGCCAGGGCGGCGGGGAACCAGGTGGCGAGCGAGTCGGCGTTGACCACGATGGCGACCCGGGTACGGGCCCGGTCGCCGCCGAGCGGTCCTCGGGCGTCGGCCAGCGCCTCGCGTTCGAGCAGGGCGAGCTGCCCGGCCAGGCGCAGCAGCGGTCGCCCGGCCTCGGTGGCGTCGCAGGGGCGGTGCCGCCGGACGAGCACCTGCCCGACGGTCTCCTCCAGGGCCTTGATGCGCTGGCTGACCGCCGAGGGGGTGACGTGCAGCAGCCGCGCCGCCGCCTCGAAGCTGCCCTCGGCGACCACTGCGGCGAGCGTACGGAGCTGGGTGGAGTCCAGACCGCTCATGAAGCTGAGCTTAACCAGATGAAGAATCTTTAGCTGGACTCATCCACCCTCGCACTCCTACCGTCGGCAGCGTGCTCACCTCCGTCGTCGCCGGTTTCTCCCTGTCCATCGCCCTCATCGTCGCCATCGGCGCGCAGAACGCCTTCGTGCTCCGCCAGGGCCTCCGCCGGGAACACGTGGTGCCGGTCGTCCTGACCTGCGCGATCTCCGACGCCCTGCTGATCGGCGTCGGCATCGCCGGAGTGGGGTCGGTGGTGGCGGCCCGACCCGACCTGCTCACCGCGATCCGCTGGGGCGGGGCGGCCTTCCTGCTCGGGTACGCGGCCCTGGCCGCCCGCCGCGCGTGGCGTCCGAGTGCGCTCACACCGGCACAGCGGCCCCCGGCACGGCTCGGCGCGACGCTGCTGGCATGCCTCGCCTTCACCTATCTCAACCCGCACGTCTACCTGGACACCGTGCTGCTGCTCGGTGGCATCGCGCAGCAGCAGCCGCACCGCTGGCTGTTCGGTCTCGGCGCGGCGGTGGCCAGCGTCGTCTGGTTCAGCGCGCTCGGCGCGGGGGCGTACCGACTCGCGCCGATGCTCGCCCGGGCCCGGGTCTGGCAGGTGCTCGACGGCGTGATCGCGCTGGTGATGGTGGTGGTAGCGGTCGCGCTGCTGCTGAGCTGAGGGAATGATGGCCGGGTGCGGTTCCTCAATGACGCGACGCCCGGGTACGACCTGACCTACAACGACGTCTTCATGGCCCCGGCCCGATCGGAGGTGGGCTCGCGGCTGGACGTCGACCTGTCCACCGGCGACGGGACGGGTACCACGATCCCGCTGGTGGTGGCGAACATGACGGCAGTCGCCGGCCGGCGGATGGCCGAGACGGTGGCCCGACGCGGCGGCATCGCGGTGATCCCCCAGGACATCCCGATCGAGGTGGTGGCCGAGGTCGTCGCCTGGGTCAAGCAACGGCACCTGATGCACGACACGGCCATCGCGCTCGGTCCGACCGACACCGTCGGTGACGCGATCCACCTGTTGCCCAAGCGGGCCTACGGCGCGGTGATCGTGGTCGACGAGGAGGGCCGCCCGATGGGGGTGGTGACCGAGGCGGACACGGTCGGCGTGGACCGGTTCGCCCAGTTGCGCGACGTGATGTCGGCCGACCTGCACACGGTGCCGGTGGACGCGGATCCGCGTACCGGCTTCGACCGGCTCAGCACCGCGCGGCGGCGGTTGGCCCCGGTGGTGGACGGCGAGGGGCGGCTGGTCGGGGTGCTCACCCGGCCGGGCGCACTGCGGGCGACGCTCTACCGGCCTGCGGTGGATGCCCTCGACCGGCTGCGCATCGCGGCGGCGGTGGGCATCAACGGCGACGTGGCGGGCAAGGCGTCCGCGCTGCTGGAGGCCGGGGTGGACACCCTGGTCGTGGACACCGCGCACGGCCACCAGGAGCGGATGATCAGCGCGTTGCGGACCGTCCGGAGTCTGGACCCGGGTGTACCGGTGGCGGCCGGCAACGTGGTCACCGCCGACGGCGTGCGCGACCTGGTCACGGCCGGCGCGGACATCGTCAAGGTGGGCGTCGGTCCGGGCGCGATGTGCACCACCCGGATGATGACCGGAGTGGGCCGCCCGCAGTTCTCGGCGGTGTTGGACTGCGCGGCGGCGGCCCGTGAGCTGGGCCGGCACGTCTGGGCCGACGGCGGGGTGCGGCATCCGCGTGACGTGGCGCTGGCGCTGGCCGCCGGTGCGTCGAACGTGATGGTCGGTTCCTGGTTCGCCGGCACCTACGAGTCGCCCGGTGACCTCTACACCGACGAGGACGGCCGGCGGTACAAGGAGAGCTTCGGGATGGCCTCGGCGCGCGCGGTCAGCGCCCGGACCGCCGAGGACAGCCCCTACGACCGGGCCCGTAAGGCGATCTTCGAGGAGGGCATCTCGTCGGCCCGGATGTACCTGGACCCGACGCGGCCCGGGGTGGAGGACCTGATCGACGAGATCATCTCCGGCGTACGCAGCGCCTTCACCTACGCCGGGGCACGGAACCTGGACGAGTTCCACGAGCGGGTGCTGGTCGGCGTGCAGAGCACTGCCGGCTACACCGAGGGGATGCCGCTGCCGACGAGCTGGTGACGGCCGGCTGGTGACGGCCGGCGTTCGGTCAGCCGGGGTCCGTCGCCGGGCCGAAGAGGCGCCCGATCACCGTCCGGGCAACCTCTCGCGGGTCGTCACCCACACCGGGTGGTAGCGCGTCGGCCAGCCAGAGCGTGGCGAACCCATGCACGATCGACCATGCGGCCAGGGCGTCACCGAGCGGCCCGTGCACGCCGCCCCGCCCGTCGCCGGCATCCGTCGCAGCGGCGGGCAGTGCCGTGACCCCGGCATGCAGGGCGGCACCGGCACGGTCCCGGGCGGCCCGGACCTCGGCGGCGTCGGATCGGTAGAGATCGGGGTGGAACATTACCTCGAAGTGGGCGCGGTGCCGCACGGCGAAGTCGACGTACGCCACGCCGAGGTCCAGCAGTTCGCCGCCGGCCGATTCCAGCGCCTCGGCGAGCAGGTCGAAGCCCTGCACCGCGAGCGCGGTGAAGAGGCCGGCCCGGTCGCCGAAGTGATGGGCCGGAGCGGCGTGCGAGACGCCGGCGCGTCGGGCCAGGTCCCGCAGGCTCAGCGCCGCCGGGCCCGACTCCCTGATCGCCTCCTCCGCTGCGGCGAGCAGGGCGCGAGGCAGGTCGCCGTGGTGGTAGCCGCGGGTGCCGGTCATCACTCGATCCTATCTTGCCATTGACAAGATAGGCCATCACGAGCCAATCTTGTCGGCGACAAGATTGGTCTTCGAGGAGGTACCGATGGCTCCGCTGATCGCCCTGGTGGCGGGCACCGCGCTCGCCCGACTGGCCGGCCTGGCCGGGGTCTCCGTGCTCGACGGCTGGCAGCCGGCCCTGCGGGTCGGACTGGCCGTGATGTTCGTGCTGACCGGGATCGCACACTTCACCGGTCGGCGACGCGACCTGATCGAGATGGTCCCGCCCCGACTGCCCCGACCGGACCTGCTGGTCACCGTGACCGGCGTGCTGGAACTCGCGGGCGCGGCCGGCCTGCTGGTGCCGGCCACCGCCCGCTGGGCCGCAGCCGGACTGGCCGTACTGATGCTGGCGATGTTCCCGGCGAACGTCTCGGCCGCGCGCCGGAAACTCACCCTGGGCGGGCGCCCGGTCACCCCGCTCGGTGTCCGTACCGCACTCCAGGTCGCCTTCCTCGCCGCCGCCATCGCGGTCGCCGTCGGGCCATGACCGATCACGCCGCCTGGCTTTCACCCCGTCATCGCCGGTGGCAGCGGGCGGCGGCAGACCACGATCGGACCCACACGACGAGTTGCCGACATGGAAACTCGGCCCTACAGTTTCCTCTATGGAAACAAGACCCACCCCCGATCAGGCCCGGGAGACGCTTCGACAGCTCACCGACGACGAGAACGCGGTCCGCTACCCCCCGTTCCCGCGATGGTTCTTCGTCGCGATGTCGGCAGCCATGGCCGCCCTGCACCTGGTGCATCTCCTGCCCCCCGCCCACGTGGGCAAGGCGAGCCTCGCCGTGAGCATCGCGGCCATCGTGCTCGGCTGCCGGTACTGGCTCAACCAGGACGGGGTCTCCTGGGCGGCGGTCAAGGCGGGCGACATCGCCCCGTTCCTGGCCGCCGTCTTCGGTTGCTTCGCCCTGACCTGGGCGCTGTCGGCACTCACCGACGCCCGCTGGGTCTGGATCGTCGGCGCCGCCGTGTCGGCGGGCATCGTGCTGCGCACCGGCCGGGCGTACCGGCGGGAATTCGGCGATGCCTGAGACCCCGTTGTTCAACGAGAAGATCCACGCACCGCACCGGTTGCGAATCTGCGCCATGCTCAGCGCCGCGCACCGGGTCGAGTTCCAGCGCCTGCAGGATCATCTCGGGCTCTCCAAATCCGCCCTAAGCAAGCACCTGACGCAACTCGTGGACGCCGGCTACGTCCGGCAGGACCGCGCCGCGCGGGACGCGCACAGCAGGCTGTGGCTCTCCCTCACCCCCGAGGGCGCGAGCGCGTACGCCGACCACGTGAAGGCGCTCCGCGAGATCGTCGGCGCCTGACCCGCCACACGTCACTCCGCGTCACCGCGACGACCAGGCCGGGAGGTGGCCGGGCCGCTGGCACGGGACCTGCCAGCGGCCCGGCGGCGGCCCGGGCGTCAGGAACGGGGGACCCGACGCCACGCCGGGCCGCGCGCCGACAACGGTACGCGTCCCGAGCCCGATCCCGCGACCGTCGATCGACGACGACTCTGCCCGATGTCCCTGGTAGTGGCACCGAAGCTTGCCCGTCGACCCCGTTCCGGGACACGTGTGGCTGGTCATCACGGCCGCCGACCGACGGGGTGATGTCGGACACTCCGTCACTCTCGGTATGTTCCGGTCAACTCGCCCAGTGATCGGACAGAGACGACCGCACCACGACGGATCGACCCGCACCGGCACCCCGAGGTCGGTCACCGGGTAAAGCCGGATTGCCGCTCGGGGTGCCCCCGGGGGCGGATTTCGGTGCTCGTCCCGGATCCGTCTGAGGTGCCCGTCGCGACAGGCTGAGCCATGCCTGTAACCCGGAACAGCGCGACGCTGACGCTCGGCGGCATCGTCCTCGCGGCGCTGCTCGCCGTGATCGGCCACGCGGGTGTCGACGGTCTGGACCCGCTGAGCCTGACCGTCAGCGACTACGCCGTCTCCGAGTCCGGCGGGGCCATCCACCTCGCCATGCTCACCCTCGCCGCAGCCTCCGCCGTGCTCGTCCTGGGACTACGCCGCCTCGACCGACCCACCGGAGCGGCCGGTACGCGTCGTGGTCGCGTCGGCACGGCCCAGGTGCTGGTCGCGGCCTGGGCCGGCGGGCTGCTGCTGGCCGGACTGATACCCACCAACCCGCCCGGGACCGAGATGGGCACCGCCGCCTACGTGCACCGGTACGCCTCGGTGGTCGCCTTCCTGGCCCTGCCGCTCGCAGGTTGGCTGATCGCCGCGCAGTTGCCCGCCACCGCCCGCACCGCCCGCTGGCTGCGCGGGCTGACGATCGCCAGCCTGCTGCTCGCCGCCGTGATGGTCTGGTCCGCCTACCCCGGCGACCGCGCGTACTACGGCCTGATCGAGCGCGCCCTCATCCTCGCCGAGGTAGCCCTGCTCACCGTCCTGGCCACCGTCGGAGGGAGGGTGGGGGCGGTTACTCCAGTTCGTGGAGCATGAGTTGGCGGGCGGCCTCGGTGAGGGAGCCGGAGAGGCTGGGATAGATGGTGATGGTCTGCGCCAGCTCGTTGACGGTGAGGTTGTTCTCCACCGCCATGGTGATCGGCAGGATCAGCTCGCTCGCCTTCGGCGCCACCACCACGCCACCGATCACCTGACCGCTGGCCGGGCGGCAGAACAGCTTGACGAACCCGTCGGCCACCTCGTCCATCTTCGCCCGGGCGTTACCGGCCAACGGCAGCATCACCTGCCGGGCCGGCACCTTGCCGGCGTCCATCTCGTCCTGCGACACGCCCACGGTGGCCAACTCGGGGTCGGTGAAGACGTTCGCCGAGACGGTCCGCAGCCGCAGCGGCCGGACCGCCTCACCGAGCGCGTGCCACATGGCGATCCGGCCCTGCATGGCGGCGACACTGGCCAGCGGCAGGACGCCGGTGCAGTCGCCGGCCGCGTAGATGCCCGGGACGTTGGTGCGGGAGACCCGGTCCACGGTCACGTACCCGCCCCGGGCCAGCGTGACGCCGTACTCGGCCAGGCCCAGCTCCTCGGTGTTGGGGATCGAGCCGACCGCGATCAGCGCGTGCGAGCCGTACACCTTGCGACCGTCGGAGAGGACGACCTCGACGCCGTCGTCGGTCCGGCGGACCCCCTCGGCGCGGGAATTGTTCAGGATGCTCATGCCCCGGGCGCGGAAGACCCGCTCGATGGCCTGCGCCGCGTCGGCGTCCTCGTGCGGCATCACGCGGTCCCGACTGGAGACCAGGGTCACCTCGACGCCCATCGCCAGATAGGCGCTGGCGAACTCGGCGCCGGTCACGCCGGAGCCGACCACGATCAGGTGCTCGGGCAGCTCGGGCAGGTCGTACACCTGCCGCCAGGTGAGGATGCGCTCGCCGTCGGGCACGGCGGTGGGCAGTTGGCGCGGGGTGGCGCCGGTGGCGACCAGCACCGTCGAGGCACTGATCGAGTACGGCGCATCGCCCCCGTCCGGCGTGACGATCACCCGGTGGGTGTGGCCGAGGGTGTCCTCGCCCAGCCGGGCCCGACCGGAGACGAAGGTGACGCCGGCCTTGAGCAGCTTCGCGTGGATGTCCGAGGACTGCGCCAGGGCGAGCCGCTTGACCCGCTCGTGGACCGCCCGGGCGTCGACGGTGACCGCCTCCAGTCCGTCGGAGTGCACCCCGAACACCTCGGTGTCCCGGTATCCGGTCACCACCTCGGAGCTGGCGATGAACGTCTTCGACGGTACGCAGTCGGACAGCACGCAGGCACCGCCCGCGCCGTCGGCCTCCACCACGGTCACGGCGGCGTCCAGCTGAGCGGCGACCAGCGCGGCCTCGTAACCGGCCGGCCCCCCGCCGATGATCACGATCTGGCTCACCACGACCGCCCTTCGTCCATGCTCACAGTGACTTTCTTCTCCCCGACGCGTCCGACACGCACCGTCGTATTCTCCCCCACCCGCCCGGCGGGCTATCGTCATCGCCGTGCGTCTCTACGCCGCCTACGGCTCGAACCTGGACCCTGCCCGAATGCGTGCCTACTGCCCGCATTCCCCCATGGTGGGCATCGGCTGGCTGGAGGGCTGGCGGCTCACCTTCGCCGGTGAGGACGTCATCGGCTGGGAGGGTGCCGTCAGCACCGTGGTCGAATCCCCCGGCGACCGGGTCTTCGTCGCGCTCTACGACATCCACCCGTACGACGCGGCCCAGCTCGACGAGATCGAGGGCGTCACCTCCGGCACGTACCGGAAGCTGACCGTCCGGGTCTCGACGCTGGACGGCGACGTGACGGCCTGGGTCTACGTCTTCGACGGCTACGAGGGTGGTCTGCCCACCTCGTGGTACGTCTCGGAGATCGCGAACGCCGCCGAGAAGGCGGGCGCGCCGGACGACTACGTCGTCGAGCTGCGGTCCCGCCCCACCGGCACGGCGTCGGCCTAGCGCGTCTCCCACAGCCCCCAGTCTGCTACCGACCGGCGGCACCCCGCCCGGCACCCCCGCCGAGCCGGACGCCGGTCACAGCCGGCCACGCCCGGTCAGCCCTGCGTGTGCGCGTCCGGTCAGCCCTGCGTGTGCGCCCGCGCCTCGGTCAACAACTCGACCAGTTCGGCGCCCTCGGTCGGGCCGAGCGCGGCGAAGGCGGGCGCCACCAGGCGGTCGGTCACCGCCTCGGCCCAGAGCCGGCGACGCACCAACGGCCCGACCGGCGGGTACGGCGGCGGCCACCCGCAGGCCACCGCCCCGCTCTCGCCCTCCGGCCCGGCCAGCACCGCCTCCAGCGGCGTCATCCCGCAGGCCCGTACGGCCACCAGGTGCGCGCCGGTGAAGTGTTCGCGGAGCAGGCGCAGCCCGGCGGCGGCCCGGGCACCGGGGCTCCCGGGCTCGGAGGGCACGGCCCGCCAGGCGGCGAAGAGCGGCATGGCGCTGGCGTCGGCCGCCGCGACGGTCCGTTCCACGAGGGTGGCCAGCCGGTCGACGTGGGGCAGCGCGGCCAACCGGTCCTCGCCCCAGCGGCAGCACTCGGCCATGCTGGCGGCGGCCACCTCGGTGGGGCGTACGGTGCGGGCGGCGGCGTCCCAGCCGTCGGCGACGGCGTCGGGGGCGATGAACCCGAGCGCGGCGGCGACCGTCTCGGCGCGTACGTCACCGAGTGCCCCGGCGCGCCCGGTGACGTAGAAGGCCCAGCCGGAGATGCCGAGCAGCCGGGCCCGACGCAGCGTGGTGGGGCACCGGCCGTACGCCTCGCCGAGCGCGAGCACCGCCGGCTTGCTGGCCGCCGCCACCTGTTCCGGGGTCATGCCGTCCCGCCCGGAGCGCAGCCGCCGGAGGGTCCGTCCACGAAGGATCCGACCGAAGGTCCGTCCATGACGGATCAGTCTGCCGCGCCGTCGCCCCGCTCGGCATCCCCCTCCTCGGCGGTCAACGCCTCCATCGCGGCCTCCACCTCCCCGGTGCGTCGCTGGGCGACGGCGGCGGACCGTTCGGCGGCCCGGCGGGCCAGTCGGGACCGGCTCAGTTCCTGCTCGGCGACGGCCCGGCGGCGCTCCAGCTCGGCCAGTTCCGTCTCGACGGCGTCCAGGGCTGCCGTCCCGTCGCGCTCAGCGGACTGCGCCGCGTCGAGGTCCGTCTCGGCCCGTTCCTGGTCGGTACGCGCCCGGGCCAGCTCTTTCTCCAGCGCCTTGCGGCGGCGGGCCAACTCGGCTCGGGCGGCTCGTCGGGCCTGTTCGGCACGCATCGCGCCGCGGTCCGGCGGGCGGGCGGGTGTCGCCGGTGCGGGCGGCTCCTCCCCGCCGGTGACCAGCCGCAACTGTGGCCGGGGCACCTCGCCGAACCCGGCGTAGTGGGCCGGGCGAAGCAGCCGACCGGACCGTACCTGCTCGGCCACGCCGGGGTCGGCGAGGGCCGCGTTCAGGGTCGCCTCGACCTCGGCCAACGGCAGCTTCCCGGCCGACGGCGCCCCCGGCACCTCGGCGGCGAGCCGGCGTACCTCGGCGACCAGGGCGGAGACCACGGACCGCCGCTGCGCGGACAGCTCCCGCAGGCGCGGGCCGCGCAGCTCGCGCTGGGCGTCCCGCAACGCGTCGGCCAACTGCGCCAGGTCGTCGACCAGCTCGGGACGCTCGACGGCGAGCAGGTTGACCAGCCAGGCGGCCACCGTGGGGCGGCGCAGTCGGGCGATCTCGCGGGCCCTCCGCCCGTCCCCGGCGCGCCGGGCCTGCGCCACCGCGGCGTCCCGGGCGGCGACGAACCGGTCCGGTGGCGTGCGGTAGAGCTGCGCCACCGGGTCGGACGGAGGTTCAGGCATCGGCTCAGCCGTCGATTCGGCTGCCCGGCTCCAGCCGCTGGTACTCGCTGCCGGACAGGGCGGTGTACTGCCGGTCGAGTACGGCGAGGCCGTGGGTGTTGAGCAGGGCGTCGTGCAGCGCGAAGACCCGGCGCGGGGACACCGCCCGGATGAAGTCGACCACCTCGGAGAACTTCGACCAGGGTGCGTGAATCGGGGCGAAGAGCGTGTCGACCTGGATGTCGTCCGGCACGAACAGCGCGTCACCCGGGTGGTAGACCACCTCGTCGAGCAGGTAGCCGAGGTTGTCGACGAGCGGGATGTCGGGGTGGATCACCGCGTGCCGGCCGCCGTAGGCGCGGACCGGGACACCGGCGGCGGTGAACGCGTCACCGGGAGCGACCGGGCGCAGCGCCTCGGCCGCGTCGCCGAGCGGTCCGGCCACCGAGGCCGGTCCGTGGATGGTGAACGGCCGCCGGGCCAGTTGTCGGTTGATCGCCTCGGCGTCCACGTGGTCCTGGTGCTCGTGGGTGATCAGGACCGCGTCGGCCCCGTCCAGCGCCACGGCGGCCTCGCTGAACACGCCCGGATCGACGACCAGCACTCCCCCGTCGTGCTCGACCCGCAGGCACGAGTGGGCGTACTTGGTGATCCGCATCGTGATGCCTCCCATATCGAATCGTGACCGTCCTGAGCGCAGTCTGCCGGAACCCGGGGGACAGCGCTCGACGTCCGAGCTATCACCCGCTCGGGTAGAGGAAGGGAACGTTGATGACACCGACAAGAACCCGCCGTCACACGGCGGCGGGAATGACTGCGCTGGTCATGCTGCTGGTGGTGACCGGCTGCGGCAGCGGCGACAGCGGCAGCGACAGCGCGGCGACCTCCAACGAGGCGGGCCGGGCCGCCGCACCACAGGCCGTGGACGGCGCCGGTCCGGTGGGTGAGCGGCCCGGTCCGGCGGATCAGCGGGGCGGTGCCGGCGCGGCGGCGGACACCCGGGTCGACCAGCGGTCCATCGTCTACACCGGATCCATCCGGGTGCAGGTGGACGACGTGGAGGCCGCGGCACGGGCGGCGACCGGTGCGGCCACCCGGGTGGGTGGTTTCGTCGGCGGCGACCAACGCCGCAGCTCGAACGCGGACGCGGTCGCGGAACTGACCCTGCGGGTGCCGGCGGACCGGTTCTATCCGGTGGTCGAGGAGTTGGCGGGTCTCGGTCGGCAGGAACGCCGACAGATCGACACCGAGGACGTCACCGAGGAGACCGTCGACCTCGACGCGCGGATCGCCACCCAGCGGGCCCGGGTGGAGAGCGGTCGCCGGCTGCTCGACCGGGCCGACTCGATCGCCGACCTGGTCAGCCTGGAGAACGAGCTGGCCCGCCGGGAGGCGGACCTCGCCTCGCTGGAGGCGAAGAAGCGGCGGCTGGCCGACCTGACCGCACTCTCCACGATCACCGTGACCCTGGTGGGGCCGGACGCCAGCACCCCCGACGAGGAGCGGGAGATCGGATTCCTGGCCGGGCTGAGCGGGGGCTGGACGGTCTTCCTCGCCTCGATGACGGTCCTGCTCACCGTGCTCGGCGCGGTGCTGCCCTGGCTGCTGGTCCTCGGCGTACCGCTGGCGGCGCTGTGGTGGCTGAGCCGTCGCCGACGCCGCCGGGTCCGCCCCGAGCCGGCGCTGGTCGCGCCGGTCGGCACGCCGCCACCGCCCGGGGTGAACCTCGGGTCGTCGTCGGTCAGCGAACCGCCGCCAGTGCCTGGAGCGCGGTCTGCACCATGAGTCGTACGCCGGCCGGGATGGCCCGTTCGTCCACGTCGAACGACGCCCGGTGCAGGTCCACGTTCGGCCCGGAGCGGCCGACCCCGAGTCGGGCGAGCGCGCCGGGGACGTACTCCAGATACCAGGAGAAGTCCTCGCCGCCCATGCTCTGCGGGGTCTCGGCGACGCCCTCCGGGCCGAGCGCGGCGACGGTGGCCGAGGTCAGCACGTTGATGGCCGCCGCGTCGTTGCAGACCGGCGGGCGTCCCCGCAGGTACTCCAGGTCGACCGTGGCCCCGGTCGGGGCGATCACGTCCCGGACCACCTGCGTGACGATCTTCGGGGCCTGTTCCCAGGCGTCCCGGTCCATCACCCGCAGCGTGCCGGAGGCGGACGCCTCGGAGGGGATGACGTTGTAGCGGGTGCCGGCGGAGGCGTGTCCGAAGACCAGCAGCAGTCCGCTGTTGGCCGGCACCCGGCGGCTGATCAGCGCGGGCACCTCGGTGATCAGCCGACCGAGCGCGTCGACCAGGTCGACGGTCAGGTGCGGGCGGGCGGTGTGCCCGCCCGGTCCGGTCAACCGGACCGTGACGTTGTCGGCGGCGGCGGTGATCGGCCCGACCCGCAGGCCGACCTTGCCGACCGGCTGGTTCGGGTCGCAGTGCAGCGCGAAGATCTGCACCACGTCGTCCAGGCCGCCCGCCTCGATCACTTCGAGCGAACCGCAGGGCAGGATCTCCTCGGCCGGCTGGAAGATCAATCGGACCCGGCCGGGCAGCTCGCCCAGGTCGGCGAGCTGGGCGAGCAGCATGCCGACGCCGAGCAGGATCGTGGTGTGCACGTCGTGCCCGCAGGCGTGGCAGACCCCGTCCACGGTGGAGCGGTACGGCACGTCCTTGACGTCGGTCAGCGGCAGCGCGTCGATGTCGGCGCGCAGCGCGATCACCGGCCCGTCGGGGCGGCCGTCGACGTCGCAGATGACCCCGTTGCCCTTGGGCAGCATGCGGGGGCTGAGCCCGGCCAGGGTGAGCTCCCGGGCGATCAGGGCGGCGGTGTCGAACTCCTGACCGGACAGCTCCGGATGCGCGTGAATGTGACGGCGCGTGGCGATCAGGCCCGGTACCCGGAGGGCGAGCAGGTGGTCCAGCTCGGACGGCAGGGGCTGGCCACCGGTCGGTGGCGCCTCGGGCCAAGACGACGCCAATTGCTCGCCGGTCGGCATAGTCAACGCACTCGTCACGTCGAATTCTCGATCACTAGAAATGGATGGATCATCGGGGACAGCAGACAGCGTAGACCCCCGAAGGTAACTCTGCGCAACCTCGTTCCGGTGATGATCGGACCGCACAGCGTCACATATGCCCTGCTTGGAGTGCCCGTAGACGGGCTGGACAGCAGGTAGATCGCGTTCGTACGCAGTCATCCGCCCCCCACCTCCTACAACGCGTAATCGGCGTCTCGGGCGGAGAATCTTGTCGAAACTCGTCGCCCGTCGTTCCGAATTGTCGCATTAGTCGGCGCGATGAACTGACGGTACGACAATTACCCGACCACCCACGGCGATCAGCACCGGTGGACGTTCACACGTCCGGACGGCCGCCGACCGCACAGGGTGTGCGTCAACGAGATCATTCGGGCGGAGTACCCGGAGACGGCCGCTTCGACACGTACAGCGACCGTGAGAGTGGCGAGCGGCTCAGAACCGGTCGGTCGGGCGGTAGACGCCCCACACCTCGCGCAGCGCCCCGCACACCTCGCCGACGGTGGCCCGCTCGCGCAGGGCGGCCTTCATCGGATAGAGCACGTTGCCGGTGCCCGAGGCGGCCTCCCGCAACTCGTTCAAGGCCCGCTCGACGACCGCGCCGTCCCGCCCGGCGCGCAGCTTGGCCAGCCGCTCGCCCTGCGCCGCCTCGATGGCCGGGTCGACCCGCAGCGGCTCGTACGGCTCCTCGGCGTCGATGGTGAAGCGGTTGAGCCCGACCACCACCCGCTCGCCCGAGTCGATTTCCTGCGCGATCTGGTACGCGGACTGCTCGATCTCACGCTTCTGGAAGCCCGCCTCGATGGCGTCCACCGACGACCCGTACTCGAAGACCCGACCCATCAGCGCGTCCGCCGCCGCCTCGATCTCGGCGGTCATCGCCTCCACCACGTACGAGCCGGCGAACGGGTCCACCGTGGCGGTCAGGTCCGTCTCGTACGCGAGCACCTGTTGGGTCCGCAGCGCCAACCGGGCCGCCTTCTCGGTGGGCAGCGCGATCGCCTCGTCGAAGCTGTTGGTGTGCAGCGACTGCGTGCCGCCGAGCACCGCGCCCAGCCCCTGTACCGCGACCCGGACCAGGTTCACCTCGGGCTGCTGGGCGGTCAACTGCACGCCCGCGGTCTGGGTGTGGAAGCGCAGCATCATCGACTTCGGGTTCTTCGCCCCGAACTCGTCGCGCATCAAGCGGGCCCAGATCCGCCGGGCCGCCCGGAACTTCGCCACCTCCTCCAGCAGCGTGGTGCGGGCGACGAAGAAGAACGACAGCCGGGGCGCGAAGTCGTCCACGGCCAGCCCGGCGGCGATCGCGGCGCGGACGTACTCGACGCCGTTGGCCAACGTGAAGGCGATCTCCTGCACCGGGGAGGCGCCGGCCTCGGCCATGTGGTAGCCGGAGATCGAGATGGTGTTCCACTTCGGCACCTCGGCCCGGCAGTAGCCGAACGTGTCGGCGACCAGGCGCAACGACGGCTTCGGCGGGAAGATGTAGGTGCCCCGGGCGATGTACTCCTTGAGGATGTCGTTCTGGATGGTGCCGTTGAGCGCGGCGCCCGGCACCCCGTTCTCCTCGGCGACGAGCTGATAGAGCAGCAGCAGCACCGAGCCCGGCGCGTTGATCGTCATCGAGGTGGAGACCTTGTCCAGCGGGATGCCGTCGAAGAGCAGCCGCATGTCCTCGATGGAGTCGATGGCGACCCCGACCTTGCCGACCTCGCCCGAGGCGATCGGGTCGTCGGAGTCGTACCCCATCTGGGTGGGCAGGTCGAACGCGACCGAGAGACCCATGGTGCCGGCCCGCAACAACTGGTGGTACCGCGCGTTGGACTCGGTGGCGGTGCCGAAGCCGGCGTACTGACGCATGGTCCACGGGCGGGAGGTGTACATGGTGGGATAGACCCCACGCGTGTACGGGTACTCGCCGGGAGCGCCCAGCCGGGAGTCCAGGTCACCCGGCAGGTGCTCCGCCGTGTAGACGCCCTCGATCGGGAAGCCGGACTCGCTTGACCGCCGCCGTTCGCTCATCACCGGATGGTAGGACGAATGTGCTGGTTACTGGGTGAGGGATAGCGCACAGTCGGCCCTCCGGAGGCACCACCCAACGTGAGGGCCTGCACACGTACCGTTCCGGACGGTAAACGTCCGCCGCGCCGGGTTTCGCATCGGGCGTCTGAACCAGCAAGATAGGGAGGTTGTGTCCCAGCCCCCTCGACTTCCCCCGGTGGCTTTTCTGTGACTCAGATCCCGACGTGGAGCGGCGGACCAGTCAGCACCCCCACCAACGGCCGCGCGACACCCGGCACCGTCATCGGTGACCGGTACTCGTTGCGTTCGACGGTGGGCAACGGTGGCATGGGCACGGTCTGGCGGGCCACAGACACACTTCTGCGGCGCGACGTGGCGGTCAAGGAGGTCGTCCTGCCGCCCGGCCTGGCGCCCAGCGACCGCGACGCGATGTACGAACGCACCCTGCGCGAGGCCCGCGCGGCAGCCGCCATCGCCCACCCGGCGGTGGTCCAGGTGTACGACGTGGTCACCGAGGCCGGACGCCCGTGGATCGTGATGGAGCTGCTGGACGCCCGCAGCCTCGCCGACATGGTGATCGAGGACGGGCCGATCGCCCAGCGGGTGGTCGCCAAGATCGGCATCGCACTGCTCGGCGCACTGGAGGTGGCCCACGCCATCGGGGTGCTGCACCGCGACGTCAAACCGGCCAACGTGCTGATCTGCTCCGACGGCCGCTGCGTGCTGACCGACTTCGGTGTCGCCCGGATGCCCACCGACGTGCAGCTCACCACGCCGGGGATGGTGCTGGGCTCGCCGCACTTCATCTCGCCCGAGCGGGCCATGGGTCAGGAGTTCGGCCCGCCCAGCGACCTTTTCTCCCTCGGCGTGACGCTCTACACCGCCGTGGAGGGTCGGCCGCCCTTCGACCGGGGTGACCCGATCGAGACGATGCACGCGGTGGTCGAGGACCCGCCGGCCCCACCGCAGCGCAGCGGCCCGCTGACCCGGGTGCTGATGGGCCTGCTGGAAAAGGACCCGGCCCGTCGGCTCGACGTGCACACCGCCCGCGCCATGCTGCGCGAACTGCTCGCCGGCCCGCTGAGCAGCACCGCCTCCGCGGTCAACTCGATGACCGACCCGTACTCTGTGGTGCCGGTGCCGCAGCAGTCCGCGCCGATCACCGCGCCGGTCGCCCCCGCCAAGAAGTCCACGTCCGCGAGTGAGATCGGCGGCCGGGCGATGCTCGCCCCCGGTGAGTCGCTGACCGACCGGCTGGCCGCGCTGAGCCGGGGTGAGCGCCCCGGCAAGGCCGCCGCCACCAGTGCCGCCGCGATGGAGGACACCAGCGCCGACGCGTTGGCCCGTCCGGGTCAGCAGAACGCCGCCTCGTCCGCCGGCCGCACCTACGGCGGCGGGGCCGAGACGACCCAGCGCATCGGCGGTGCGGAGGCCACCCAGCGGATCGGCGGCGCGGACGCCACCCAACGCATCGGCGCCGACGCCACCCAGCACATCGGCGCGAACGCCACCCAGCGCATCGGCGCGGACGCGACGCAGCACATCGGTGCCGGGGCGTACGGGTTCGGTGCCCGGCCGGAGGCCACCCAGCAGCTCGGCGGCGACTACGGCGGTCGCTGGCCGGCGGCACCCCGGCAGCCGTACGGCGCACCACCACCGCCCGCCGGTGGGGGCGGCGGCACGCTCGACAAGGCCAAGGTCGCAGGTGCCCGCGCGGTCGAGACCGTGAAGGGCTGGCCGCGCAAGGTCCAGCTCGCGGCGGCCGGTGGCCTGGTGCTGGTCCTGCTGATCGGCGCGGTGGCGCTCTCCGGCGGCGGCGGTGACCCGCCCGTCACCGACCCGGTCGCCGGGCCGGGCAACTCCTCGGACGAGGGGGAGCCGGTCGAGATGCAGGAGCACTCGGCGCGCGGCGTGCAGATGCTCGTGCCGAAGGGCTGGAAGCGGACCGCTCCGGCCGGCGCCGTCTACATCGACTACACCGACCCGGACGACAGCGGTCGCCGGGTCCGCATCCTCAACGAGAAGTGGGCCGGCAGCTCGACCCGCTGGGCGCAGAGTGCGGAGAACAACCTCAGGACCCGGTCGAACTCCTGCGCCAAGCCGTACACGCAGATCTCGATGGCGGACAAGGAACTGGCCGGCAAGCCGTCGGCCGAGTTCGAGTACACCTGCGGTGACGGCGAGGCCAGGCGGCACGGTGTCTGGCACGGGGTGGCCCACGAGGGCCGGATCTACTCCTTCTATCTGACCGTCAGCGACGCCCGGTTCGACGAGAGCAAGCCGATCTACGACGAGATGCTCAAGTCGTTCCAGCTCACCTCCGCCGGCTGAGAGCGACCGGTCGCTCTCAGCCGGGGAGCCGTCCCCGGTGATCCGCCGCCGTGCTATCAAGAGGCAATGGCGGCGGAGACCACTGACATCGACACCATCCGCGAGCAGGCTCAGCGCTGGCTCGCCGACGACCCCGACCCGGCTGACCAGGCGGAACTGCGAGCGGTGCTCGACCGGCTGCCGGACAGCGCCGCCGAGCTGGCCGACCGCTTCGCCGGGCCGCTGACCTTCGGCACGGCCGGGCTACGCGGCCCGCTGCGCGCCGGCCCCAACGGCATGAACCTCGCCGTGGTCACCCAGGCCGCCGCCGGGCTGGTCGCCTGGCTCGCCGCCGAGGGCGGCACCGGCCCGCTGGTGATCGGGTACGACGCCCGGCGCGGCTCCCGCGCGTTCGCCGAGCAGACCGCCCGGGTGGCCACCGGGGCGGGACGTCCGGCCGTGCTCCTCCCCCGCCCGCTGCCCACTCCCGTCCTGGCGTACGCGGTGCGGCAACTGGACGCGGTCGCCGGAGTGATGGTGACGGCGAGCCACAACCCGCCGCAGGACAACGGCTACAAGGTCTATCTCGGTGCCGAACTGGGCGGGGACTCCGGCGCCGGGGCGCAGATCGTGCCGCCGGCCGACACCGGCATCGAGGCCGCCATCCGGGCGGTCGGCCCGCTGACCCGGGTGCCGCTCGGTCCCGCCGGGCAGGTGCTCGGTGACGACCTGGTGGCCGGGTACGTGTCGCGGGCGGTGCAGGTGGTGCCGCCCGGCGGCCCCCGGGACCTGACGGTGGCGTACACCCCGCTGCACGGCGTCGGCGCGACGGTCCTCACCGCCGCCTTCGCCGCCGCCGGTTTCCCGACCCCCGGGGTGGTGCCGGAGCAGGCCGAACCGGACGCCGACTTCCCGACCGTCAGCTTCCCCAACCCGGAGGAGCCGGGCGCGGTGGACCTGCTGGTCGCGCTCGCCGACACCACCGGCGCGGACCTCGCCATCGCCAACGACCCCGACGCCGACCGCTGCGCCGTGGCGGTCCGGACCCCGGGCGGCGCGCTCTCTGCCCCCTTCGCGGGTGGGACGAGCGGCGCAGCGGGCTGGCGGATGCTGCGCGGGGACGAGGTCGGGGTGCTCCTCGCCGACCACCTGATGCGGCGCGGCGTGACCGGCCTGTACGCCACCACCATCGTCTCGTCGTCGCTGCTGCGGGCGATGTGCACCGCCCGGAACCTGCCGTACGGCGAGACGCTGACCGGGTTCAAGTGGATCGTGCGGGCCGGGGACGGCTCCCCGCCGCTGGCGTTCGGCTACGAGGAGGCGCTCGGCTACTGCGTCGCCCCCGACCACGTACGCGACAAGGACGGCATCACCGCCGCGCTGACCGTGGCCGAGTTGGCCGCCGACCTCAAGACCCAGGGCCGTACGCTCACCGACCGGCTGGACGAGTTGGCCGCCGAGTTCGGCGTCCACCACACCGATCAACTCTCGGTCCGCGTCGACGACCTGCGTCTGATCGCCGACGCGATGGCCCGGATCCGGGCGGCCACTCCGGACATGCTGCTCGGTCAGCCGGTCACCGAGGCAGCGGACCTGCTGCCCGAAGCGGACGTGGTCATCCTGCGTACCGGGGCGGCCCGGGTGGTGATCCGGCCCTCCGGCACCGAGCCGAAGCTCAAGGCGTACCTGGAGGTGGTGGAACAGGTCGCCGACGGTGACGTCGCCGCGGCCCGGGCTCGCGCGGCGGCGGCCGTCGGCGAGTTGCGGCTGGAGGTTGCGCGGGCTTTAGGGATGTAAGGAAGGGCACCTTACTAACGCCTCGTGCATAGCAGGGGACCCCTCCTAACACCCGAGCACAATCACCGAGCGCTACCGCTTGCCTGCATTGCGCGTCGACAAATAGCATCACTCCATCAACCATCGCCATTTCCGCATCCGGCGGAAACGAGCTCGCAATACGTTTCCTCGATGACGGGGATTGGTTGCATTCTGGAACTGAGGAGTGTTGCACGGTGCATGCAACGAACGGTTCAACCGTCCCGCGACGGCAGCTCGGCAGGCTGCTCACCCAACTGCGGGTCGATGCCCGGGTCAGCATCGAGGCGGCAGCCGACCGGCTCGACTGCTCGCGACAGAAGATCTGGCGGATCGAGCGCGGCCTCTCCCCGGCCAGGGGCCCGGACGTGCGCGTACTCTGCGAGCTTTACCAGGCAACACCCGACCAGGCGAGCGTGCTGGTCGGGCTCGCCGAGGTCAGCAAGGCCGAGGGGTGGTGGCACGCGTACGGCCGCTCCATCCCGGCCTGGTTTTCGCTCTACGTCGGGCTGGAGAATGTGGCCAGCGGTATGCGGTACTACAACGCCGAGCTGGTGCCGGGAATCCTGCAAACCCCCGAATACGCCACCGCCCTCTTCCTACTCAACCGGCCCGACTTAGGCGAGGAGGAACGCAAGAAGGTGGTGAACTTCCGAATCCAGCGACAGGGGCTGCTCACCCGGCGGCTCCCACCCGCCCCGGAGCTGACCGTGATGCTCAGCGAGGCGGTGCTACGCCGCCCGGTGCCCGGCCGAGCGGTGATGGCCGGGCAACTCCGGCACCTGCTGGCCGTCGGGCAGCGGCACAACATCTCGATCCGCATCCTGCCGCTCGCCGCCGGCCCACCGCTCGCCGCCGAGGCGGGCACCTTCGTGCTGCTCGACTTCCCGGAGGCCCTGCTCGGCGGCCCGACCGAACCGCCCACCGTCTATGTCGAGGGGCTCACCGGCGCGCTCTATCTCGACCAGCCGCACGAGTTCGCCGCCTACGTGCGGGTCTGGCGGGGGCTGGAATCCGTCGCGCTCGGGGAGGGACAATCGATGGAGTTGATCGATGCCATCCTGGGAGAGTGCTATGAGTGACCTGACCGGCGCGACGTGGCGCACCAGCACCCGCAGCGGCACCAACGGCGGCGAGTGCGTCGAGGTCGCCGACAACCTGCCCGGCGTCGTCGGCATCCGCGACAGCAAGGACCCGACCGGCCCGGCACTCACCGTCACGCCCACCGCCTGGTCCGCCTTCGTCACCGCCGTCCGCACCACCCACCTGTCCCACTAACCCCTAACCCCTCGCCCCACGTCCGGCGTCCGGCGTCCGGCGTCCGGCGTCCGGCGTCCGGCGTCGATCATGGAGTCGTGGCAGCCGCAGATGTGGACGTATCAACACAAACGTGCGACCACAACTCCATGATCGGCGCGCAGGGCAGCGGCGAGGCACGGCGACGGCGCACAGGGCACGGCGACGGCGCGCAGGGCGGCGGGGCGGGCGGGTCAGCGACGGGGGCCGAGAGCGGCCTGGACGGCGCGGCCGAGGGCGGCTACCACCAGGCCGACCGAGGGGCGGACCACGGAGCTTTCCAGGCCCACCTCGCCGGAGAAGCCCGCTCCACTGGCGATCTCCTCCAACCGGCGGAGGGCCTCGGTGGCGTCCTCGCCGGTCGCTCCCAGCGCCGATTCCATCCGGAGTACGGCGACCAGCGTCGCCAGGGCGGCGGTCCGCTCGTCGGGTGCTTCACCGGTCAGCGCGGCAGCGAGCCGTTGGCGGGTCTCCGCCTCCACCGAGGGGTCCAGCACCGGGTAGCGGTGCACGTGGATGAAGCCCATCTCCGTCTCGTCGACGTCTCGGACCACCCCGTGTGCGCACAGGTCACCGAGGACCTTGTCACGCAGACCGTGCCGCAGCCGCTGCACCCAGGAGGACGGGCTGTGCGGCGTGTCCGCCGCGATCCGGGACAGCACGTCGTCGGTGATCGGCTCGCCCGTCGGTGTCGCGTCGACCACCGTCAGAGCGCCTTCGGCGTACGCGATCCGGCCCGCCAGGGCCAGCTCGATCAACACGGCGGCGGCCATGCCCAGGTCGAGGCTGATCCGGGGCATGGTCGCCTTGCCGGTTTCGTCGTCGTACGCCAGCAGGAGCAGTTCCTCGGCGAGCGGAACACCAGTCATGGCCCGAGACGGTAGCCGCTCGATGCCACCGCCCGCACGACAAACCCGCCACCACGAGCGTGGGACGACGACGGACGGATCAGAACCGGGGCATGCCGCCGAACTGGCGGTCCCCGGCGTCACCGAGACCCGGCACGATGAACATGCTGTCGTTGAGACCGTCGTCGATCGACGCGGTGACCAGACGCAGCGGCAGGCCGGACCGCTCCAGCCGGGCGATGCCGGCCGGTGCGGCGAGTACGCAGAGCACCGTGATGTCGGTGCAGCCGCGCTCGGCCAGCAGCCGGCAGCAGTGCTCCAACGAGCCACCGGTGGCCAGCATCGGGTCCAGGACCAGCACCGGCAGGCCGCTCAGGTCGCGGGGCAGCGACTCCATGTAGGCGCGCGGTTCGAAGGTCTCCTCGTCCCGGGCCAGCCCGACGAAGCCCATCGACGACTCCGGCAGCAGCCCCAGCGCGGCGTCGGCCATGCCGAGACCGGCGCGCAGCACCGGCACCAGCAGCGGCGGGTTGGCCAGCCGGGTGCCCTCGGTGCCGGTCACCGGGGTCTGCACCGGGTACCGCTCGATCGGGAAGGAGCGCGCGGCCTCGTACACCAGCATGGTGGTGAGTTCGTGCAGCGCCGCCCGGAACGAGGCGGAGTCGGTCCGTTCGTCCCGCATGGCGGTCAGCCGGGACTGGGCGAGCGGATGGTCAATGACGTGTACGTCCACGATCGCTCAACCTACCCGCCCCGGACTCGGACGCGCGGGCCCCGGCCCGGAGCAGCGACGTCGCTCACCCGGGACGCCCGCCCGCCATCATGATCAAGATCGGGTGGCTCCCGCCTGCGTAGACTTCGGCGCATGACGGCGACAGCGACGTCGGCCCGGTCGGACCTCTCCGAGCTGGGACGATCCGAGACCGCTCTGCGGACCTTCCTGCACGGCCTACCGGGCGTGGATCAGGTCGGCGCGGAGCAGCGGGCAGCCCAACTCGGCACCCGCTCCATCAAGACCACCGCCAAGGCACAGGCGATCGACCTCGCGATCCGAATGGTCGACCTCACCACGCTGGAAGGCGCGGACACCCCCGGCAAGGTACGCGCGCTCGCCGCCAAGGCGCTGCGTCCCGACCCGGCCGACCCGTCCTGCCCACACGTCGGCGCGGTCTGCGTCTATCCCGCGATGGTTCCCCACGTGGCCGAGGTGCTGCGCGGGTCTGCCGTGCACCTGGCCAGCGTGGCGACCTCGTTCCCGTCCGGCCAGGCGCCCTTGGAGATCAAGCTCGCCGACACCCGGGCCGCCGTCGAGGCGGGCGCCGACGAGATCGACATGGTGATCAACCGGGGCGCGTTCCTGGCCGGTCGCTACGCCGAGGTGTACGACGAGATCGTGGCGACCAAGGAGGCCTGCGGGGACGCCCACCTCAAGGTGATCCTGGAGACCGGCGAACTGGCCACCTACGACAACGTGCGCCGCGCCTCCTGGCTGGCGATGCTGGCCGGCGGCGACTTCATCAAGACCTCCACCGGCAAGGTTCCGGTCGCGGCCACCCTGCCGGTGACGCTGGTCATGCTGGAGGCGGTCCGCGACTTCCGGGCCGCCACCGGTCGGCAGGTCGGCGTGAAGCCGGCCGGCGGCATCAAGACCACCAAGGACGCCGTCAAGTACCTGGTCATGGTCAACGAGACCGTCGGGCCGGACTGGCTGGACCCGGACTGGTTCCGCTTCGGCGCGTCCAGCCTCCTCAACGACCTGCTCATGCAGCGCACCAAGCTGACGACCGGTGTCTATGCCGGCCCCGACTACTTCACCCTGGACTGAACGCGATGTTCGAATACGCACCCGCCCCCGAGTCGCGCTCGGTGGTGGAGATCAAGCCCTCCTACGGCCTGTTCATCGACGGCGCCTTCGTCGACCCGGCCGACGGCGGCAGCTTCAAGTCGATCAGCCCCTCCTCGGAGGAGGTGCTCGCCGAGGTCGCCGAGGGCGGCAGCCAGGACGTGGACCGCGCCGTCCGCGCCGCCCGGAAGGCGTACGAGAAGGTCTGGGGTCCGATGCCGGGCCGGGACCGGGCCAAGTACCTGTTCCGGATCGCCCGCCTCATCCAGGAACGCTCGCGTGAGCTGGCCGTGCTCGAGTCGCTGGACAACGGCAAGCCGATCCGGGAGTCGCGCGACGTCGACCTGCCGCTGGTCGCCGCGCACTTCTTCTACTACGCGGGCTGGGCCGACAAGCTGGAGCACGCCGGCTTCGGCGCGAACCCACGGCCGCTCGGCGTCGCCGCGCAGGTCATCCCGTGGAACTTCCCGCTGCTGATGCTGGCCTGGAAGATCGCCCCGGCCCTCGCCGCCGGCAATACGGTGGTGCTCAAGCCCGCCGAGACCACCCCGCTGACCGCGCTGCTCTTCGCCGAGATCTGCCAGCAGGCCGACCTGCCGGCCGGTGTGGTCAACATCGTCACCGGTGCCGGGGAGACCGGCCGGGCCCTGGTCGAACACGACGGCGTCGACAAGGTCGCGTTCACCGGCTCCACCGACGTCGGCCGGGCCATCGCCCGCGCCGTCGCCGGCAGCCGCAAGAAGCTCACCCTGGAACTCGGCGGCAAGGCCGCCAACATCGTCTTCGACGACGCCCCCGTCGACCAGGCGGTCGAGGGCATCGTCAACGGCATCTTCTTCAACCAGGGGCACGTCTGCTGCGCCGGTTCCCGGCTGCTGGTCCAGGAGTCCGTCGCCGAGCAGGTGCTGGAATCGCTCAAGCGCCGGATGGCGCTGCTGCGCGTCGGTGACCCGCTGGACAAGAACACCGACGTCGGTGCCATCAACTCCGCCGCCCAGCTCGCCCGGATCCACGAGCTGACCGAGGCCGGCGCCGCCGAGGGCGCGCAGCGCTGGTCACCGCCGTGCGAACTCCCGGACCGCGGCTTCTGGTTCGCGCCGACCATCTTCACCGGCGTCACCCAGGCACACCGGATCGCCCGCGAGGAGATCTTCGGCCCGGTGCTGTCCGTGCTGACCTTCCGCACCCCGGCCGAGGCCGTGGAGAAGGCCAACAACACGCCGTACGGGCTCAGCGCCGGAATCTGGACCGAGAAGGGTTCCCGCATCCTGTGGATGGCCGACCGGCTGCGCGCCGGAGTCGTCTGGGCCAACACGTTCAACAAGTTCGACCCCACCTCGCCGTTCGGCGGCTACAAGGAGTCGGGCTACGGCCGCGAGGGCGGCCGGCACGGGCTGGAGGCGTACCTCAATGTCTGAGCGGGTCGCGGTACGCAAGACGTACAAGCTCTTCATCGGCGGGAAGTTCCCGCGTAGCGAGTCGGGACGGTCGTATCTCGTGCAGGACTCCAACGTGTCGCTGGCCTCCCGCAAGGACGCCCGGGACGCCGTAGTCGCCGCCCGCGCCGCCGTGAAGGGCTGGGCCGGGGCGACCGCGTACAACCGGGGTCAGATCCTCTACCGCGTCGCCGAGATGCTGGAGGGCCGCCGCGACCAGTTCATCGGTCTCGGCGTACCCGCCGACGAAGTCGACGCCGCCACCGACCGCTGGGTCTGGTACGCGGGCTGGTCCGACAAGCTGCCGCAGGTGTACGGCGGTGCGAACCCGGTCGCCGGCCCCTACTTCAACCTCTCCGCACCCGAGCCGACCGGCGTGGTCGCCGTGGTGGCCCCGGCCAGCCCGGCCCTGCTCGGCCTGGTCAGCGTGATCGCCCCGGCGATCGTCACCGGCAACACCGTCGTGGTGGCCGCCTCCCCGGAAGCGCCACTGGCCGCGATCACCCTCGCCGAGGTGCTCGCCACCTCCGACCTGCCCGGCGGCGTCGTCAACATCCTCACCGGGCGGCTGCCGGAGACCGTACCCACGCTGGCCGCCCACATGGACGTCAACGCGATCGACCTGACCGGGGTCACCGACGCGGACCTGGCGGTCGACCTGGAGATCAAGGCCGCGGAGAACCTCAAGCGGGTGCTCCGTCCGGTGGGCTCCGGGCACGATTGGTCCGCTGATCCGGGGCTGGGGCGGATGACGGCGTTGCTGGAGACTAAGACTGTGTGGCATCCCAAGGGGGTGTGATTCCTCTTCTCGCTGTGGAGGTTTCCGGGGGGAGCCCACCCGCTCCGGGCGGTCAGGCTTGATCCCTGCGCGGGTGGGCTCCCCCCGGAAACCTCTCGTGGACGCGGTCCGAGGGTCGGTGGCGGCTTTCGGGGTGCCCGCCTTTCGCTGGGTCACGGGTCAGCAGGGCGAGTGGCGGGTGTTCTCTTGCACGCCTCGTGCACGCCTGGCGCGCCCTCGCGCACGCTTGGCGCACGTCGCGCTCGCTTGGCGTCGGAGGTGGGCGGTGGGTGGTGGGCGGTCAAGATCTGCGCAACTTCTTGGATGTTGCTGTGTCGGGGTGGTCGGGAGGCAGCAGTTTCCAGGAAGTTGTGTCGACGCCGAACGCGGACCCGGACGAATGAGCCGGACGCGAGCCGGACGCCGGGCGCGTAAGCGGGATGCGGACCGGATGCGCAAGCCGGACCGGGGCACGGCCCGACAGCCGACGCGGAACGCGGACGACCGGCGCCGGACGGCAGACCCGTAGCGGGGGCGGACGCCGAACGCCGGACGCCAGCCACGTAAGCCGAACGGCCAATGCGGGACGCAGACGACCGACGTGGGACGCGGACGCTAGACCGGGAGCGGGAGCGGGAGC